>DATDYA010000001.1:0-13773 GCA_035289165.1 Patescibacteria group bacterium
CGGGGGTACTTCTCCCGCCGGTCTTAGCAAATAGAGCACAAGTTTCTGCTTATGCGCTTTTCGCTAATACCGACGAGGTTGTAATCCCGCCCTCGGCTTGGCCGAGTTTTAACACCTATATTGTAAAGAACAATGTTTGTTATCCTGAAGGCAGTTTAGTATCTGTCTAGGTGATTCCTTACTGTATTCAAGATGCCAAAGCAGTCTAGGGTTGTCAATTAACGAACCGAACATCTTAGCACAGTTTTAATTTTTTGTCAATACCCCCGGTTCGTTTTTTAGGTTATTTTAGCCAAAACTCGGTTTAAATATGAAACCAGCCTTTGAGGCTGGCAAACTTGAAACAAGAGTGTTATGCCAGCCGGCTTTTTGCTCTCATTTCTATCTAACTGTACTGTGGCACAAATTTTAGTAAAATTCAAGAGAGGTGTGGATAAGTACAATTGTAAATTACCAGACTTCATTTTTATGATATACTTAGTTTGTACAAGTTACCGGTATTTAAAGAAACAATGACGGTACTAGCAAAGAGTCGGTCGGTAAAAAAATAAGAAGCTATTTAAACGTTGTTAGTCTATTAGAACCTTATGTATTTTGTTTACGACAAGAAAGTGAACGCTTGGTCGGGGAAAGTTAACTTGAATGTATTAAAAAATTGGGGCGTTAGCGAGTATAAAACCAAAAAGGTTGGTATATCAGTTGAAATGGTGGATCTTTTTAGCGGTTATTTAAATACCTGGATGGACAATAACATCGCAAAGGTGTTAAAGACTTTTTTTAAGATTACAAAAATAATCCACCGCCCAGCAGATTTTAAGTATTACATTAATTTATCTAGTATTTCTCTTCACCACGCCAAAGAAAATTTTATCTCGATCGGCATCGCTCATCCATTTAGTAATTATCCAACAATAATAATTCACGAATTATTTCATTTGTATTTTTATCAATATATTTATTGGGATGAATTCCTAAAAAGATTTGGCTTAAAATCCGTAAACGATTTTATAGATCCAGAAGAACAAAATGAGTTAAAAGAAATTTTAACAGTGATAATTAACGAAGAATTTAAGAAATTTATTGTTTTTCCTGACGAAGGTTATCCAAAACACCGAGCGTTGAGAAGAATAGCTCGCGCCAGCTGGACGAAAGAAAAAGATTTTGGGAAATTGGTAATGGATATTGGAAAATTATTAAAAAATAATGATGAAGGACGGCAGTGGGGATAGCCGTCCTTTTTGCACCGGGATTTACCGACCCGGCTGGGGCGGCTAGGTCAACGCGTGTGTCGCGTCAGCCACCACACGGGGTACTGCAGGGCGTGGAACAGGGGGTCGAACACGGCGTGGAGCACGGTGTGCTGCAGGGGGTAGCAGCGCAGGATCCACCTGCGTTCACCTCCGTGTACTGGGCGAGAATTTTCGCCCGCCTTTCCTCGCGTTCTTTCTGACTCATCGCCTCTTTCCTGGTTTTGGAACCGTTTCGGGAAGTTAGTTCTTGACCATGGCCCTCCTTGTTTTGATGTGGGTTGACAAACCAGCTTCAAAGTACACCCGGTTGCGTTTGCACGCCAGCGGGTGGCTGAGGTGGGTGTTGCCAGAGCCGAAACGATTCAGGGAATAGCAACCTCCACGGCAGTATTCCCAGATAGCGCACTTTGCACAGTTTACTTCTACCTGGCGTAGGTTGGGCCCGTAGCAAGAACCCTCTCGCAGGAAGAACGGGCAGACTCTTTTTTCTCCGCTCACCGTCAGGGCGCTGTAACAAATGCCGGCACCGCAGTATCCTGCAATAGGCCATTCGCCAGCGACCTTCATTGCCCATTTTTTCAGGTCGTTGATTTTGAAAAGATGTGGCGCCGGGAAGTCATGGACAATCGCCAGGATTTGATCCTTAAGAGCGTCCATATCGCGGTTGGTCATCCCTTGGCTGTAGGCCAATAGATATGCCCAGCCTCCGATTTGGAAATCCGCGAAGACTTCCAAATGGATGTCGTACAGATCCGGGATAGATTCCCGGGTTACAACGGTGCTGATCCCAGGTTTCAATCCAGACTCCTTAAACAGCTCCATAGCGTGGTAAAAGTCATCAATCGCGCTCCCCGACGGGTTGTGGCGGTATTTTTTTTGCCATTTTTGTCCGTCATAGGAAACCCCGACCGAGAATTGGTGCTCCGCAAAAAAAGTTGCCATTTCGCTGGTCAACAAACTTCCGTTAGTAACCAGGGAGTAACGATGCTGGGGGTATCTTTCCACTAATCTTACGATTAGCGGGAATTGTAGCAGTGGTTCGCCGCCAAAAAATCTCAGCTCACTGCCACTCGGTAACTCATCAATAGCCGCACAGGCGATTTTGAATTCCAGTACCTGCCTGTTATGGCAGCTACCGCCTTCAAAACAGTACGGACAATTGTAGTTACACTGGTCCGTAATTTCAAGGGCGAGTATTTGGTGAGTTATGGGTTTTGTGGGATTAGGTACAGGGGCTTTTTCAACAAGCTCGAGGAATTCTTTAGAGGTAATGTACTTTTTATCCACCTCCTTTTCCTCCTGGTTGTCAAGGAACACCAGTTGCTTTGTTCTGTTGTTGAACAAGCAACCGTCCTGGTAGAACCACTCACCGAGCCGCTTCATTTCTAGCCTCCCAGGTTAGGTTCAGTAGTAGCTATATCTAATCCTCTTTTGACTCTTTTGTCAACAAATTTTTTCACAGTGTTATCTAAAATTTAAAAGTGAACACTTTTAGAGCTTTGAATTATGAAACTCCCCAAACTCCTCAAAATTTGCTTCGGCATTTCTGGTCGGCGGGTGTTTTGGTTAGCGATGTAATTACGAATTTGGAACTCGTTAATCTCGACGGTCGAAGCAAAATACCCCCTTGACCAGAGTGAGCCCTGGGGGATCTTATTGGGGTATTTCTTTTTTAACCAGTTCGAGGACTTACCATACAGTATTTGGTTGACATACTAAAATTTAGTAAGTCGCCATAAAAATCCTATATTTTAGCCTAAAAGATAACCCTTGACATTACTATATCAGTAGAGTATCACAGTAAGTGATGATACTACATCACTTAAACTACATACAAAATATAGGGAGGAAATACCTAAATACGTCCAAAACCAGCTAATCCAATTCCCATTTCGCTTGCGTGCCTATGTCTAAGTTGAACAGGGTAAAAACATTCTCAAAGCATATAAGGTGTTGGTCATCTTTTTAAAGATTCAGTTCAATGGTTTTTTCTACATAACGGGGATATATTGGTTATTAGTAATAATTTTAGTTTTAAAATTGAGACTTAATCAATAGCTTGCATTCTAGATTTTTAATAACCGTATTGTGTTTTTTAATGAAACCGCCAAAGATATGGACAAACTTAAACGTTCATTGACAGTGAGCGCAATTATTATATAATATTCATTAGTAATGAATATTATATAATAATTGTATTATGCCAACGAATACTCACGAGGGAGGTAAAAGGATAGAGAGTGAAAATGCTGCTTTTGTTGCTCGGAGTCTAGTCCGAGATATTGAAGACTTGTTGCATTTAGTACGGCGTTTCAACGATGCCATGGGGAGTCCGGTTAGTAAGACCAAAGCCAAAGAAGTGATAAAGAAAATGGATGTTTTGGCCAGTAATATTGAGCGCTGGGTTTCTGGTTATGATAGTAAAAACCTTAGTCAATATCTAACTAGCCCAGGGTTGCAATCTAGATTAAGAATTAAGCTAGAGGGTTTGAGGGCAGAATACCAAGCCGAAGTCGGCGGCGGTTTAGAGGCAATTAAACAGGAAATTTTAGCTAAAGCGATTGAATAACTTACCTTGATTTTCACCAGGCTTTACAGCCTGGTTTTTAGTATCCAACTTTATCCCCATTTTATTGTTCCTTAAAGCAAAGTGTGGTATAATAACGCCATCAATTACTCACCTATTTGCTATGGTTGTGGCTCTGAAAGCTAGGCTTGTCGCTTTGGGGCATTTCATCGTACCAAAAAAACGATTAGGTATCGTTAGTTTTATTATTTTAACTGTAATTTTAATTACCGTATACTTCGTTGGGATAAATAGCGCCCAGGCAGTTAGTTTTTTAGATGATCCGGGTGGGTGGATTCTTGAAGCTTTTGCGACTATTTTATTTGGCATTGCTTCGCTCTTTATCCGTTTAGCAATTTTTATCCTCTCTTTCATCATCGAGATCGCTGGTTATAACGGGTTTATTGACGCCCGAGCGGTAAATTATGGCTGGGTGATGGTGCGCGACCTCGCCAACATGTTTTTCGTGGTCGTGCTTTTGCTGATTGCTTTTGGCACGATCTTGGGCATTGAACAGTACGAGTGGAAAAAAATGTTGGTGAAGTTAGTTTTTGCCGCTATTCTGGTTAACTTCAGTCGCATTATTTGTGCTTTGATCATCGATGTTGCTCAAGTTATCATGATCACTTTTGTTAATGCAATTGCGGCGACCGCTGGAGGTAATTTTATTAATGCTTTTGGTTTAGAAAAGGTTTTGCAGATTAGTCGTGACCAGGGGGCCCAACTAACTCCAGGTGAAGTATTTATTGCTTCCGTGGCTGCCGTCGGTTTTAGTGTTGCCGCCATGGCGGTCATGGCGGTATTTTTGGTAATTCTTTTGGGGCGCATGGTTACTCTTTGGGTCGCTATAATTTTTTCACCGCTCGCCTTTGTATTAAATGTCATCCCCCAAACCCAAAAGTATGCCAGTCAGTGGTGGAGCGAGTTTAATAACAATGTTATTGTGGGGCCGGTGGTAGTTTTCTTTTTGTGGTTATCTTTTGTTACTGTCGGCAGTGGGGATATTCATGCTGAAATTTATGACCATAGTTCGTCTCCCGCGTCTACAAAAATACCAAAAACTGAAGATGGTACTACCGGCGCGGACGCCACTGGTGGACAATCTGCTGGTTTGAGTCGGGCGATGAACTGGAACCAGATGGCCAACTTCGCAATTGCTCTTGGCATCCTGCTCGTTGGTGCTAAAGTTGCTGGGCAACTGGGGGCGACTGGAGCCAGTGGTTTGCAAAAGGCCGCTAATCTTGGTGTGAAGGCGGCAGCTTTAGCTGGTGGTGTAGTAGCGGCCAGATGGGCGTATAAAGAAGGTGTTAAGCCAGCACTTAAATTTACCCGAAAGAAAGTTTTAATGAACATGCCTTTTGGTGGAAAATTTTGGAAAAGACAGGGCGGAAAGGTTGCTTCGACGTATAAAGAAACCACTGCTAGGTGGCGTGGTAAAAGGAATCGTACTGCCTCAGACAGATTAAAAATTGCAAATGATACAACTGGTAATTACTCTACTTGGCAAAAAATTAAAGCTAGAGCTGCTATGGCTGCGTTTGCACCTAAACAATTTAAGGAAAAGCAGCTTGAAGATCGTAAAGAAAACGCAAAGCTTCAGGAAGAAATTGCTCAGTATGATATTAGCACCACTAATTCTCCTGTTGGAAAAAAGAAATTGAGGCTAAGAGAAGAGGCTAGATTAAGCAAACTAAGAGCAGACAAGAAAGTCGCTGACTATGCTACCACTGAAGAAGAAGCAAGTTCGTACAGAGCGAAAGAGGCGGGTAGGTTAATTGAGGCAGATGCTGATTTACAGCAGTATAAAAATGACCTTAGGAATGCCGGCACACAAGAGCAAAGGCAAGAAGCACAGCAAAATATAAACAAAAGGACAGAACAATTACACAAAGAGATTAAAGGTGCTGTCACACCTGATGGAAAGTGGAAGATAGGTCAGTCTGATATACAAAATTATCTTAAGGCCAAGACAGCCCGTGAAGCCAGTGCTCATAGCCAGAATGTTCAAGAAGATTTGGATATTGCCAAACAAGAAAAAGAATGGGAATCGCGCGGGAATTTATACAAATCTCAAGGAGATTTAAGTCGAGCCGAAAATGCTTTTAGAAAGGCTAAATCGATTAGAATTGAAAAGATGAAGGAGTCCGTTAAAGGTCGTACCGGTAACGAGTTAGTAGCTATGGCCGGAGCAATGGCAGATAAAGTTCTTACAGCTCGCGCCGCTGGTGATACTGAAACAGAAAAGAAAAAGCTACAAGAATTATATTTAGCGGTTACTATGGCGCGAGGGCATGAAGAAAAATGGGTGTCGCGTGCTACTGACGCCTTGTTACTTGACAAACTTAGGCTGGCAGGCGTTGATGTGGAAAATATGAGCGATCAAGAAGCCTATTTGTCTATTGATTTATTAAAAGATAGTAGAACAGCTGGGGTGGCTGCTTCTGCAGATGAGATTGAGAATAATTTAGGAAACCTTAAAGATGCTGCGTTGAGAGAAAGATTTAATGTTGATGAAGGCGGCGTTGTGTCAGGTATTAGCGAGAGGGCCGAAGTGGTAAATCACGAAATAGATCCTGATTCTGGTTCGACACGTTATATGTTAAGACGTACACCTGTCCAGAGAGTTATTGATCCTGTAACCGGAGCTACAGCTCCTACTACGACTGGTGCCGCCACTAAGATGGCCGCTGGCTATTTAAAAACATTGAGCCTAAGTGCTATGGTAGAAGCACCAGTTTCTGTAAGAAATAGAAATGGATCTGGTAAAATCCAACGATTTATTCCGGAAGAATTGGCGACATTTGCTAATAAGGCTAAACAAATTACTACCCGAGTCGGGATTGACAAAATTAACGATCGCGTCATAGACGACTTTAATACCGCAGTAGTTAATTTTGCAGCAGATCCTGCGTCAAGAGCAGGTTTCCAAAATTACATTGACGGCTTAGGAAGTGATATGGAACATGAGGCGTATGAGGCTTTAAAAATTAGATTAAAGCCGCTCCTAACTAAATTTATTGCAGCAGGTGGTAACGTGCGGTAGTAAAATAGAAAAATAATATGGATTTTTTATCTTTTTTAGATTCTTCTGGAAAAGAATTGGATGTAAAAAGAATTGATGAATTAGAAAATGTTTTTCGTAATAAAATTTTTGGTTCTTCAGAATCAAGGCAAACCTATCTTATTCTTAAGGATTTTTTCTTAAATTTTCCAGGCGGGGAGAAAACATTTTATTTTTCATATTGGCGATGGTTTGTGGTGTTGTCCTGGAGCCGACTACCTGAACTTACCACAGAAGAAGTCGTGTCGGTATTGAATAGACAAGTCGTAACAGCAATAAAGTTAGACATAGATCCTTTGTTACAATTATATTTTTATTTTAAAAATGCACTTCCTTTTTTTGATGATAGATTATCGGCATATTCAAAAATAAAAACCGGATTTATAAATGCAGATTGCAACTTAGGACAGAATGATGATGAAAAAATAAGACTTAAAGATAAAATTTTAGAAATGAAAAAAATAAAAAATTTAGGATTCGATTCTCTTCAGGTTGCAGATTATAAAACGAGCCTAAAAAAAATTATTTTTCCCAAAGAAAATAATGAATATTTTAAATTTTATTATGTTGATAATAAAGATGGCGCAGTTGAAAGGCTGTTCAATTTAGTAGATTTTTTTCTTGAGGTCGATGAAGAGGATATTTGGATGGTTGTAGAACGCTACATGCAAGAGCAGATTTTTTCTCTAAATGAGTCCGAAATTATTACACAAAAAGAAACTCAAAACAAATTGGCACTTGTTAATTCTCATCTGTCTAATAAACACGAAAGTACTAAGGATAAGACAAAGGTGGCAGTGGATCTTGCAGTGTCAAAAAATAGCGCAGGAGATTATTCAGATGTCCAAAAGGTTTTTGAAAAATTAGAAAATTTAGCCCGTGAATACAACGACCCATCCATCACCGAAATGTACTACTACGATGAAGCCGAAGGCAAGTTTAAATGGAAAGAAGAATAAATATGCCAGATGAAGCCGCTAAACAAATCATGGTAATAGTCAAAAAACCAGATGGTACTTTTGTCAAAGTGCCGCTTTCGGAATTAAAAAAATCCTCTACCCCAATTGCTCCATCGTCTGTGCCACCAATTGTGGCCACACCCCCTAAAGATGTGGCGCCGCTAATTAAAAAAGAAGAACCTAAGCCAGTTGTAAAAGCAACGCCCGTCAAATTATCTAAAGGAGATTTTCGTTCTCCGTTGGAAGAAAAAGCGTCTTTTACTACCGGATCGGGAATTGCTCCATCACGTTTAGACCAGGCTGAAGAGGTCATGAAAAAGTTGTCTTTTAAGGTTCTGCCAGATTTTACCAATCGTTTGCGAAGTATTATTCAACTTCGTTTGAAGGACGTTCGTGGAACAAAAGAAACCAAAGAAATGGTTCTGCATTCGATTAAAGATGGCGGTCTCGGTTTGACTGCGCCCCAAGCAGAAGAATTAGAAAAAGTTTGTCAAGAATTTTTGGGTAAAGACTTGACCAAAGAAGTTTTAGTAAAAAATATTAACCAATTGAAAAAAGAAATACCGAAGTCAGTTACTGCTAACTTGCCCATGGTCGAACTGAATGAAATCCCGGAACCATATATTCCTCCGCCCGTTCCCACTACCGCCGCTCCATTTAATTCTTTTGTTCACAATGACCATCTGGGAGAGGAAAAACCAAAATTTAGTAAAGATTCTGTTTTAAATAAAGAGCCCGGAGTAGAAAAAAAACCACCAGTCGCACCAAAGATTCAGTCGCTTCAGCCATCGTTTACAATTTCGCGCCCCACTACACCACTCGCCATGCAAGACATCGTCGGCGAGGGGAAGACAATGGGTCCGCTTGAGGAACTAAAGTACGTAACCCTGACCGATTTCCGCCGCTTGTCAAAGAATCCGGCCGAGGCGGCGACTCGCCTGGGCCAAAAGTTCAAAAATTTAAAAGAAGAATCATATATATTATTCTTGCAGGCTTGGAGCGCTTGGCGAATGAGTCCTTTGTTCCAAGAATGTTTGCATTCAGTCTTAAATTCCTTGCAAAAAGGTGCTACTCTAGTAACTGTAGTTAGTAGCTCCAAAGATTCAATTCAGATGCCAGAAGTTGAAGCCTTGGTCCAAATGGAGAAAGAATTAAATTAAATTTATGGCCGAACAAAATCAATTTGTGGTTCCGCAGTTTATTGATGTGGAAGACAAAATCTTTGGTCCGATCACTACTCGGCAGTTTATTATTCTTCTTTGTGCCGGGCTGATTTTGTTTGTTTCGTATAAACTGGCGGACATGGTGCTTTTTATTTTTCTTTTGGCCCTTATTGGGGGCTTTGCACTTGTCCTCGCATTTGTTAAAATAAACGGGCAATCGTTTCATCTGTTTATCTTGAACATTTTTCAAACTATGCGCCGGCCGAGCCGCCGGCTCTGGAATAAATTTTATTCTAAGGACGAACTGGATGTCTTGCGTAAAATGGACAAGGTCGAACTCGTGGAAAAAGCTAAAGCCATTAAGTCTTTGTCTTACAATCGGATTCGCGATCTATCTCTCATTGTTAACACTGGTGGGTATTACAAACCAGAGGATAACTTGTAAAAAGTTTTATGAAAAATAAGTCAGCAGAAAAAAAGAAAAATTCTTTGCCCGCTACCCAGCACCACTTGCCGGTGGCCGAAGTGAAGCAAGACACGCTTATTATGAAAGACGGAACTTTACGGGCGGTGTTGTTGGTCTCGAGCATCAACTTTGCTTTAAAAAATGATGATGAGCAAAGCGCTATCATCTCGGCCTATGTTTCTTTCTTAAATTCACTGGACCATCCTCTCCAGGTAGTTATCCAGTCACGGCAGTTGCATATTAAGCCGTATTTAAGCAAATTAATCGAACAAGAAAGAAAACAGACGAATGAGTTATTGCGCGCGCAGATTGCCGATTATCGTTCTTTTGTCGCCGAACTGGTGGACCTGGGGAAAATAATGAGCAAACAGTTTTTTGTTATCGTACCCTACGATCCATTGTCCAACAAGAAAAAAGGATTTTTCAGTCGTTTGGGTGAAGTTGTTAATCCGGTAAAAGTTGTTAAATTAAAAGAAGAAAGATTTTTAGAGCGTAAGAAAGATTTGGATATGCGTATTCGACAAGTCGAATCAGGGTTAACTAATATGGGGCTCGAAGTCGTGCGTTTAGATACCCAGTCTTTAATTGAACTGATGTATTCGACATATAATCCGGATATCGCCTTATCCGAACCGTTGGCGCCACTTGAAAAAATGCAAATAGAAAATATTTAAACTATTATGGCTTTTAAACCAGGAACTTCGATCAAAGAAAGTAAAGCACGGGCTAATTTGTTACAAAAAGAAAAAGGTAAGCTGGCGGAAGAATCGGCCGAAGAGTTGTTGACCCTTGAGGAGGAGCGAATTTTTCGTGAGGGCACGGTTTCCATTCGTGATTTAATGGCTCCGGCTTCCTTCAATGTTGAAAGTAATTTCCTCCAGCTAGGAAATGTTTATGCTCGAACTATTTTTGTCATTAGCTATCCGCGGTATATTTCGATTGGTTGGAGTTCGCCAGTTATTAACCTTTCCGTAACCATGGATGTTTCCATGTTTTTCTATCCGGTTAAATCTGGTATTATTTTAAAACAATTAAAGAATAAAGTCGGTGCCCTTGAAGCTCAAATTTCAGCTGATACCGAGAAGGGCGCCCCGCGCGATCCGATTCGGGAAACCGCTCTTCGAGATATTGAAGGTTTACGTGACGATTTAACCCAAGGGATAGAACACTTTTTCCAATTTTCTTTTTACGTTACTTTGTATGCTAAAGATAAGGCGGAACTCGATCAAATTAGTGAAGATGTTGAAAATATTTTTGGCGGGAAATTAATCTACAGCCGGAAAGTTCTATTCCAGGCTGAACAAGGTTTTAATTCTACTCTGCCGTTAGCCAACGATGAACTCATGATTGCTTTCAACATGAATTCTTCCCCGATTGCGGCTTCCTTCCCTTTCATTTCGGCCGAATTGACCTCGGATGACGGTATACTTTACGGTATTAACCGCCACAACAATAGCCTAATCCTTTTTGATCGTTTTTCCTTGCAGAATGCTAACATGGTTGTGTTTGCAACTTCTGGTGCTGGTAAAAGTTATGCGATCAAGCTTGAAATTTTACGTAGTATGATGATGGGTACCGACGTCATCGTTATTGACCCAGAAATGGAATACAAACATTTATGCGATGCTGTCGGTGGCACTTACATTAACATCTCCTTGTCTTCGGAAAGTAAGGTCAATCCTTTTGACTTGCCTCGTCCCATGGGGCAAGAAGTTTCGGTCGAAGATATCATTCGGGGCGCGGTTATTACGGTCAAAGGCCTGTTGCGCATCATGTTAGGCGGAATTACAACCGAAGAGGACTCAATAGTCGATCGTGCTCTTATCGAAACCTACGCCAAAAAAGACATTACGTCTGATTCCGATCTTTCGGTTGTCGCCCCGCCAATTATGCAAGATTTACAAGAAGTATTGGAAGGCATGGAAGGATCGAATGATTTAGTTTTAAAACTAAAAAAATATACCGATGGTACTTTCAGCGGTCTCTTTAATTCGCCGACCAACGTTGATGCCAAGAATCAATTGGTAATATTCAGTGTCCGCGATTTAGAAGACGAACTGCGGCCGTTAGCAATTTATGCTATTGTCAACTACATCTGGAATGTCGTGCGCTCGGAGCGTAAGAAGCGCATACTGGTAATTGATGAGGCCTGGTGGCTCATGCAGCACGAAGACTCCGCTCGTTTCATTTATGCTCTAGTTAAACGCTGTCGCAAGTATTATCTCGGTGTTACTACTATCACCCAAGATGTTAACGATTTCTTACGTTCGCAGTATGGCCAAGCGATTGTCACTAACTCGGCCTTACAAATGTTGCTTCGCCAGTCCCCAGCTTCAGTAGATATGATCCAAAAAGTATTTTTGTTGACTGACAGTGAAAAATATTTATTATTAGAAAGTGCGGTCGGTGAGGGTATTTTCTTTGCCGGTTTGAAACACGCCGCGATTAAAGTCGTCGCTTCCTATACCGAAGATCAGCTGGTCACCACCAATCCACAGCAGTTAATGGATATTGAAAAAGCCAAAAAAGATTTTGAGGAACAGATGGGTTAAATTTTTAAGTAAAAAATATGTTATCTTTACGCACCAGGCTGTTTATCATAATTAGTGTTTTTGTTCTCTTGGTATTGGGTATTAGTATCGCCCTCTTAATTAGTCGTAAGCAAAAAGAAAGTAAAACCGACATTCCGACTAGCACGGTCAATATTATTGGCACCGATCAAATACAAAATTTTAATAATAACCAAACACCGATACGCGAAGTACCGGCCGGTACCCCCATAAAACCGGCAACCAGCGAAGAAGTAGAAAAAAATACTGTTAAGAATTTGGCGCGTATTTTTCTCGAGCGCTACGGGTCGTATTCAACTGACAGTAACTATGATAACATCCGCGACTTAGAGAGTCTCTCGACGCCAAGTTTGTGGTTAACTTTAAAGACTCGTATTGGTCGTCCGCCGACCGGTGATTATTCCGGTTCTTTAGCTCGGGTTTATACTAGTGCAGTGACCGAATGGTCAAAAGATAGTTCTAAGGTTGTTGTAAGCCTGACGCAAGAAACAGAAAAAAATGGTGTTTCAACCGAGGCCCGTTACAGTTCCGAAGTAACTCTGAAAAAACTTAATGGGGATTGGCGGGTGGATGCCTTTACCTGGGTGAAAGAGTAAAAACATGTTAGGAGGGGCGATACAATTCTTTAAAGATTCTCTTTTCCCAATTTTTTGTGTTGACTGTGGAAAGGAAGGGGAATGGTGGTGCAAAAATTGCCTGCGAAAGGAGGAGATTGGTGTCTTTCGTTGCCCGGTCTGTGGGAAACAATCCCCCAAAGGTAAAACTTGTGAAAATTGTCGGTCAGCCACAGCTCTCGATGGAGTTGTGGCTATTTTTAATTTAGTAGAACATCGGGCGGTCGAAAGCCTGATCCATAGTTTTAAATACTCGTTTACTTTGGATATGCAGAAATTATGGCGAAAAGTTATTGAAAATAATTTTCTTTTGTTATTTGGTGATCTAGGAAAAGACTGGCTGGTGGTGCCAGTGCCACTGCACCAGAAAAGAAAGCGAGAGCGGGGTTTTAATCAAAGTGAGGTGGTCGCGAAAATCGTTCAAAATGTCGGCCGGGAACACGGCTTTATCTGCCAGGATTGTCTGCGGCGTACAAAGTACACGAAACAACAAGCTAAATTAGATAAGCTAGAACGAGAAAAGAATGTGTGGGGTACATTTGAGTGTGTTACTAGCCCGGTTAAGAGCAAGATTTTACTAGTTGATGATGTTTTTACAACCGGCTCCACTATGAATGAATGTGCCCGTATTTTAAAAGAGAATGGTGTAAGGGAAGTTCGGGGGGTGGTCTTGGCTCGTGGTTAGATTAGGTTGACATATTTCTTAATTTTGCTACAATTAGACCACCTAAAAGGCCAGACAGCCTTTTGGAGAGGTGGCTGAGTTGGTCGAAAGCGGCACACTGCTAATGTGTTATACAGCCTTAAAACTGTATCGAGGGTTCGAATCCCTCCCTCTCCGCCAAAAAACGAAATCGGGTTCGGAACCAAAAATATGGTCGGCACGAAGTGCCGTCTGTTCTGAATTTCCCCCAAAAAATCCTGAATCTGAAAGGGTTCGCCACGCAGAGCGTGGCTCAAAAAGTACGGTTCGATCTTTAATTAAAAAGTTCGAACCGACTTTTTTAAACAAATGAAGATTTTCTTCATTTGTTTTCTCGTTAGCCAATTCCACCATATGAATATTAGCTTTTAGAAAATTTTCGGTAAGTTCGAACCGATTATGAGATTTTTTCTCAAAAGCC
>DATDYA010000002.1:0-17508 GCA_035289165.1 Patescibacteria group bacterium
CACCAAAAAATTTACTATCAGAAACTACATGGTTATCACTTTGGAGAAGTTGAACCGTGGATTGATTTTTTTCTTGATGGTGTAATTGAAACGGCCAATGATTCTATATTTGTCTCGAAACAAATCACCAAACTTAGAGAAGATGACATGGCAAAAATTCAAGCGCTTGCAAAAAGAGAATCGGAAAGTGGTGTCTTGGTATTGCGAAAATTATATACTCAACCCATTATTTCTAGTAAAACTATAATGGAGTGGACCAAATTTTCTCGCATTGGATCTCAAAAACTTATCGATCGATTCATAAGGCTCGGCATTCTTGATGTGAAAGACGTAAAAGAAACCTACGATCGAACATATGTTTATCGGAGGTATATTGATATTTTCACAAAATAATATGACATCCAAAAAGGAAACCTACTACAAATGCGTGCATTGTGGTGATAAGATTTTTTGGAATACCCACAAGAACCTTACATTTTGTAAATGCAAGAAGATTGCTGTTGATGGATGCGAATATTATGTCCGGATTGTCGGTAATAAAGAAGATTATAGAATCATTAAAAAATAAATTATAGACAATACTATGGCTCTAAACTTTCGCATGAAAACTTTGCTCTATGGCGCCAATGTTTGGTATTTTGGTGAAGGCATGCTTGGTCCCTTGTTCGCGGTATTTACCGAAAGAGTCGGTGGCGATGTGTTAGATATTGCTTGGGCCTGGGCGACCTACTTAATCGTTACTGGTGTTTTATATATTGTAGTTGGTAAAATTACTGACCAGAAGCACAATAAAGAAAAAATTATGGTCCTAGGTTATGCTCTGAATGCTTTGTTTACCTTTGGTTTTCTCCTTGTCTCTGCACCTTGGCACCTGTTTGTTGTCCAAGCTGGCCTTGGTGTCGCCGCGGCTCTCGCTACGCCAACTTGGAATGCCCTTTATGCTCGTCATGAGGACCGTCGTCACGATGGCTTACAATGGGGGTTGGCAGGTGGGGAAGCCCAGATAATTACTGGCATCGCTATGCTTATTGGAGGTATTATAGTCAGCAGGGTGTCCTTTTCAATCCTGTTTGTTGTCATGGGCACGATTCAAGTTCTAGCGGCTATTTACCAAGCACAAATTTTAAGAGATAAATAATATTAACATGTCTGGGGTAGAAGCCATTTTAAAAGACAGTGTTGGAGTGGAGCTTTCTGAAATTTATAACCGGAACCACAATCTTTGGGTTGGTATTAGTTTCACTAATAAGTTGTTTACCCCAGATAATATTGTGGCTATAATTGATCTCGCTTTACAATATACAAAAGAAAAAGTTTTAGTTTGGGTTCCTGGTAGGATGCACGCCACTAATTACTACTATTTTGAAAAATTAGGACGAGCCGAAGCCTTAAGGCGTGCTTATGAGGACGAAGAGCGGGTGTTAAATTTTTTAAAACAAAGTTTTCATAACTCAAAAGTAGTTCTCGCTACTTTTGATGAAACTTGTACCCCGCGATTCATGAAGAGACAGGCAGTATTATTTAAAGAATTTTCTAAACAAGGGGAATTTTACAAAGATACTTTAGAAATAGTGAAACAAATCATGCTCGCCCGGGGGCGTACGGTGGAGCAAAAGAGGCTAGAATCTTTAGCCTTGTACGTTGTCCAAGAACTGCCATTGCTAGTAGGCGGGATTAGTAAAAATAATGATCCCGAGCTTTATACAGCCTTATTGTACCCGGGTATGGGTAAGTTGGACGAGTTGGCGATGGCGATAAGTACAAGGAATTGTCAGTGGGTTTGGAGTTAAGTGACCGGGTTGGTATCATAGACATCGTTTTAAAAGTATAAATAAGTTTTAATATATGAAACAAGCTGTCCAAAATTTATTGGACTACGCCGATGTTAAAATCAACGGTGATCGTCCGTGGGATATTCAGGTACATAATGACAAATTATACAGTCGGGTATTATCCGGTGGTTCTCTCGCTTTAGGTGAGAGTTATATGGACGGTTGGTGGGATGTCAAAGAATTAGATGAATTTTTTAGTCATATTTTATCCGCCAACTTAGATAAAAAGATTCGCCCATCCCTCCCTTTGGTTGGTGGTTATATAAAATCTAAAATTTTAAATGAACAAACCAAACGCAAAGCACGAGTTGTCGGCGAAAGGCACTATGATATCGGCAATGATCTGTATGAAAGGATGTTGGACAAACGAATGACCTACACCTGTGGCTATTGGAAGGATGCTAAATCTTTAGATGAAGCCCAAGAAGCCAAGTTAGATTTAACTTGTCGTAAGTTGGGTTTAAAACCCGGCATGAAAGTCTTGGACATCGGTTGTGGTTGGGGTAGTTTCGCCATCTTTGCCGCTCGAAAATATGGTGTCGAAGTGGTTGGTGTCACTATTTCTAAAGAGCAGGTGGAACTGGGTAATATTCGTGCCGCCGGGCTACCGGTTGAGTTAAGGTTCCAAGATTACCGAGACGTGCAAGATAAGTTTGATCGTATCGTTTCCCTCGGTATGTTTGAACACGTCGGAAAAAAGAATTACCGTGAATATATGAAAGTGGTTGAGCGTTGTTTAAAAGACGATGGGCTGTTTCTTTTACACACCATTGGTGGAAATAAATCTACCTCTAGTACCGATCCCTGGATTGCCAAATATATTTTTCCAAATAGCATGTTACCATCAGCCGCCCAGATTACGAAAAGCGCCGAAGGGATTTTTCGCCTTGAAGATTGGCATAATTTCGGGCCTTATTATGACAATACCCTTATGGCTTGGTTTAATAATTTTCATAGCCACTGGGGAGAAATAAAAGAGAAATACGGTGATCGTTTTTACCGAATGTGGAAATATTATCTTTTAGCTTGTGCCGGATCATTTCGATCACGAAAAAACCAACTTTGGCAAATTGTCTTAGCCAAAGTTGGTTCAGTGGGAAGGTACGAAAGTATCCGCTAATTATTTAATTTATGAAAGAAAAAAATTTTATCCTCGGCGTTGACCTCGATGGCGTATGTGGAGATTTTTATGGGATAATGCGTGAGATTGCCGCCGAATGGCTGAGTGTTCCGATTGATTCCTTAGTGGAAGAGGTAGATTTTGGACTTAAGCGATGGCACATTGAAGAAGCTGGCGGCTATGAACCACTGCATCGTTTCGCTGTCACCCAGCGAGATTTGTTTCGACGAATGAAACCCATCGCCGGTGCTAGCGTAACCCTTCGTCGATTGTCTGCCGAAGGGATTCGTATCCGGATTATTACCCATCGCCTGTTTATTAAGCATTTCCACCAAGAGGCGGTCCGGCAAACTGTCGAATGGTTGGACCACCACGGCTTTCCTTATTGGGATCTTTGCTTTATGAAAGACAAAGCCCAAGTCGGAGCAGATATCTATATAGATGACTCACCGGACAATATTGAATCCCTGCGAGGCTTGGGATACAAGGCAATTGTTTTCCGCAATACCACCAACACGCATCTGGCTGATCCTGGAGCGAAAGATTGGGGAGAGGTAGAGAAGATTGTGCGACAAGAGTTTGAGGAGTGGAAGAAAACATAAGCTGTATAAGTATGGCGATCCTTTCCTTCTGGTTAAAAAAAGAGTTAGTCAATCAAACCAACTCTTTATTTTTCAAAGACTTCCGAACCTCCTCACAGTGTCTCTAAATATTTTAGGAAAACTGTGAGCAGCGGAAGTCTTTGGCTGCTCTTGTGTTTTTACCAAGAGCCGTGGCCGCCGCCTGCCCCCCACACTGGTCGGTGGACGTCGGCGGGGTCGTGGGGTGGCGGCGATGCCACCCGCGAGGTTGTTACGAGAGGCTTGACGGTGGCGCTCTTTCGCCGCCTGCCCCCTTTGGGACTAGTAGCCGGGGTTTTGTCGTCCACCACTTTTTTTGCCACGAGTCCTCCTCACCACCCCAGTTGATACGGGGTGTAGTAGTAAAAGTTAAACATAAAAAAACGAAGAGGTCAATATTTAAGATACCGTCTCTCCCAAAAATGGTTACTTATCCCACTCTTTTTTAAACTCCCGGAAGCGATCTTCGATAATGCTTTGTCTCATCTTTCGGACGAGATTTAGCATGAAGTAAACATTGTGTAAGGTAATTAGGCGGAGGGCACTAATTTCGTTCGCGCCAAGCAAATGATGCAAATAGGCGCGGGAATAATTTTGGCAAGTTGGGCACGCACAGTTTTCTTCAATTGGAGCGCTATTTTTTTCTTGGGCCGCGTTATTTAAATTCAGTCGGTAGTTATTGTCTTCGTCCTTAGTTGGTTTGGAAATGTAGGCCACGCCATGCCGAGCAAGGCGAGTAGGAGCGACACAGTCAAACATATCTACCCCGCGTTCGACAACATCGAAAAAATCGAGAGGGGACAAACCAAGACCCATGGCATAGTGCGGTTTGTCTTCGGGTAAAAATGGATAAACCCAATCCAAAATATCTTTGGTCGCTTGCATATTGTAACCCACGGATTCACCGCCTAAGGCGATGCCGTCAAAATCCTTGGAAGCAATAAACTTGGCGGATTCTTCACGGAGAGATCGGTTGTTTGACCCTTGGATAATACCAAAGAGAAATTTTTGGTGCGGGGATTTAATCAAACCAGTTTTGTCAACCTTAATTTTCTTGTGTTCTTCCAAACATCTCTCGGCCCAGCGGTGGGTCCGCTCCATCGCTGCTCGGATATATTCTTCAGGGATAGAATCCGGAGTACACTCATCAAAGGCCATAATAATATCTGCCCCGATTTTATGTTGGGTTTCAATCGCTTTTTCCGGCGTAAAGCGGTGTTTACTACCGTCAACATGAGAATGAAAGGTTACCCCTTCTTCGTCAATTTCTACTAGCTTCGCATTACTACCGCCACGATCAACACTTTTTTCTTTTTGTAGGCCAAGACTAAACACCTGAAAACCGCCCGAGTCAGTCAAAATTGGATGTGGCCAGTTCATGAATTTGTGTAATCCACCGAGGTTGTTAATAAGTTCCTCGCCAGGACGAAGATGAAGGTGATAGTTGTTGCCAAGGATAATTTGTGCCCCCAAAGACTCCAGATCGCTTGAGTCCAGCGTCTTGACCGCTGCTTGGGTACCAACCGGCATAAAGACCGGTGTTTCTACATCTCCGTGGTCCGTATGCATCACCCCGGCTCGCGCGCGAGCGGTCTCTTCTTTATGGATTAGTTCAAAAAATGTCATATTTTTGCCCTAGTCTAAACCATTTTGGAAATTTTGGCAAGGTGTGGTAAGATGAAGTACGTTTAAGAAATAATATATATTTTAATATGGGCAATGGGGAAAGAAGACCACCTAGTGGTGGAATCGGAGGAGTGGACGAAGAAAAATTCACTAAAATTATTAAAACCACCCCAGACGATGACTTAAAAGACTTGGTTTGGGCCGATGGCGATCGATACACCTACACAAAAAGACCAAAGCCGGTAGCTCCAGATAGTGGACAGCCATCAGATATGGTTGGAGTAGAATGGGGAGAGGAAAGAGAGCGAGAGATAAATCGAGGGGCAAGTCGAGAAAAATATTCGGTCGGCCTTTTCATACCTTTTGCTCACAGTTCATTGTACGGCAGTTTAGCGACCGAGGCTGATCGAAAAGATAATTCCTTGTTTCAAGATCATCTTAAAATGGGTTGGTTAGAAGTACGTGAAGACGGAGTGGTTTTGAAAGAAGGTGCGACGAAGTACTTTAATGATATCTTCACCCGTCGTCTCCAGATGACCAAAAGTAAAGGAAAAATAAAAAAAGGAGAAGTAACAAGACCTGTTCGGGCCGAACCAACTAGAGACGCCAGCTTGGTTACTGAGGAAAGAAAAAAATATCAGCCGGGTCAAGAGTTAAGTCTAAAAAGTACTCCGTTGGGTGATCTTACTAGGTTTGAGAGGATAGAAAATGAACTGAGAAAATTAGAAAAAAGGGGGCTGGTTAGAATTGTGGACTCTAAAGTATTTTTAACCTCAAAGGGCGCCGATCATTTTAATGAAGCCGATGAGTTGGCAAAAGCCAATCGGGCGGCGAGAAAAAAAGTTCGGTTTCCGTCTAGCCACCGAAAATCTACTTTTTCCTCACCAGTAGAAAATATCCCAGATTTTGACCGAGAATCACAGTGGACGGTGCCGTTTAAACAAATGATTGAGGAAGAAATTGAAGACCAATTCTCTCTACTTTCGACTGAGTACGAGAGTCTCTTGACGGCTTTATACGAAAGAGGATATGTTTTAGATATGTACGAAGTCCAAGCGAAGAAGGGTGCCCATGTTGAAGGTTATAGGGTAGATATACTCAAAGGCGGCGCGAAGAAAAAGTTCCGGGCAGCAATTATACTAGAAAGGAAAAGGCTTAAAAGAGATGTTGAAGAAAAATTAATTCCCGTACTCATTCAATTGGCTGGAATAGAATTATAATGTGCCAGCGCAAGATTTCACCAAAGAACTTAACCAAGAACAACTGGCCGTCGTCTTACAAGGGAACGGTCCTTGTTTGGTTTTGGCTGGAGCCGGTAGCGGCAAGACTCGGGTTATTACTTATCGTGTAGCCTATCTCCTCGCGAACGGCGTAAGGCCAGATGAGATTCTTTTGGTCACCTTTACCAACAAAGCCGCCGGGGAAATGATTAGCCGCGTTCAGAAAATAACCGGCCACACCGAGCGACTCCCTTGGGCCGGCACTTTTCACCATGTTGCTAATAAAATTCTGCGTCAGTACGCGCCGCTATTGGGTTACAAGAATAATTTTACCATTCTCGATGCCGATGACAGTGAGGCCCTGCTAAAACTTTGTATTAAAGAATACAAAGATGAAACAATGGGCAAGCGCTTTCCTTCCGCCCGAGTTTTAAAAAATATTTACAGCTATGCCCGCAATGCTGAGACGACCGTTGACCAGGTGTTGGATTTGCGTCATCCAGATTGGTATGTTTATGCCGAAAAGATTAAAGATATTTGGAGTGCCTACGAACGCCGGAAAAAAGAAGCCAATGCCATGGATTTCGATGATCTGTTATTTAATTTTTTGTTACTTTTAAACCAAGAAAAAGTATTAGCAAAATTCGCCGAACAGTTCAAATATATTTTAGTAGATGAATACCAAGACACTAACAAACTCCAAGCCTCCATTATTCTTAAGCTGGCCTTAAAACACAAAAATCTATTAGTCGTCGGTGACGATGCTCAGAGTATTTATTCTTTCCGAGCAGCGGACATTCAAAATATATTACGGTTTGAAGATGTTTATCCAGAGGCGAAGATTTTTAAACTGGAGACTAATTATCGCTCGCACCAAAAAATCTTGAATTTAGCCAATGATGTTATTGCGAATAATTTTAAACAATTAAAGAAAAATTTACGTACCGCTTTGACCGAGACTCCCGGCTTAGGCAAGCCAGAATTATATCCGCAAATGGACGAAGCAGAAGAAGCCGAGTTTGTCGTTCGCGAAGTCAAACATTTAAAAGAAAAAGGCGTCCGTTCTTCAGAGATTGCTGTGTTATTCCGGGCGGCGAGCCATGCGCATCGATTGGAAATGGAGTTAGTTAAAGCCAACATTTCGTATGATTTTCGCGGTGGCTTAAGATTTTTTGAGCGCGCCCACGTGAAAGATGTTCTATCTTATTTACGTATTTTAACAAATATCTCCGATACGGCGGCTTGGATGCGGGTGTTATTACACGAAGAGGGTATTGGCCCAACCGGCGCTAATAAAATTGCGAGCAGTGTAAAACAAATGGTGGATGCGCGAGAGATTCTCGAGGCCGAGGTGGTTGGTATGTCGGAAAAGGCCAAAGTCGGTTGGAATAATTTTGTTAGTATTTTTAAAAGTTTACTAAACGCCGGGGAAACACCAGATAAACTCATCGCCGCTTTAATCGAATCGCCCTATCGGGATTATCTTGAGGCCGAGTTTATTGACGCGGATGAACGCATGGAAGATTTAGAAGAAATGATGGGCTTTGCCGGCCAGTATGCCACAGTTGAAGATTTTCTCGCTGAAGCTACTCTGCAAGAGAGTTTTATCTTACAAAAAGACCGGACGACCGACACTAAAGATAAGGTAATACTTTCTACTATTCACCAAGCCAAAGGTTTAGAGTGGGAAGCCGTGTTAATCATAAATCTCACCAACGGTGCTTTCCCCAATGAGCGGGCTTTAAAAGAAAACGGTGGCCTAGAAGAAGAACGGCGTCTATTTTATGTGGCTTTAACTCGCGCCAAGAAATATCTTTATCTAACCTATCCAATGGAACAAAAAAACTGGGGCGGCACGGCCGGACCCAGCCTGTTTCTAGATGAGATTGATCGTGATCTAATCGAAGATCATTCTTTACTCGGTGGAGATAATTACACAGTTTTAAATGACGATGACGTCACTTACGAAGCCGAGGACCGTCCAATTCGGATCAAGCCAGGAAGTCTTTTACGTGACATTGATGATCTCTAGGCGTCTCTCAACACCTTAAAGCCAAGCTCGCTCCCGCGCTTGGCTAATTTTTTTGTCGGCCTCACCAAGGTGGCATGTTTTACAATGCGTAGCATTTCATAATCGTGCCAAGAGTTGCCATAGGCAAAACTCTTGGAAAGATCAATATTGTGTTCGTGGGCCAGTTCAATCAGCTTATCTTTTTTAAAATCGTCTTTCATAATATGCCCGATGACCCGTCCGGTAAATTTTCCTTCTTGAACCTCGGCTTGAGTGCCATAGGCCGGGATGTTAAGCCAGTGGATAAAAGGTTTAAGTATTTCCTCTGGTTCCTCGCTGACAATGAACAGCAGATTGTTTTCTGATCGGTGTAAATCAAGCACCTCCAACATTTTAGGGAAGAAAATATTTTTCGATCGTTTATCTAACTCCTCGCGGAAATGTCCGATTAGTTCTTCAGTTTCAACACCTTTTAAAGATTTAATCGCTTGGAGATAAAAGTAGCCATGCTTTTTAAGCAGTCGAACCAAGACTAAGCGAAGAAGGTGCAAAAATAGCCGGGTTGATCGCTTTTTCCAAATATATTTTTTCACCATCGCCTCATAAATATTTTTTCTGGTCAAGGTGCCGTCAAGGTCAAAGAAGGCGGCGCGATTGCCTTCGGGATAATGGGGGATGCTTTTTTCCGTCGTATATCTTTTTGGTAGGTGATTAATGATAATATTTTCAATCATAACCATATCTTGTACTTCGTCAGTCTGCAATTCGTGGAACCGCACTGGATTTTCTACGGTGACCTCGAGCGTAGTTGGGGAAAGTAAAAACTTTCCAGGTGGGAAGAGACGGTCAGCGCCTTTAAGGACGATCGGTACAACTGGACACCTGGCTTGTAGGGCGATTTTCGCTACCCCGGCATGGAAAGGTAGTAATTTGTGCTTGTATTCTCTCGTCCCTTCAGGGAAAATTAAAATGGATTGACCATCGACTAAAGTTTTAACACTTTTTTTCACTACTTCGTCGTGGTGTAAAGCACTTTGGAATTTTAATTCTTCAAAAATATCGCGAGCCACTTCAAAATATTGCATTTTTTTAAACCAGGGCGCGATTGGAAAGGGGAAAACCTTAAACGGAGCCGTAACCGCGATAAACGGTCGTCGAACCAGGTGGGAAATGATGAGGCCATCTAAATAACTTTGGTGATTCGCACAAAAGATAGCTGGACCATCGGGGATATTTTCTAACCCCGTTACTTTGACCTTAATACGACAATATTTAAATAGCGAGTCAATTACTTTCAAAGACATTTCACGCCATTCGATGGCGCTTTTTCTACCAGCCACCACTCCGTACAGATAGTACCCTATGAGGAGCGCCATAAAAACCAGATAGAAATATATGGTAAACAATATATTCTTAATTTTCATAATTCACCGTATTTAATAACGAATAAACAGTTTGTTCGCCAATCCCTTTTAAATGTAAAGTTTTTTCTTGGTATTGGATTTTTTCTTCCAAATATTTTTTAAGCTGTGGTCCGATCAAGACCTCATTCTTTTCCGCGTGTTGGCTAAGGCGGGCGGCGTAGTTAACGGTTTCGCCCAAGAAATCCCAGATACGCTCATGCGCTGGGCCGACTTCACCGGAAATAAACTCACCGTATTCTAAACCAATTCGGAGTTCCCAGCCCATTTGTCTAACTAATGACATTAATTTTTGCGCCGCTTCAAGTGCCCCAATGCATAACGCCGGGTAATCCTCGTGTTCTTTGTAACCACCGAAAACCACCATAATACCATCACCCAGGTATTTATATACCCAACCGCCTCGTGATTTCACAATGCTATTGGATAAATCAAAGAAGCGGTTTAAATCATTTAACATATCTGGGAAATTCGGTGCATTATGCACCCGACCAGAAAAGTTAACTAAATCAGCGAACATGACTATGCCACGGTTGCGGCTCGGCACCAATTTTTTTGTGGTCATGAGCTCAACTAAATCATCTGGTAGATGTGACGCCAAGATTTGGCTCAGTTGGTTTTTCAACACCTCTACCTGTCTTTTTTCTTCGGTAATAATCTTGTTTCTTTCTTTAATCGTCTCTTCCAGTTCTTGAGCGTAGCCCTGGAAATAGCTAATGCGTTCCTCTAAATCTTTAAATGAGACAGTAGTTTTGGAAAGTGGGTGAATTAAGTTTTTAATTCGTTGTTTTAAAGGTAAGTGCTCCCAACTAATTTTAATAATAAAATACGGAACATTATAAATTTGGCCGGGGATTAAAAGGGGATAGGTTTTGTACCACAATTCTTTGGTAATAAGAACACCCTTTGGTGCGTAGGGGCTTTCAACTTTTTTGTGTTTGCCGAGACAAATTGAACCAAGGGCGGTATCTTCATTAACTAATTCCACCACTTCACCATAAACCGTGTCTTCAATATATAACTTGTCATTACGCAATTCGGCAAAGATTTGGAACTGGTTGCGTAGTAGCTTCACGACATCGTATTCTAACAAAATCTCGTCTACCTTGCCGGGCGGTAAGTGCCAAATGCAGGGTAGACTTGCAAAAACCCCTTTAACCAATGGGCCAGAAACAAAATCTTCTTCAACGTCAATTCCCCCCCGAAAGCGCACCCGAAGGTAAGCCGAATCTTTACCGCAGGAAATAATTTCCATGTATTTAGTACGGTTGAAGAATTGGTTGTATTCGGGAATTTTTTTAATTATAAAACTTGGTTCGGCAAAAGTAGAACCGATTAACCTTTTTAAGATTTCGACAATACCGAGGCCGCCTTCTTCAGTCGCGAGAAGCCCGACTTGGTAAAAGATATTTGGGTCGTTATCAATCAAGTGTTGGACCCGATGGCAGAGTTTAAGAAAAGTTGGTAAAGAGATCCAATGGTCGGGATTTTTAAGATAATCGGCCGGATAGCCTAAATTATCTAAAATGTCATTTTCAGATAAGCCTTTTTTGCGACAATAGGTCAGCACTAGTCCAACATTACGGTTGCAAACCAAAAGTTCCTCCTTTTCATAGGATTTTTCCATATTCGTGATTATTGTCCTGTCTGTATATTACCAATTCTAGCGGAAAACACAATATACACTTGTCAACTTTCTAATAACGGTGAGGTGTGCTAATATATGTATATCGTAAACTCTTTTATTTTTACTCATTTTTTATGAAGCACTTTATCAAACTTGGGCTGTTGGTTTGCACCGTCGTTTTATTGGGCGCGTCTTGTATCCCCGGGACCAGCGTGCGACGAAGTAATACCCCGGTAAATAACGGACAACCCAGCTCAACGAATGCCAATGTAGATAGCCAACAACCTTCGAATCAAAATCCTAATATTTTACCGGTTTCAACTCCGACTAAGCCAATAGAAAACCCAAATACTTCTACGACACAAATGTTGCCTTGTAATTCCAATGCTCAATGTGTTTCTGGCAAATTGTGTGTGGATAGTCAGTGCGTCCCAGCGGAAACCGTTTTACCTACAGACCCGGCGACCGGACAATTATTATGTAGTAATAACGCCCAATGTGTCTCCGGTAAATTATGTGTCAACCAAAGGTGCGTTCCAGCGGAGACGGTTTTACCAAGTGATCCCACGACCGGAGAATTACTCTGTGCTAATAACGCCCAGTGCGTTTCTGGCAAGCTCTGCGTGAACCAACGTTGTGTAGCGGCCGAAACTGTTCTCCCCACTAACCCCGCCACTGGACAGTTACTGTGTAGCAATGACGCGCAATGTGTGCAGGGTAAAGTTTGCGTGAACGGTAGCTGTGTTGCTACAACTACCCCCAAGAGCAGTACTGTAACCACCAGTTGCACTTTAGACAGTCAATGCAAGTTGGGTGAAGCCTGCTTCCAAGGAAGATGTACTGCCGTACCGGCTACTTGTAAGTACCATACAGAATGTTTAAGTGATGATTATGTTTGTAGTAATGGTACCTGTGTTTGGCCTCAAACAGGCGATGTTACTTGCCAGAATGCTTATGGTGATCGTTGGCATTGTCTAAGCTCAAAGAAGTGCGGTACTCAAGAATTTGAGTGTATATAGTTAGTAACTAATTTAAAAGTTAAAACGCCACCCCAGATCGGGTGGCGTTTTAGTGAGTTAAACTCTATTTAGCGGGTAATTCCGGGTGCGTATTTCTTAAAGTACAGATTAAAATAATGTTTGGTCTTGGGGTGGTAATTGCATCGACCTCGCTTGGGGTCAGTTTGTTTATAAAAAATTTTGGCGGTCTTTTGAATGCCTAAAATTTTAATCATTTTTTGGACATCGGAAAAGTCGCCGTAGTTCAAAATCGCTTCCACTATTGCTTCGTTAGACAACTTGGTTTTGTCTTTTACATACCACACTAAGTATGGTTTTGCTTTGATCAAACTGACTAGAGTCATACGATTTATTGACTTCTAATATGCTTATTATATCACATTTTTTTCGACAAAACAAGCATGTAATGTGAACAAAAACACCACTCCAAAAGGAATAGTGTTCTATGTGTTCCTTTTCGACGCTTCGCAGTTAATCTGAAATAACAATTATTTATGTTATTATCTCAGACCGACACTGCGAAGCATCGGACGCGCACACGCGCATGTTGAAATTTGGAATCGCTGGGTAGGCAGGTTACTTGCGCTGGTCGGGGCGGGTCCAGCTCGGGAAGGACATCCCGATGGACAGTCCGAACTTGCGGAGAGCCCCGTTGACCTCGTCCCACGTCTCGCAGGACATCTTGGTCTTCTGGAGCGTCCCCTTGTCCATACGGATGAGTTCGCCGACGTACTCGATGTTGAGCGCCCCGGCGAGGAAGACCGCCGTGTCGACGGTCAGCACCTCGCCGAGTGCGTAGTCGAGCGCCGGCGGGTACGCCTTGGCGTTGCGCCTCGTCCAGGCGTCCACGTAGCCCAGGAGGTAGCTGCCGGAGGCGCCTGTGATGAACAGGTAGGTCGGGTCGGGCCCGAAGGCCGCCATCCAGATGAGGCTACCCACCAGCAACCCGAGCGCCACGTACCACGGGCGGGAGCCATCGAATTTTTCCAGAGCTCGCATCTCTCTTCTCCGTTTGCGCCGCGCAGGCGCTCCGTTATCAAGGAACAGGTGAGTATAGCAAAGAGAGAGAGTTGTCTAGATTGGTTATCCACCGGCCTTGGGATTGACAAAAGACAGGGGATATAGTAATATTTCCGCAGAACGTTGAACAAAAATCTCGTGGCTGAGCAATTTCGTTCAGCTTTTTTGTATAAGAATATTAATTTATGCCTACATTAAACCAAATAATGCGCAAAGGCCGGACCCCTAAGGTTCAAAAAACCAAGTCCCCAGCTTTGCAATATACGGTGGACAACTTACACCGTAAAAAGACCGTTTTCCCAAAGGGAACCAGTTTTAAACGTGGCGTTTGTACCAAGGTGTACACAACCACTCCAAAAAAACCTAACTCGGCTTTACGTAAAGTCGCCAAAGTCCGTTTGTCGAATGGTATGGAAGTTATTGCTTACATCCCAGGCGAAGGGCACAATCTTCAGGAACACTCTATCGTTTTGATCCGTGGCGGTCGTGTTAAAGATTTGCCTGGTGTCCGCTACCATATTGTACGCGGTGTTTATGATACTCAAGGTGTTGAAAAGAGACGACGTGGTCGCAGTCGTTATGGTGCCAAGAGACCGAAAGAAGCGAAAGCTAAAAAGTAAGAACCTATAAAGTAATCTAGAAATTTATGCGTGGAAAAAATACTAAAAAGCGAGTTCTACAACCAGACCTAAAGTATGGTAATGTAAATTTAGCTCGCTTTATCAACTTCGTAATGCAAAACGGTAAGAAATCTACCGCCCAGAATATCGTTTACAAGGCTTTAGAAAAGGCTTCGGAAGAATTAAAGAAAGAGCCGGTCGCTGTTTTTGATGAGGTCGTACGTACAATTTCTCCTCAGTTAGAAATCCGCACTCGCCGTGTTGGCGGGGCTAACTACCAAGTACCAATGCCAGTTCGCGGTGATCGTCAATTTGCTTTGGCCTTCCGTTGGATTATCGGGGCGGCGAGAAATAAAAAAGGCAAGCCAATGGCTGACAAGCTCGCAACGGTTTTAATTGAAAGCTTCCAAGGTGTTGGTGACGCCGTTAAAAAGCGTGATGATGTTCATCGCATGGCTGAAGCCAACAAGGCTTTTGCCCACTTCGCTAATTTTGTTCGTCGCTAATCCATCCATTGGGATTAAAATTAACCAATTATTAATTTTATTATGCCCCGAGAATTTACCTTAGATAAAACTCGTAACATCGGTATTGCCGCGCACATTGATGCCGGTAAGACCACCACGACCGAGCGTGTACTTTTTTACACTGGTCGTAAACATAAAATCGGCGAGGTGCACGAAGGCGCCGCTGAAATGGACTGGATGGAGCAAGAAAAAGAACGCGGTATTACTATTACTTCTGCCGCCACTACTTGTTTCTGGAAAGATCATCGTATCAACATTATTGATACCCCTGGCCACGTTGACTTTACCGTTGAGGTAGAGCGCTCTTTGCGTGTCTTGGATGGCGCGGTCGCCGTTTTCGATGGTTCGCAAGGTGTGGAACCACAATCCGAAACTGTTTGGCATCAGGCTGACAAGTATCACGTCCCGCGTGTTTGTTTTATTAACAAAATGGACAAGATGGGTGCGGATTTTTACATGAGTTTAGATTCCATCCGTGAACGCTTATCTCCCAACGCCTATGCCATTCAACTCCCGATCGGTGCTGAAGGTACTTTTTCTGGTGTTATCGATTTAATCGAAGAAAAAGCTTACAAGTTTGAAGGGACAAATGGTGAAAAGATGGTTGAAATTGCTATTCCTGAAGATATGAAGGAAAAAGTAGAAGATTATCGCCACAAGATGGTAGAAAAGGTAGCCGAAGCTTCGGACGATCTCATGACTAAGTATTTAAACGGCGAAGCTTTAACTATTGAAGAAATTAAAAAAGGCATCCGTGCTTTGGTAATTAAAAATGCCATGCAACCAGTTATCTGCGGTTCAGCTTTAGCGAACATTGGTGTTCAACTCATGCTGGATTCCGTTGTTTGGTATTTACCATCACCATTGGACGTTCCTCCGGTTAAAGGTCTTAACCCAAACACTGAACAAGAAGAAGAGCGCAAGACTAGTGACGACGAACCGTTTGCCGCTTTAGCTTTTAAGATCGCGACCGATCCTTTTGTCGGTAAATTAGCTTTCTTCCGTGTTTACTCCGGTAAAATTTCCGCTGGCAGTTATCTATATAACTCAACCACTGGTAACAAGGAACGCCTTGGTCGTATCGTGCGCATGCACGCTAATCATCGTGAAGATGTCACTGACGTCTACTCCGGTGAAATTGCGGCCGCCATTGGTTTGAAAGAAGCCACGACTGGTGACACTTTGTGCGATGAAAACAAACCCATAATTTTGGAAAAGATTGTTTTCCCCGAGCCAGTTATTTCGGTGGCGATTGAGCCAAAAACTAAAGCTGACCAAGAAAAGATTGGTATGGCTTTACAAAAATTGGCCGAAGAAGACCCAACCTTCAAAGTTCATACCGATGAAGAAACCCTGCAAACTATTATTTCCGGTATGGGTGAGTTGCATTTAGATATCATCGTCGATCGTATGAAGCGTGAGTTCAAAGTGGAAGCCAATGTCGGCGCTCCACAAGTCGCTTACAAAGAAACGATCAAGATGAGTGCTGAAGGCGAAGGAAAATATATTAAACAGTCTGGTGGGCGCGGTCAGTATGGTCATTGTTGGTTACGGGTTGAACCAGCAGAAAAAGGTACTGGCTTTGAATTCATCGATGAAGTCAAAGGTGGCGTCGTACCACGCGAATATTTGCCGGCCATTGAAAAGGGTGTAAAAGAATCCATTACTCGTGGTATCCAAGCTGGCTATCCAGTTGTTGATGTCAAAGTCACTTGTTTCGATGGTTCTTACCATGAAGTTGACTCTTCGGAAATGGCTTTTAAAATGGCGGGCTCCATGGCCTTTCAAGCCGCTTGTCATAAAGGCAACCCCGTAATTTTGGAACCAATCATGAAAGTTGAAGTCGTGACCCCCGAACAGTACATGGGTGAAGTAATTGGCGACCTTAACTCCAAGCGTGGTCAGATTCAAGAAATGACTGACCGGGCCCAGATGAAGATTGTTAAAGCTATGGTTCCCCTGGCGAGCATGTTTGGCTATGCCACCTCTTTACGCAGTATGTCGCAAGGTCGGGCTAGCTACGCTATGGAATTTGATCATTACGCTGATGTGCCAAATAATGTGGCGCAACAGATTATTGAAGGAAAGAAGAAATAAAAAACAAACCAAAGTTCAAAAAGCTCTCGTAAAAACGGGGGCTTTTTTGCTGTTTACTTTTATTTTAGCCAAAATTTAACTAAAAAGTGGATAAATTGGATCCTGTAACATTTACAGAATAACGACTTTATGCTATACTATTCTGTTAAAATGTTCTTTTAACAACGGGTTTGTCGTGGTTTTCTTTTGGCTCTGTTTATACTAAATTGGTCAAAAGAAGACCAAGGACAACCCTTGGACACTTGAAGGTGTCTGTCCACCATTAGCAGGAATATGCTCGGCAGGTCGCCGGGTGTAGAACTGTTTGGTAACAGATGCCAAGGAGAAACGCCGTGGAAATCACGGTAGAGCAGTTGGGCGAGCTTATCGCCCAGGCGAAGGCCGGCCGCGTGACGAGGGAGAACCTCCAGGCCTTCCTGCGTAACCCCAATTGGGTTACCGCGGGTGGGCAGGTGGGTACCTACCCGGTCGTCATCGACTACGGGAAGACGATCGAAGAGATGGTCGCGACCGGTCACTACGACTGGAGCAACAGCGACATCTCGTCGGGCAACTTCCCCGTGTCGGGCAACGGTACGGCCAACGCCAACCTCGAACTGGTGCACCTGAACAAGGACGCCAGCTCCGAGGGGGTGCTCGCCTACCTCGAGTCGCTCGGGATGCGCCCGGCGACGATCGCGGAACTCCTGGTGTTCGGGGCCACGTACCCCGAAGTCCAGCGGGAGTTCCCGGTCATCGCCCTCGGCTC
>DATDYA010000003.1:0-4196 GCA_035289165.1 Patescibacteria group bacterium
CGCGCCAAATGCAAAAAATTGAAAGAAAATTGTTTTGTTTTGCTCGCCGAAGTTCTGCGGGCGGAAACGCTGGGGCGAGGTTTCAAATCATTCGAGCGATTTTCGCTCGAAAAAGGTTCGAGCTTCGTTCAGCAAATGCGATTGGCGGGTATCGTATAACGGTATTACCACAGGTTTCCAACCTGTTGACAGGGGTTCGACTCCCCTTACCCGCTTTGAGAATAAAATTAAGGTAGATTCTCCGTCACATTATTAAATTATCAAAAAGGCGGACCCGCCTGTGGCGGGGATTCCCGCTACCGGCTCCATCTAAAAAAAATACCCCCAGTTAAAGATGCTGAGGCAAGAGCACATAGAGAACAAAGGATGTGGATCAAAGAGACAAAAAAACTACTCAGTAAGAGTAGATTTTTTGGATATACATATTTCAACAATTAAAAAGTGACCCCCATCACTAAGACTGAATTGACTTCTGATAATTTTCCAAGGTTATTTCTCGAAAACGCCTGACGGCTTACTTTAATTAGTAGTTGGGTTTTAATTAAAGTCTTAGTGAGGGGCGAGACGAGGAGACAAAAAAACTACTCAGTAAGAGTAGATTTTTTGGATATACATATTTCAACAATTAAAAAGTGACAGTATAACGTCCATCCAATCTCTTTGTGTCAACCGGTTTATACAAAAACAAAGAGTCGACTGATTAATGGAAAACGATGCACTGATGTCTTCCATTTTTTCTCCCTAGAAAGGAGGTGATCCATCCACAGCTTCCGCTACGGATGCCTTGTTACGACTTCGTCCCTGTCATCTCCCTTACCTTTTGCCCACATCCGTGGACATTTGGGTACTGGAAACTCCCTTGACGTGACGGGCGGTATCGGGATAATCAATTTAGAATTCCCACACCACTGGGCAAACGGTTTTCCCGTACCCTAGCGGTTCCTAGTCTTATTGATATTTCTCATTTTGTCTCTCAGCTTTAAGATCTTTTGCCAGCCGCCGTAATCCAAATGTTGCTTAGCCGCAACCATTTGAACAACTTCGCTGAAAAATTTAAAGCTTTGAGATTTTTTGGCTTGGAGCGGATGGCGTTGAAAAAAAGGGATGATCTTTTCCTTTAATTCTTTAATTGAACTTACTTTGTATTTTACGTGCGGCGACCAACCATACCGCTGATAATTAAGCCGATAGATATTACCGCATCCGAGCGTTTCTTTTATCCGCTCTAAAATCGGCAAATCATCAGCCCGAAGTTCAATTTCAAATTCTGGTCGTACTTCAATTCTCCTTTTAAGGGTTTTGTGTTTTGAAATGCTGACACAAAAACACCCTTCGCCATCAAAAAAGCCAACGACGTAATCTGAAGTTAAATGACTAGGTTTGTTCCTTCGCTCTGTGATGACAGAGCTACTATGAACGCTGCTGACTTCTTGCATTACTTTGCGTTTTAATTGCTTAAAATGCTTACTGCTATTTCTCGTGGTATATTCACCACGATTTTATTATACTCTAAACTGCAGATAATACAAGATCTCCCTGGGTCACTTTAAATACCATTCATATTCATCTCGGTTTCTATACCCTATGAAATATATATTGTAGAAGACTTCCCTACGTACACGTTAGGTCGTCATTTCATAAGGCCTTAACAAAAACTCAAGCTGAATGCTGCTACTTTCGCCCTTCATTTGCAACCTCGCGACTGCAAACTGCGATTTCGCTTTCAGTGATCTACAATCACTGAGTCCGATTTAAACGGACTGGCTTTTAAAGCTGCCAGGCAACTCGTGTACAAGACCCGAGAACGTATTCAACGCACCGTGGCTGATATGCGTTTACTAGCGATTCCGACTTCATGAGGTCGAGTTGCAGACCTCAATCCGAACTGGGACCGGCTTTAATGGGATTAGCTCCGTCTTACGACTTAGCAACCCTTTGTACCGGCCATTGTAGCACGTGTGTCGCCCAGGACGTAAGAGCCATGCTGATTTGACGTCATCCCCACCTTCCTCCCCCCACTCAACGCACTTCACTCCGCTCAGTGCTAATATTAAATCTCAAATCTTAAATCTCAAAAATTTGGTGTCGCCGCAGGCGACTTCTTTAATCTTTGAGATTTGATTTTTGATTTTCGAAATTAGCGTTTACGAAATAAATGCGCTCAGTGGGGGGCAGTTCGCTATGAGTGATTTAACATAGCATAGGGGTTGCGCTCGTTACCCGACTTAACGGTACATCTCACGACACGAGCTGACGACAACCATGCAGCACCTGTGACGCACCCTCGAAGGCGACTCCCTTTCGGGAGCTTGCAGCGTCATGTCAAGCCCTGGTAAGGTTCCTCGCTTACCGTCGAATTAAACCACATGCTCCACCGCTTGTGCGGGTCCCCGTCAATTCCTTTGAGTTTTAGCCTTGCGGCCGTACTACCCAGGCGGGATGCTTAAGGTGTTAACTTGATTAAGCGACACTGGCAGGGTCGATACTGCCAATGTCAAGCATCCATCGTTTACGGCGTGGACTACTGGGGTCAAACTTTAAATTACTCTAAAGATTGGACTATATCATTCTCTGGTGCTCGGTATTTTTTCCATTTTTTCCTTTTTTGCTGGTAATATTTTTCTACTATCACCAAAGAAAAATGGGATAACCGAACAATTTCAGAGATCCAGCGTTGTTGAAGTTGATGATTATGATACAGAAGGATGAATTTAGAAATCATTTGTTCCACTGCCACATACGGCAAAATGATTCGTAAGAACGACTGCAACTGTTCTGAGGAACGAAACCATAATCGAAGTCGGTTTGGTTCCTTGGCGCTTTTTGGCGCCGCTTTAGTTTGGATATGCCAAACTTTTTGCAGATATTTTTGGAGTAATTTTACTTCCGGCGGAGTAAAACCATCGGTGCATAATACTCCTTTCCTACCATTAGCGATAATCGAGCCGTCATCTTGCCACCAGACGGCAAGCGACAACGGCGTTAACAGATTAAGCCATTTTCTTCTGATCAATAACTTGCCTTTATTATGAGTGAGATTAAACAAGTCAGTTAAAGCCGATAATGCCTTGCTTTGAAACCTGAGTTTAGCTATGCCCCACCCATCTTTGCCATTTTTGCTTTGTCGCCAGTAATATTTAGGTCCGAAGATTTCTTTTAATTTTTTACATTTCCAGAAAAAATAGTCGGATTGTTTTTCACTATGACGAAAAGAAAAACGGGCATTTCTGTATTTAGGATGCAATTTAAGCGAGCCATCGCCCAAGAGCGAACCTAAAATTATCATTTTTGCTTCTTTAGACAAGGGTGTATATTTGTTCATAATTTTAATCAGTTAATGACACCCTCTGTCACAATCAACTTCATAGTCTCTACGGGGTCATCCAGCCCTTTTTATCAAAAGACTAGAGACTTCCCTCGGGATTGTCCTTGGTAAGCCAGTAACTCTTAGACCAAGGAGTTTCCCCGATACAGCTAGATGCGCATCCCGACGTCACCATCGGGAGGGACACCTTTTGTCACTATATATTTTACGAGCGGTGACGGGTTTATCTAATCCCATTCGCTCCCCACGCTTTCGTCTCTCAGCGTCAGGACTGTTCTAGCAGAAAGCTTTCGCATTTGGTGTTCTTGCCGATATTAACGCATTTTACCGCTACACCGGCAATTCCATCTGCCTCTTCCAGCCTCTATCCCGAAAGTTTTTTTCGCTGGTCCGATGTTAAGCATCGGGATTTAACGAAAAACTTTTCGAAACGCCTACAGACTCTTTACGCCCAATAAATCCGGATAACGCTTGAGGTCTCTGTATTACCGCTGCTGCTGGCCCCGCACCAATTTTTGGTTTGGAACTTGGACTATATCATCATCCCGATTTTACCTCGGGAGTCTCGCGTGTAGTCTCTGAGGAGCCCCTGTTTTTTAGACAAGGTTTCCTGCTGATTGTTTTATTCCGTGTCCCGAATTCTTCGGGCATTTTACCAGCGGCCGAAATAAAATTTTCCAGCATATAGCGAGATTTTCCTATCTCATATTACTATGAGAGCTCTGCGCCACCAGCCCACCTCACACCAAAAATTGGTGCGGGGCTGCCACAGAGTTAGCAACCTCTTATTCCTCAGGTACCGTCAATCGTGCCGCTTCGCGGCACTCAAATTCAAAAGTTAAAAATCAAAAATCAAAATTTTGGTAGGTCG
>DATDYA010000004.1:0-4024 GCA_035289165.1 Patescibacteria group bacterium
GTGGTTCTAGAGAACTATGCCAGCGGGGAGCCCGATGTGCTTCTCGTTGGCATCCTGTGTTGGCGGATTGGCGTTGACGCCGTTCCGCCGTGGTTCTACTGGCCGAGAAGAGGCTGGAATTTTGCTACCAGCCCTTGGTGGAATGCGAAAAAAGACCCTGTTCGCTCCACCTGCTGAGAAGTTTTAGGACTTTTGAGCAGGAGGTTTTTGCGAACAGGGTCTTTTGTTTTTTATTTTTAATTTTCGTCTACACTCTTTCTATCCAATGAGTGTCTGCTTCCACTTCGAGGTCCAGAAAAACTTTTTTGTTTCTGGCGGTCTCTAGTTCTTTTCTGGCGGCGATGCCGATTTCTTTCAACGCCCGCCCACCAGCGCCGATGATCATTTTTTTGTAACGTTTGTCAGAAGTTAAAATAGCCGCGTGAATTATTAGGAGGTCTGGTTTTTCCTCGACTTCCCGAACTTCGACATGGGTGCTGTAAGGTACTTCTTGGCGCAAGGCTAGAAGTATTTTTTCTCGAATTACTTCGGCCATCCAGAATTTTTGGTCAATGTTGGTTAATTGCTCGGGTGGGTAGAAAGGTTCGCCGACTGGTAGAAGTTCAAATATTTTTTTCCTAAGCGGTTCAACGTGTCTGGCGTGCAAAGCGGATAATTCAAAGACCGCAGCGAAGTCATCGGCCATCTCTTTGTAGTTGTCTAAAAATTCTTTTTCTCTCTCTGGTAAGTCAGATTTGTTAATAACCAGTATTTTGGGCGCAGAAGACTTACGCAGGAGTGCTAGAATAAATCTTTCTTCGGCACCGATCGCTTTAGTGGGGTCAACAATGTAGATAATAAGGTCGATATCATGCAAAGCTTCTTCAACGCGCTCGGTTAAGATGCCGCCAAGGTTGTCGTTATTAGATTTAAAAATACCCGGAGTGTCCACTAGAACGGCTTGGCCTTCGGGAGAATTAACCACACCATGAATAATATTTCGGGTAGTTTGTGGTTTGTGTGTAACCGCGGCTAGTTTTGTCCCGACCAGGGTGTTTAGTAGAGTAGATTTGCCTACGTTAGATCGTCCGACAAGCGTAACCAAACCGGATTTTAGTTGTGGGGTTGAAGGAGCTACCTCGGGGTCATTTTGAGTCGAGATTTTCTTAGTTTTCGGCATAATTAATTGTAGTATTCTTAGCTAAATTCAGAGTCTTGACCACTTGTTGCCAAGGTGGTCTAAATATACTATACTAAAAAGAGGGTTTTAGCAAGGTTTAAAGCAAAGCCTAAGTTAAATTATGAAAGTTATTCTATTACACAAAGTACCAGGAGTAGGGGATATTGACGATATCGCCGATGTCGCCGAGGGCTATGCTCGGAATTATTTGTTTCCAAATAATCTAGCCGTACAAGCGTCTAACCAAAGCCTGCACCAAAAAGAAGAACAGGCTAAGAAAAAAGCTAAAATTGCTGAGCGAGATTTGGAGGAGCAGCAGTTTTTGGCCGCCAAGCTTGATGGTTTAGAATTAGTAATGAAGGAGAAGGCCAATGAGATTGGTTTGCTCTACGCCGCTGTTGGACCGCAAAAAATTTCTGATGTTTTGAATAAAATGGGTTTTAAAGTGGAACGGAAACAAATTGTTACGCCGCAAATCAAATCTGTAGGGGAGCACAAGGTTGTAGTCAAGCTCCGACATGGTTTAGAATCAGAAGTGAATGTCACTGTCTCTAAAGAATAGCCCCTCCGTCCCTACGGAGGGTTTTTGTTTTAGGATAAAATAGTGTATAATATTTAATTGTTAATAACTTTTGAAATTTCAATTTTACTAATTATGCGTACAAAGTATATCTTTGTTATTGGAGGGGTATTGTCGGGAGTAGGTAAAGGTGTCACCGCGGCGTCGATCGGCCGGATGTTTAAAAATCGAGGGTTAAAGGTTTCGGCAATGAAGATTGATCCATATATCAATGTGGATGCAGGAACGATGAACCCAGTTGAACACGGTGAAGTTTTTGTAACCGACGATGGTTATGAAACAGATCAAGACATTGGTAATTACGAAAGGTTTTTAGATACAGACATCTTGTCAGATAATTATTTAACAACCGGCCGTGTTTACGAGAGTGTTATCCACAAGGAGAGAAGCATGTTTTACAAGGGTCACTGTGTACAGGTGGTGCCGCACATTCCACTTGAAGTAGTGGACTCGATCAAGCGAGCGTCGAAACGAGCCAAGGCGGACGTTATGATTATTGAAATTGGGGGAACAGTGGGTGAATATGAAAACATTTTGTTTTTAGAAGCGGCGCGCATGATGAAGCTCGACAATCCGGTTGATGTCGCTTTCGTACTCGTGAGTTATATGCCGGTACCAGGGCATATTGGAGAAATGAAAACTAAGCCCACCCAGCATGCGGCGCGTGCTTTAAATAATAGTGGTATTCAGCCAGATTTTATTGTGGCTCGTGGTACGACTGAATTAGACACGCCACGGCGTGAGAAACTGGCTTTTTTCTGTTGGTTAAAATCGCGAGATCATGTGATTTCTGCCCCCGACGTTGAAAGCATCTATGACATTCCGACGGTGTTTGAAAAACAACATTTTGCCGAGTTACTCTCCAAAGGTTTGCATTTTACTTTGCCAAAAGTAGTAGATAAAAAATGGGATAGTTTTGCCAAAAGGCTAAAGGATGCTAAGAAGGTAATAAAAATCGCTGTGGTTGGAAAATATTTTGGTACTGGTAAATACACTTTGTCGGATTCTTACATTTCGGTTATTGAAGCGGCCAAGCATGCGGCCGCCCATAATGGCGCGCGACCGGAAATGACTTGGGTGGATTCGGAAGATTATGAAAAAGACCCGAAGAAAATTAACGAATTGTCTAATTATGATGCCATAATCGTGCCTGGTGGGTTTGGTGCGCGTGGGGTCGAGGGGATTATGATGGCGATTCGGTATGCCCGGGAAAAGAAAATACCTTATTTGGGCTTGTGTTACGGGATGCAGCTAGCAACGATTGAATTTGCGCGCGATGTGCTGGGGCTGGAAAAAGCCAACACTTTGGAAATTAATTCACAAACCCCTGATCCAGTTATCCATATTAATGGTGAGCAGGCGGCCAACGTCAAAAATAGCCGTTATGGCGGTACGATGCGCCTCGGTGCTTATCGTTGTATATTAAAAAAGGGCAGCCGCGTGCAAAAAATGTATGGCGTAAATGAAATAAGCGAAAGGCATCGCCATCGTTATGAGTTTAATAATGCTTATCGCAAAATGATGGAAGAAAACGGCGTGCAGTTTGTCGGCATCAACCCCGAGAAGAATCTGGTTGAAATAATTGAACTAAAAGACCACCCGTATTTTGTTGGGAGCCAGTTTCATCCAGAATTAAAGTCTCGGCCTTTGCATCCGCACCCCTTATTCATGGGTCTGATTAAAGCGGCACTTAAAAAGTAGGAAAAGAAAAAAGACAGAGCCAAACGCTCTGTTTTTTTTGTATTCTAATTTAGGCTTTGACAGATAATATATACTAAATTAGTATAGTATTATGACCAGTCCGAACCAAGGAGGCGGTGATGTCCAGAAATTACTGGTACTTCGTGATCCTGGTTTTGCTCACGGGGTGTTCCGAGAGCGGACCGGAAGAGTCTCTGGCCGAGGATTCGTTCGGTCAGGATGGCGACGAATTCGGTGACGCGTTTTTTTCGGCTGAGGCCGACGAAAATGAGGGGATGCTGATGAAACCGTACATCCCTCCCAACAGCCCGGCCGAGGCACAGGCCCGGTTGTGGCAGGAAGAGCGTCCGGAAGACGCGCAGGTGATGGCGCGTCTCGCCCAGGTTCCGGTCGCGATATGGCTCGGCGAGTGGAGCGGCGATGTCCGTAACACTGTCGAGCGGCATCTGCTCGCCGCGACGGAACAGGAGGCTGTTCCTGTTTTCGTCGTGTACTACATCCCGGACAGAGATTGTTCGGGATTCTCGGCCGGTGGGGCGGTCGATGTCGAGGATTATCGGTGGTGGATCGGCAGAGTCAGTCTG
>DATDYA010000005.1:0-6313 GCA_035289165.1 Patescibacteria group bacterium
TGTTGCAAGATTATTTTGAACATCTTGGTGACGATATAGATGACAAAATTAACGAGGTACGTAAAGTAGCTAATGGTCAAGACAGAGATTTGTTGGCGGTTATCGGGCTAGTAGGAGACACAACACGTGATCCAGAGTTAAAAGAGGTCTGTCGGAAATGGACCGACCACATTAACTTATTAGGTGGGGAGACAATAGTTGGTCCCGTCCCGACAGTGAACTAATAATTTTTAATTAATCATTATGCCTAATCCACAACCAAAATTTACTTTTTTAGAGCAATATATTTTAGAAGTTCTGGCCCAAAATGGCTTAGATAATTTGAACGAGGAATTAAAAAAGTCATATCTTCCGCAGCTCATGGTTGAGGCCGAATACCGTTTGGGTTTGGCTTTGATGCCAAAGTTAAACGAAACCCAGGTGGATGAATTTATGGCATTCGTCGAAAAAGGAGCAGACGGTGAAGAAATGATGAAGTTTTGGCAAGCGGCCGTACCAGATTTTCAAGAGCAAGTTAAAGAAACGTTATTAAAATTCAGCGAAGAAGTGTCGGGTATTTTAACTAAGCAAGGAGAAGCTTAAGATATGGGAGTCCACAAGAAGGGTACGGTAACAAAAGAAACCTATGAAGATTTTCTACGGGCTTATTTGGAATTGGTAAAAAAAGTAGAGGAATTAGAAAAAGATGAGGCCGCCCTACACCACGAGATTTTAGCCGCGATAGATCGTAAGAAAATGAAAAAGATTGTGGACAGAATAAATAAAATTAGAGCGTAATTATTTATTATGGCCAAAGACGGAGCATCGGTAAGAGAACGAGTAAAAGAAATAGAGACTGGTTTTAAGGCCGAACAACTAACCAGTGCCGAGGCCGAGCGTGTTTTTTCTCAAATAGAAATTTCTCCGGAAGCCTCGCCTTGGCAGGGAGAAGAAGCCTCACCTGAACTGTTTAAAAAAGTGGGCTGGTACCCGAAGTGGAAAGTAGAAACTAAAGGCGCTGTTTTTTATCTGCCAGAGGTGAAACATGATTTTAGGGACGGTGATAGTCGTTGCGTTGTCGGTTATGTTGAGGTGGAGGGAAAAATCATAGCCCGTTCTTTTTACCAAAGTAAATCCCAAGGGTTGTGGCGTGTTTTGCCGTCCTACCACGGAAACAATGTCAAAGGTATAATGACCTGGTTACATAAACTTTATGGGGAAGATTATCTTTCGTTACCGGCTGAAGTGCAAAAAGCTTTAGCTACAAATGTTAAATATAATGGGAAGGGCGCGATGAGTGAAGATGTTGAGACAGCATTCATGGGGACAGCAAAGTTTTTTGATCCTTCCAAGAGCTATGTCCGTGAACGGTTTGGCAAACCGCATCATTTGCAAGGAAATGAACGGGGAGATAAAAAAAGTTTGGTCGCGCCAGATAAGCTAGATTTAAAAAACGAAAGTGAAAAGCCGGATTTTAGTAAACCCCTAGACACTTGGGAGGAAGATACCTATCTTTACGGCCGCGTAAAGTTAAGTGTGTTCAGCTCAAAAAATGGTTCTTTACGTTATACTTTTTGTGAAGATCAACGGGGAAGAGCATGGGTTGGGAGTATTGAATTAACCAACGCACCGGTTCTGGATAATAGTATGCGGGAAACCTGGGTGGAACACGGCAACATCACTACCCCGGCCTATGAATACAGTACGCAAGATGGTGGTTATGGTAATCGGAAAGACCGAAAAGATTTTTCTTATGTTGACATGTATGAAAAATATTTACAACACATTCCAATTATTAAAGAGTATAAAAATATGAGCGAAAAAACTAAGGGAAAAACTCCAGCTAATAAAGAGGCGGGGCCAAAACCCAAAGCGACAGAAAAACCCGCCCCGGAAGCAAAAAAGAAAAAGGACGGTGAAGCACGGGTACCGGAAAAAGAGGCGTCTAAAGAAGCTAAAAGTAAGGAAGCTCCGGTATCACTGGAAAAACGGCTCGAAGATTTAAGAGAAGCGACGAAAAAATTAAAAGATAAGCGCTTAAAAAAAGTCCGGGATAATATAGTCCGGGATATCAAAGCAATTGAAGAGATGGTCAAGGATGAAAAAACGGTTAAAGCCAAAGCGGTCGAGATTGAAAAGCGTTTTGTAGAATTGGAAGAATCCCTCAAGGCTCTTCTGGAAAAGCCAACCGAAGCTAAGGGCGATAAAAAAGAAACAAGAAAAGAACCGACTTGGACAGAAATAGTTGATGAGTTGGAGAAAAGAAATCTTTTTGGTGGAAGCAAAAAACGATTAGATGAAGCTAAAAAAGCAATAGAAGCCAAAGATGGTGACTGGAATATTCGTGAGGCTATCTTACGTGGGTTGGCAGAAACTGTCTGGGAGAAAGAAGGAAAAACCAGAAGTGATTTAGAAAATTGGCATGCCGCAGAAAAAACTCTAGCTGAAGTAAAAGCTAGTTTAGTTGTGGTTGTTACAGAAGAAGCTCCAGCCGCGACTGCAGATACAGATGAAGAAGGAGAAACAACTGGAGACGAAGACGGGGAGGCCGACACCGAGGAGGGAGAACATGTCGCTCCGGGAGCTGGTGAAGGCGGGGCGCCTGAAGGCGAGGGGGGAGAGGGAAGCGGGACGCCTCCTCCTGAAGGGTCAGAAACCCAACCCGAGTTCAAAATGGTAGACATACCGCTTCAGGTGATCAATGAAATCATACTTCATGATGAGCGGGGTAAAGAAATGTTTAGTTATATTTTAGAAGGCCATAATGAACAGGCTTTGGCTCATTGCCGTACTTTATTCCATAACATAAGAGAGAGACTTTCCCCTGGCGCCTTGGAAGAGTTAGATGAAGCCCTGGAGAAAGCAGGGTATACTTGGGAAAAATTTCGGGAGGCCTGGGATAGTAAAATACACCTAGCGGTATTTTCAGTTTTGCAAGGTGTAGCTAACGATGAGGTCAAAAGACGAGCGGCTGAAAGTATTGGTCTTATGGATAAGGTTAAAATGAACTGGGTGGGGATACTGAAGCGAGTCGGGGTTGTAGCCGGAGTGGCCACGGGAGTAGCACTTGCCCTGCCTGCTGTACTTGGTCTAACCGCTGGCGCGACCATTGGTGCGACAATAGGAACAACGGGAATTTTGGGCCGTTGGTGGAACAAGCGGGTCTTAAAAAAGGAGCAGAAGAAGGGTACTTCTGGCAAGACGGCCATTGAGGAGAAAACTGAAGTACTCATGGGACAGAGAATTAGCGAAGAAAAAGAAAAAATGATTTTTGAATTACTATCGAGCCCACAGCATGACATTGCCGGACAGATTAGCCAGGCCATTCGAATGGGTTCAGCCACTACTCCATCGGCCGGACGCAGTGTGAATGTGGAAGCCATGCGTATTCAACTACTTTGGGAACGGAGTCATGAGTTAGAAACTTCCACTGAGGCGGGTGGGGAGGCACACGAAGGAATGATGGCGGAGAGAACTCAATTATTGGCGTTATTAGCTGAGTTGGAAAAAAGTCGCAAGTCTATGCCGGACGCCATTAAAGCCGACCCGCGTACACAGGAAAAAGTAAAAGGAATAACAATTAAAATTTTAGAAAAAATTCAAGGGGCGAAGGGTGGTCATCTTTTTAGTGGTGAAGAAAAAAATAAATTAAAAGATAATTTATCTTACGCCGCCCCGCTTTTTTTTGCGGTAGGGATTGGCACAGCGGTGGAATATGGCGGTGGAGTGGTTTGGGAAAGCATCCGGATGGGTATGGGTGGACTAGCGGGTGGAATCTTAGGTTACAAAGCTGGTGAAGCCTTAGATAAACGCGCCCAAAGAAAAGAAGTGGAAGGAGCTTTAAAAAACATAATGGATGATGTTAGTCGACAGTTAACGCGGTATTCACATGGTGGCGGTGGCGAAGAAGTGGTGGATATTCAAACCTTACAGAAAGACATTGACCGTTTGGAAGGTCATTTGCAGATCGGGAGTTTAGATTATTCGCCTAAATTAAAAATGAATGGCGAAGCGTTGTTAAGAGAAGGCCAAAGAGTTTTGTTTGAAAGGAAAGAGGGAACGATTAAAAATTTAATTGCTAAATTACAAGACCACCGGGTAATAGCGGAGAGGCAGGCCAAAGATGACCTGGTGGCTTTGCAAAAGAAAACTGGCAACTGGCGGAAATGGGTTGGCTTGGGCGGTGGGGCGATAATAGGTGCTTTATCTGTTTTTGGTATCAGTTTTGGTTTACGTGATGGTCAGTCAGATATATTAGAAAAATGGTTTGGTCTTAGACCGGGTGGAGTTAAAGACATGGAAAACGTGGCTTTGCATACAGCGCATGATTGGCACCCGCCAACTAGTGGCCAGACAGATTTTACCCCAATCGGTGGAACTAAAGCACCCAGTGTTGTTGATGCCATCCCCGGACCACGACCACACCTTAGTGTCCAAGATAGTTATGTTATTAAAAAAGGCGACGGCCTTCTAAACGCCGCTAACCATTTCCAGGGAGACAAAGCGCAGCTGGCCGAAATGATGAAAGGCATCCGGGCGGGACACCCAGAATGGGCGGGCAAAAGCAATGGGTATGTCTTGCGCCACTGGCGGTTAGAACAAATCCATAAGGAAGGATATGATTTTGGTGATGGTTGGCGAAGTGGGACTAAGACTGTGCACGCCGGTGCCGAGGTAAAGTTGGTGTTTGACGAAAAAGGTTATCCTAGTTTAAGCCTGGGCAACGAACATGTTAGTCAGCATGGTGTCAGGGTAGAAGATTTGTCTGCAACTCGACCTGCAGTACAGAACGGTACTGACACGCCCGATTGGAGAGATAATGCTAACGCTCCGCGGGCGAATTTAGAGCCAGAGCCAAATATTAGTAACAGTTTAAGTCCAGATGAGCTCGCTAACACAGTAGCCAATGGTCCTTATGGTAAGAATGCGGGGTATGGCATTGCCGACATGATAGCGAATAAGCAGGCTAATACACCAGGATCGGTTATAGACAGGTCTAACACAGGAGTGAAAGGCGAGGAACCTGCTGCCTTGACCAGAGAATATACTCGCACTCGGACACAAGGACCCAACCCACATGAGCCGGCCAAGGTAGAAGTAGTAGACAAGTCAACAAGAGAACCAGCGCCAGTGGCCCAGGAAAAAAGAGGGGATGTGGGTGCCCGGTCGGAACAACCGATTGGTAAAATTCATGATATAGACAAGTTTACTGATGCCAAATTATCCTATGGCGAAAGAATGACAGCTCTTGCTAAGTCTTTGACACCTGGCAGAGCCCTAGATGTAAATGGTGTTAAATATTTATCCTTGGATGGTGGTAGGACAATACAATATGAGATCCCAGTTGGTAATGGTGTTGTGCGGGGTGTAGTAGATCAGGCCAATCTGCCTAAATTAACCGAGTTACATAGCCTATTGGAAAGAAGCCACCAAGCAGTGGTTGACCCTGTTAGATTTGAAGCTAAGATGGATAAGGCTTTAGAGGCTTTGGGGGCGGAAAAAGGCGAGAGATCGGTGGATCTTGTGGGTGGGTCAGCGGAGACTTTTTCGAGTGAGGAGTGGTCTAAAACTGCGGATTGGATTGAAAAAGCAATCGCTGACGGTCAATTGGGTGTAAGAGGAGGTATTTATACACCAGAACAGCGGGCTGAGATTGTCGACCATTTGCGCTATTTAGATGGACGATTTGACGAGGTGCGATTGATGGGCAAACCGGCCTTGGAGCAGGTTAAGACAGAAATGGTTGCTTACCGACAAAAGGTATTAGCTGGGCACGGTTTAGAATTTTAGTATAGAAAACTGGCAAAAAACGCCCTTGAATACAGGGTGTTTTTTCTTTTATATTAGCCAAATAAATAGTAAATTGGGGATAATGGCCTTGACAGGTTTAGTAGTTTGTGTTATACTGATTAGTTAAAAATTAAATTGCCCACACCGTGTCTAGTGCTTGAGAGAGGTACTGGACAGGGGTTTAAAAGTGTGCTTAGATAGATTTATACCTCTCTCAACTAAGTTAAGAGAGGTTTTTTTACGAGAAATATATAGTTTTAGAGTAAAGTGAATAATTTTAATAAGAAGATTATCCACTTGGCTCTAGAACGGCTAGAGTTAAGTTCTTTACAAATTAGGGTTACAAAAAAGGAAGTTTGAGAAAACCAGCGTAGGGAATAGTTAAAATTTATTATCATTTAAAAATAATAAGTTTTCTGTTCCCCGCGCTGGAGATTCCAGAGTCAGTCGCCCCACCCGGGGCAAAGTAACGTCCCGCTCCCGCAGGGTGCGGGACGAGACTAAGCTCCGACGCGGGGCATTCCACATCGAGTCCGTAGCGGCA
>DATDYA010000006.1:0-12407 GCA_035289165.1 Patescibacteria group bacterium
CGCAACCGTACAAAATATTCAGCCATACTTTTATGTTCGGAACGGTTGGTCAAACTTATCTCAGAAAGTGTCCCTGCCAAAAGAATTTCTAAGTGGCGTAGAAAAAACCATCCGGATTCCTCTCACCGATTTGCAAGCCGGTAGTTTTTCTAACGTTGGGTATATGCATTTCCAGTTTATTATGACCGGTAAGGTTAATCTAGATCTCAAGGTTAGTGGGATGCGGTTAGTGAAAAAGAATGTTTTGCCAGCGGAAACTGTCGAATTGTGGGGTATTGATAAAAGTAGAGTGTCGGTTAGTGGTATGAGTAATGGCTCTTCGGTCGACCCTTTAAGTACGGCAGATAATTTACTAGTTCATTTTAGAAATATTAGCAACGACTTACGGACCCAAATTGATTGGAGTCCTAGAAAAGATTTGTCTCAATTTAGTACTTTACAAGTAACGGCCAAAGTAACCGGCTTGCCAGAAGCGGCCAAGACAACAGTCCAACCAACAATGTATTTAAACAGTGGGTGGGGCGTTGGCTCTGGAGTGGTGAATTTGCCGAAAGAAGTTCTAAGCGGACAGGTAACCGTCATTCGTGTGCCACTTAGTGATTTTATGACTGGGGCCAACCAGAGTTTTGCGCTAAGTTCAATTTCTCATTCATTTTTTAAGTTGTACGGCGTACCAAATGGTTATCCGGTAGATGTAGAGTTGAAATTGAATTTGGTAAAAGATCTGAGTGTGAGCGGCACACCAACACCAGTACCGGTACCCACACCCACACCCACACCCACACCCGACCCAACACCGGCACCTGCTCCCGCACCTACGCCAACCCCAGTTCCCGCTCCGGTTGGTAACCAGATGTTAATTGATGCAAATGGAACCAAGGTAAATTATGTTGACCGTGGTGTTTTAGGTGGCAACTCTATGAATGATAAAGCTTGGGATTATAACTTCGATTTGTTTTCCGAAATTGGCGGCAACGCTAGTCCGAGTGGTAAAAATTTAAATCGCCCGTTATGGCGTTTGCACATGCACGATAAGGGTTTACCCAAAAATTACTGGTTATTTGAGCAACAGTTGGGTGTAGCTAATAAAACTACTGGATTTAAAAACGACGATGGTTTGTATAACCCAATTATTCCTCGTGGTGAATCAATGTTTACTTGGGGGATTCAGAATCCAGTGAAAGATATTCAAGTACAGTATCCAGGTGATCGGCCTAATGGTAATTATTATGAAGTAGAGTGGTATGATCGGGCACCGATTTACCAAGATGAAGCCAATCGTCATGCGATTAGTTACACTAAAGTACCAGGGGCGACAACGCAGAAGCATATTATAATGAACCGGGACAGTGCTTCCACACCTTTGCCGATTCATAATGTCTTTACTCGTTTTAATCTAAAGCTATCTAGTGAGAAGCCGTTTTCCGTTCAGAATCGTGCTTTGATCGGGGAAACTTCGCAGTTTAGATTGTTGTTTCGACCAGATCGAAAACTCGAAGTGCGCGTCGGTTATCCAAGTTACAACAAGGTAATGGTTTATGACACGATGCTAGATTTCGATCGTTGGTATAATATTGAAATATTAGCTGACAATACCTCCAAGTTGTGGGTAGATGGAGTTGAAGTGGCACAAGTTGCTTTAACAACTTTAGATACGAGTGGGTCTGGACGATCAAGCGATATGAAATTCGGCACTTTGACCGAAGCCTGGGAAGGTGGAGAATTGAATTCCGCTTCGCAGATTAATGATTCTTACAAATTTAAATTGGATGAATTAGAAATTCGTAAGGCTTATGCCGGTACTAGCCCCAGACATCCGCTAGACCAGACTTTTGCTTCGAAATATATTTCGGAAGTCGTAGTGGCCCATAGCTTTGACGACAACATCATGACTTTGGATGACTACGCCCAGATGGGTGAACAAATGAACGCCGAACTTTTACCCCAAGTACCTAATCCTTGTGAAACCCAATATGGTTGTGCTAGCGATTCCTGGGTCGGGCCGTTTAAAGACTTTTACAGTGTTGCTGGTTTAACGGCCATGATCCAATATATGGTCATGCCAGCGGATAGCGATTACCAAGCGAAGACTGATGTGATCAAAACCGCCAGCTGGCCGTTAACCAATCTTAAGAAACAGAATGGCACTGGCACGTATAACTACGGCAACTTGCGTGCGAGTCGTGGGCGGGTTGAACCCTATACTGTGAGATATGTTGAGCTTGGTAACGAACCTTATTACCAGGAATACTTGCATAACGAAGTAGGCTTTGCGGATCGGTTTATTGACTTGTGTGAATCAATAAAAACCGTTAAGTCAGATATCCAGTGTATTTTACCTTCGCAATCATCTAGTAACTTTGATTATTCGAAAGTGGTACAACGGATTCGTGATCGCAACAAGGGTCACCTGGTCGCTGGTCTCGCGATTCACAATTATTACGACTACTACAACCAAGATCGTTTAAATCAATATCCATTGTCGACTATGGCTGGGCCATACTGGCAGGGGCAAACTAGGTATACTAGTTTAAAGGAAGTAACGCGGCAGTATTTGCCAGAGCGAGTGGGGGACAGTAATTTTGTTTACTTTGTAAACGAGTACAACAGTATTTTGAATGACTTTAAGAACCGGCAAACAGATAAGTATTTGGATGCCGCCTATGCCTGGTCTGAGGTCGCTTACATGTTAGAGAATGGAATTACCGGCGGGTCGTTATTCTTCTGGAACTCAGCGGCTCAAGGCGAAGGATTTGTGAATGGTCTTATTGGTGACTACGGCCGTGTACCGAAGATAAACTTAAACGGTAAAACTTTCCAGGCCTTTGCCAATAACTTTGCTTGGGACGGGAAGATGTTGCCGGTTAGTTATGATGTCAAGACATCTAAAGATGCCATTACGACAAAAACAGCGCCCAAAGTGACAGCGATTAGTAGTTTGTCAGCCGATGGTCGCACTTTATATGTTGCTGTGGAAAACCGTGATAGCGTCAACCAGACTTATCGTTTGAAGTTTAATGGATTTGTGCCAAAAACAAGCGGTTCAGTCAATGTCTTGGACGCCAATGCTTTGAGTGATACACATAATAATATTAACTACATGCAAAGATCGGTAAGTGCCAGTTCGGAATTTGATTACTCTTTCCCTGGTTACTCGATTTCCTTCTTGAAGTTTGAGAGACAGTAGAAATTAGGAAAAAGCCCCCGGAAAACGGGGGCTTTTTTGACTGGAGAAAAAACGTCCACTGTGCTAGTATATAGTCTGTATGAAACAGACGTTTAAAAAATACTTTATTCCACACGAGGGTAATGGTTACCACCCACACATTTTGCATACCAAGCGGGCAATTTTTTACAGTATTTTTTTTGTTGTTATCAAAGCATTAGTGGTGGTTTTTGTGGCGCTATTACCAACCCAGGTTTTTGTGCTTCCTGAAGTTCTAACAGTGGAACAAATAAAGTTGGTCAGTTTGACAAATGAGTTAAGAACAAAAAATAATCTGCCAACTCTAAAAGAGCAGGTTGTTTTAGACCAGTCGTCAACCTTGAAGGCAGAAGATATGGCGACTAAGAAATATTTTAGTCATAACGGGCCAGAAAACCATAATCTGGCCTACTTTTTAGGCCAAGCGGGATATAAATATAACGTGGCGGGAGAAAATTTGGCCATGGGTTTTTCTAGCGCGGAAGAGGTTTTGAATGCTTGGGTGAAAAGTCCGACCCACCTCGCTAATTTAATGGATAAAGATTATGAAGAAATTGGCGTGGGTTTGGAGACTGGCGATTATGCCGGCGAAAGCGTGGTTTATGTGGCGGAGCATTTCGGACAACCGATTCCCAGTGTCGGGAAAGTATTAGCGGAAAAACAAGTGTCACCAGTCAAGGTGGACCAAAGCAATTCTTTTGTGGCTTGGGAAAAGATCGAGGAAGACGTCACAAAATTAAGAGCCGAGGTGGTCGTTGAGGGAGGGGTTAAAACAGCGAAAGTAGAAATTGGGGAATTAGTTATTCCGCTTAAAGAAGATTTGGCTAGCGGTAAATTGGCGGGTGAAGTAACGGTGAATAAATCAGCGGCCAGGTTTTTTGAGGTTGTTACCTTGCCAGTTTTAAAGATCCAGACGCCAGCTGGTAAAGAAATAACCGAAAATATCGCCTGGAAAGAAATTTTAGTTGTTAGCCCAACACCGGTTGAAAAATATATTCGTGCCAAAAGTGTTTTGGCTGGCTTAACCGGGATATTCCAATTTTCAACTCGGGTCTATTATGGGTTTATTGGGTTATTTGCTCTTGCCCTAGCTCTAAAGATATTTATTGAGATTCGTCATCAACATCATCATATTATAGTCCAGACGCTAGCCTTAATAATGCTTTTAGTAGTTCTAACCCTAGTTTAGGGTTGACAATATTTGAAAAAATAGTATAATATCAGCCACAAATCAAACAAGCAGGTGTAGTACAATGGTTAGTATACGTCCTTGCCAAGGATGAGATGGCGGTTCGATTCCGCTCACCTGCTCCAAAGTAATACTACCTACCCACCAAATAGCGGGATAGAGCAATTGGCAGCTCGTCTGGCTCATAACCAGAAGGCTCCCGGTTCGAGTCCGGGTCCCGCAACTAAATAAAGAACAGGCGTAAAGCCTGTTCTTTATTTAGTTGATTATATTGAACGAAGTGCGAAAATTTTATGAAAACGCGGGAAGAAACGGATAATAATTATTTTTTATGGGCGGGTGGTGGGAAGGGGCAGGGAGTGTGGTGTCTATATATCCATTGGGACTGTTTAAAAATTCCACAGACACCATATTGGCTGGGGTTGAGGGCTGTTTACTTGCCTAGTCGACATCATGGCTAAAAACCATCTAGACGGTTAAACTCTACACCTTTACCTTGTCTTTTGTCAAGGTTTAAAGTTTTAAAGTCTGTGGACAAACTGTTGACAAGTTTTGTGTACGATGTTAAACTATGATTAGTGATAGCGTTTATCTAATTTCAAATATGCACCCAATTCAAGAGAAAATTCTTAAATTGATGGATAGACAAGATGTTAGTAAACTGACCCTCCGAGCGATAGGAAGTTTGGTTGGCGAAGAGAATAAGCCGCAAAAGGTTAAGCACCACTTGTCCCAGCTAGCAAAAAAGGGACTAATTAGGCTAGATAAGGATAAAAACATAATTGAGCAGGTAAAAAGTGGGAAGATGAAGGTTGGGGGGCTGGTGGCTGTACCTATCCTAGGTTCGGCTAACTGTGGGCAGGCTCTTTGTTTTGGTGAACAAAGGTTTGAAGGTCATTTATATATATCCTCTCGTTTATTAAAAAAGGTAAAAAATATTTTTGCGGTTAAGGCCGTTGGTCCTTCAATGAACAAGGCTAAAATCGGTGGTCAAAGTTCTATTACCGATGGAGACTATGTCTTGGTAGAAAAAGATTGTGGGGCATTAAAAAATGGCGACTATGTTTTGTCGGTTATCGACGGACTAACTAATATTAAAAAGTTTTTTCGTGATCAAGAAAATCACCAAATTGTTTTAGTCTCTGAGTCAACGCAAGATTATCCCCCAATCTATATTCATGAAGATGATTTTACCGATTATTTTATTAATGGCAAAGTAGTGCAAGTCTTAAAAAGACCGAAGACTGATCAAGAATTTTGGCAAGAAACTTCCGGTCTTGATGTACTAAAAGAAACCGGACCGATTTCTAAAGAAGATTACAACTATTATAATAATTTATGCTCAAAAAAGGAGGAGTAAGGTGCGGGGATATAATTTGGACAGAGTTTAATCCAAGCGTTGGCCATGAATTTCAAGATAAACGCCCAGCTCTGGTTATACAGTCTAATCAACAACTGTCCAAATCAAATTTGGTTACAGTCATGCCGATTACTTCAAATATAAATAATAGAACTTTCGACGATATACTGATACAGCCAGATAAGGTAAACAAATTGAATCGGACTTCGGTGGTCAAAGTTTATGCGATAGTTTCTTGTGACTATCAAAGGTTAATCGGAAAGGTAGGCATGGTAAGCCGAGAAATTATGGAGCAAACTAAAAAGTATTTGAAAAAACATTTTGGAGTTTAAAATAAATTTAAAACCGCTCGATTATGTCTGATATCTCATCGGTAATAGGAGATTACCAAGAATTTGTTAGGAGAGTGTTAAAAAACGTAGAAAGATTGGGAATAAACGTGGAAAATTTTCCGATTGACCACATTTGTTTTCGAGTTGGCAGTGCAGAAGAATATGTTGATTATAAGGCTAAACTTTTGCCTTATACGGTTAAATACGTTGAGAATTTTCATCATGGTCGTCCGATCCTAAAGTTAATACTTCGGGAACCTTTGTTGGTTGATGGTTATTCTATCCCTTTAATTGAATTACCTTCGCCGAAGAAAGAAGTTACTTACAAAACTGGCCTAGAGCATTTAGAAATGGCGGTTGGAGAAAAATTTTTGGAGTTTAAATATAAGTATCGCTCTAAATCTTCCGGAGAAGATGACAGTGGATTATATAACAAACCATTTTATTTTACGTTTTCTGACGGCACGACCTTTAAGATTCATAAACGCCCTCTAGAAGAGGTCCTTCGTTTGGAAGAGGCCGAATTTATAATCACCTAGAATCAATTTGAATAACAAAAATACCACGATTTACGTGGTATTTTTATACCTGCTTGATGGAATTGAGGCCAAGAGGCCTCGGTTGGCTATCCTTGTTTTCCAGGTTTAATCTTTTCTCGTATTATTTGGTCGACTTGTTCTCTAGTTAAAACTTTTCCAATTTCATTTTGACCAGATTCAAACATACTAGCAAGCTTAAGGAGGTCGCTGTCTGGTCCGGCCGGGCCACCAGGGACACGTAGGCCTGCAAAATCTCTGCGTTTCTTAATTACAATACCGTGTTCATTACAAAACTCGACCATTTTAAGATAATTTTCTATGACCTCTGCAAGATGCCGGGCGTTGCCTAGTGTGTTCGTTATCTTTTCTTTTTCGTAGTCACTAAGGTTCTCGGCCTTAGTTTCAGGTACACGACCCCCCCCGTTTCTGGTTTGTGCATATATTTAATTAAGTTAAATTATTATTTGTTTTTAGTCCTCCTTTATTTAATTTGGCCGGAATAATTTTGGAATTGTTAATTCTTATTCAAATCCGTATGGTAGTATTCATCGTACATCTGCCAGAAGGCGAGGAAAAGCGAAGCGATGATGGGGCCAATAATGAATCCCGAAGGTCCAAAGAGGACAATGCCGCCCAAGGTAGAGAAGAGAATGAGGAGGGCGTGCATCTGGATATCTTTGCCAACAAGATATGGACGAAGGAAATTGTCGATTGTCCCAATCAGTAACGATCCAACCAGGACAATAGTTATTGCCTGCCAATAGTTTCCTAACACGAACATAATAAAGGCGGCGGGGAACCAGATAATAAACGAACCAAGACCGGGAATCATGGAAGCCACTACCATAATAATACCCCAGATTAAGGCACCGGGAATACCGGTAAAGTAAAAAAGCAGACCACCGAGCGTGCCCTGGATTACCCCAATAATTAAACTGCCTTTAATGGTGGCTTTGGTGGTGGAAACAAATTTGTCGTAAAGAATTTTTTCGTATTTGTCACCTAAGGGGCAGAGGTGCATTAGTTTTTTTAAGAATTTTTTACCGTCACGGATAAAGAAGAAAAGGGTATAAAACATGATGATAAACATCACGACAAAAGTCAGGGAGTTCTGGGTCAAGTCTTTCAAACTAGTGAAAATATAATTAGTGATAGTTTGACCAATCTCGGATAGGCGATCAACTAGATATTGTTCGTTAATATTAAATCTTTGGGCCCAGGGATTGTTTGTGATCCAACTGGCAATACTTTGGATGGTGTCGTTAATCTGACCACTGTCCGGGTTGAAGGATAGGTAGAGTTCAATGGATTGACGAACCATGAGCGTTCCGATGGCTAATAGCGGTATTACAATGATTAATAACACGAGAAGAAGGGTGATCGCGGTACTTAAATTTTCGTGATTAATTTTTTTATTAATCCATTTAAAAACCGGGTAAGAAAGTCCGGCAATCACCGCCGCCCAGAAGATCGGGTAGGCGAAGGGCTTCATGAGCAAAACAAAAATAATCGTTACAGCGAGTAGGAGACCGAGGAAAAGGTAATTACGTACTTTGGAAAAGTCCATATAATTTAGATAAAGTAATACTTGGGTATTTTAACAAAAATACCACTTTTAAGCAATTTTTTCGGGAGTTGGCTTGAGAATGTCTTTAATCGTATCTTTGGAAACTATTTTTAGCAGGATAACGAGGAGTCCGTAGATAATCACCCCGAGCGGGATAAGTAATACTACGGAGTAACTTCGTAAGAGATACAGAACCACACTCATTATTAAACTCGCTAAAAGAATCTTGGTAAAGGTAAAAAGTCGGGGATGAAATTTGGAATAATAAATCGCAAGTATCGCTAGAGCAATTCCAGCGACCAGCTCAGAGAATATGGTGACCCCGATTGCCCCCCAGACACCGTAGCGCGGGATGAAGATAAAATAGGCGACGACACTTAGAATGGCATCAGAGAAATATATCCAGAGCGCCTGGCGTTGGCGGTTAATGGATAAAGCGATGTGGCCAAAAGTCATACCAAAAACAATGCCGAAGACCGCAAAGGATAGGGCGCGAAGAATTGGTCCAGCAGAAGCGAACTCCTGTCCTCCGACAAAGGTTATGAGAGGAGTGGCGAGAGCAATGGAGGCCAAGGTCATGGGTAATAAAATTAGCGACAACAGGTCGAGACTGGTTTGGGCGCGCGAAGCAAATTCTTTTTTATCTCCTTTGGACCAAGCGTAGGTTAAAAGGGGCAGCATAATTCCCATGGCGAGCGCCGCGAGTTGGGTAATGATGTCGAGGACGCGGTAAGCGGCGGCATACAGACCAACCGTAGATTGGTCAACAAAAAGCGGGAGTATAACTCGGTCGCCTTGAAGGTAAAAGGAATTGAAAATAACCGCTAGGGCGGTTGGCCACATGGCGTGGAATAACTGGCGCGATGTGGCGCGATCTAATTGTAATTTTATACCACCGCTTTTAATCCAGAGGTAAGCGGTAAAAATTAAAGAGGCAAAAGTGATTGCCCCAACCATGTAATAAAAGCCGGCGTTGTAGAAACTGGCTAGACCTACTCCTAAAACCAAAACGATTCTTCCCAAAACTTCACCAATCATATGGATGTAGGATTGTAGTCGAGATTGGTAAAGGGCCACGAACACTTGGTTTAAGCCAATAAGAAAGAAAGATAAAGACATGATGACTACAGCCAGCTTAACTTCTACTGGATAGGGGAAAAGGAAAATGATCAAAGCGGCTAAGCCATTAAAAAGGAAAGAAGTAGTAAGCCGCCAGGTGAAAGAGGTGTAAAGAATTTTTTCTTTATCCGCACCGGCCTCGCTTAAGAGGTGGGTGGTAATAAGAGTAAAGCCAAAGTCAGAAAAAAGGCCAATAAATTGCAGGAACCCTGCGGCTGTCGCGTACCAGCCAAATTTTTCTGGTCCCAAGGCGCGGGTCATAATAAACACCGCGATCAATCCCAAAATCGTGCTTAAGGTTTTACCAATGAGTTGAGAACCGGTGTTTGTGGCGATTTTACGAGCTAAAGACATATATTTTTAAGATAAGTATAGCGTAGAGAGGCAAAATTGGCAATTTTTGGCTTAGTTTATTTGTAACGTTGGGGGTGTAAGTGAAGTATGGTATAATACCAGTTCCGAATTATTTTCTGTGTATATCATTATGAAGTTATTTAGAATTATTCCTTTTTTACTCCTTACTTTAGCCTTTTGGCCAAATTTATCTTTAAAAGCAGCAAGTTTTACTCCACCAATCAAAGATAAAAATTATGCTGGTAAGTATTATAGCCAAAGCATTGCTGACCCAATCAAAATAGAGGCGGGTAGTACCAAAGACGTAACCGTAAAAATCAAAAATACTGGCAAGACTACTTGGTATAACACTGGTAATTACGTTTCGGTCTACACGGTTGACCCGAATTACCGGAAAAGCATATTTAGTAATTCGAGTTGGTTGAATTCCGGGCAGGCCACCAAAGTAACCAAAACAACTAAGCACGGAGAAATTGGGGAATTTAAAATTAAATTAAAAGCCCCAGAAAAAACTGGGATTTACACTGAAAAATTTTATTTAGCGGCTGAGAATAAGACCTGGATTCAAGGTTCTTATTTTTATTTTAAAATCCAGGTGGTGCCCAAAACTACGGTAACCCCGACCGCTAACAATACTACGACCACTAATGAAGTAAGCGATAGCTTGGGGAATTCGGCGGTATCAGTGGAAGACGACGCGGGTGAAGAACAAGATGAATATGTGGCTGACTTATTTGTTGTCTCGGCGCGAAGCGTCGAAGGGATAGGCGGTAGTCAGGTAAACTTTGTTGCTTTGTATCGCAATAGTGGGACAAAAACTTGGGATTCATATAGCTTTCAAGAAAGCGGTAGCCGACGGGAGAGCAGTGAGGATGGATCAGGAGTGGTAAATATTGCCGATGGTTCTTGGTTGAGTGTAAAGGAAGTGGAAAAAGCCTCACAAACTGTGAAGCCGGTTGAGGGCTTGCAGGTTGGTTTTGCTTTTAGGTTGCCGGCCAAAAAAGGTAAGTATGTGGCTCGGTTCCAGTTGACGGTGAATAATCACACTTCGAATAATAGCAGTTTAGAAATCCCACTAACCGTAACCGAAGATGCCCTCGCTGGGTATGTTGCACCGATTTTTACGACCAACCGAGTGTTGGTTAGTGAGCCGAATATTCGGGTTGGTTTGTATAAGGCAGAAAAAGATGTTTTGGTGAAATCTCCTTTTGCCTACAACATATATTTTGGTGATGAATTGAAAGGAATTTTGCCCGCCGAAGAAATTGCTAGATTAAGTTACAAAAGCGGAACATATTATTTGCTTAGCGATAGCTTGGATTTGAACGGAGAAAAGCAAATTCGTTTGGTGCCGGAGGATATAAACCATTATTTTACGTTGACTAATTACGATCGCAAGGTGGCTTGGAAAGGGAACAAGAACTTTAATATGTATCGAGGGATAATGGAATTGAAATATTCTCCTAAAAGTAATGTGCCGTATGTAGTGAATGAGTTGCCTCTGGATCTTTACGTGGCTGGTATTGCCGAAACATCAAATGGCGCGGCCATGGAATATATTAAAGCCCTGTTAGTTGCGGCTCGGTCATATGCGTATTACCATATTAATAACGGTGTGCCGGCGGATCAAAGAACTTATGACGTGGTGGCGACGACCGCCGATCAATTGTATCTGGGGTATAATTCAGAAGTGTTAATGCCGCGTGTTGTACAGGCCGAACAAGCGACTTATGGCGAGATGGTGACCTATAATGGTTCGCCAGTCATAACACCGTATTTTGGTCATTCCGACGGTAGAACCCGCACCTGGAAAGAAGTCTGGGGCGGGACAGATAAGCCGTGGCTCCAGCCAGTAGAAGCAATCTACGATAAAGGCGAAAGTATGTTTGGTCATGGTGTGGGCATGAGTGCGGGAGATGCTTCCCAAAGAGCGCAGAAGGATGGTTGGACGTATGACCAGTTGTTAAAACATTATTATACCGGTGTAGGAGTGGAGAGGATATATTAAGTTTTGGAGCTTGGCCAGATTTGTAAAGATCTGGCTTTTTTGTTAGGATATAGACAACTGTTTTTAATATTTCAATATGTCAGACAGAGAATCACAGTCGTCGTTTATAGGCGACAAGGGAGAAGAAACTAAAGAGCTGTTAGATAAAGTAGTGAGCCCAGAGGGAGAGGTGAAAAATATTTTTCATCAGTTGTGCTCGGAAGAACACGATCTACGTCAAGTCCGGGATCTTAATCGACCGGACTGGATTAGTCACATTTTGGCTGAGGCGCATGAAATGGACAAAATGCCGCGAAAAGATGTAGACGATCTAGTTAAAAAAGAGACTGCTGAATTTTTAGGGCGCTTGCGTCGTTTAGATGGTTTGGTTAGAAGTAGCTTAGCGGAAAAGTTAAAAGATCGCAGACTCCAAGAGGAATGGAAAGAAGTGTTAGGAGCGGAGATAAAGATAAACACTATTGATGATGTTTACGGTCTAGTTCAGGAATTATTAGAACCATATTACCGAGATTTTGCGCGCCGCATAGATTTAACCCCGAACGGGTCAAAAAACCGTGGTTTGGCTGGTAAAAAGCAAGAAGAAGCGCAGGAAGCAGCTTGGTTTGCCATTAGTGGTGCTTGGGACGAAAAGCAAGTTTGGTCGGCTGACCCGAAAGACATACAAAAAGCATCCCTTCGTCGCGCTTCAGATTTTAATACCTGGAAAGAGACCGTTGAAAAATTGGCTATTCTAC
>DATDYA010000007.1:0-17369 GCA_035289165.1 Patescibacteria group bacterium
GGCGCGGCGAGAATACTAGATAATTATATTCCGGCTCATGAGGCAACGGTGATTGGGAAAATTAGAGCCCAAGGCGGTGTTGTGGTTGGTAAAACTAACTGTGATGCTTTTGGTCATGGGGCGAGTAATGAAAATAGCATGTATGGACCGGTAAAAAATCCACGTGATGAGACTAAAGTCGCCGGTGGTTCTTCTGGCGGGGCCGCGGCTTCGGTGGCGGATAATCACTGTATTTTTGCGATTGCGGAAGACACCGGCGGTTCAATTCGTCAGCCGGCCAGTTTTTGTGGTGTAGTCGGTTTACGACCAAGTTATGGTCGAAATTCACGCTATGGAGTCATGCCGATGGCTTCTTCACTGGATACGGTTGGGCCGATGACCAAGACGGTGGAAGATTTGGCTCTCGTAATGCAGGTGATTGCCGGCCACGATTCGAAGGACGCGACAACGGTCAATGATCCTGTGCCAGATTATTTAACTGAAGTAAAAAAAGGCGTTAATGGTTTGGTAGTCGGTGTGCCAAAAGAATATCTTGAGGTAGAGGGTATAGACGATGAAGTAAAAGAAATTACTTTAAAAAATATTGAGAAACTTCGTGCGGCGGGTTGTAAAATTAAAGAAGTCTCATTACCTCATACCAAGTACGCCATTTCGGTTTATTATATTATTGTACCATCGGAAGACAGTTCTAACCTTGGTCGGCTGGAGGGAATTCGTTATGGTGTAAGAGCCGAAGCCAAAGATTTGTTTGAAACATATAGCCGGGCGCGAGAAGCTGGTTTTCCAGAAGAAGTAAAACGCCGTATTTTAATTGGTACGTACGCTTTGTCAGCTGGTTATTATGATGCTTATTACAAGAAAGCCTTAGCCGTACGCACTCTCATTAGACAGGACTTTGAAGAAGTATTTAAGGATGTCCAGGCTCTTATTTCTCCCGCTTCGCCTTTTCCGGCTTTTGGAATGGGAGAAAAGGCGGCCGATCCTTTGGCTTTGTATTTAGCGGATGCTACGGCGATCCCGGCTTCGGTGGCCGGCCTGCCTGCTTTGTCGGTTCCGGGGGGCATAACGAAAGCTGGTTTACCTGTTGGGATACAAATTATTGGTCCTCGTTTGAGCGAGGGGTTAGTACTACGATTGGGTAACAGTATTTTTAAAGATTAATTTAGTTTTTTATTATGTCAAAAACAAAAGCTTTTGCCCCTGAAAAAACAGTTTTGAAAAAAGGACAGAAATCGTTTGTTGTTACCGGTGGTGAGGTGATAAACTACCGTGATAGCTGGAGAATATTTCGAATCATGAGCGAGATGGTTGAGGGTTACCAGTTTTTAACAGAATTGAAAAGAGAAGTAACGATTCTTGGTTCGGCTCGTTTTACCGAAGAAAATAAATATTACCAGATTGCTCGCGAATTGGGTGGCTTATTAGCTAAACATGGTTTTACGACCATTACCGGTGGTGGCCCCGGGATAATGGAGGCGGGAAATCGGGGGGCGCATGAAGCTGGTGGTGAATCAGTCGGATTAAATATCCAGCTACCATTTGAACAGCGGATTAATCCTTACGTTACTAAATCCACGGCTTTTTATTATTTTTTCACTCGAAAAGTCATGTTGACTTCGCCGGCCAATGCTTTTGTTTTTTTCCCGGGCGGGTTTGGAACATTTGATGAATTTTTTGAGGTGGTAGATTATATCGAGTTGGGGCACATGGACAAGTCGCCAATTATATTAGTGGGAAAAGAATTTTGGCAGCCGGTGGTAGATTTTTTACGTTTGAAATCTTCACGTGGTGCTCATGCCGTAGTGGAAGGAGATATTGACAATTGGCATATCGTCGATACGGCCGAAGAGGCATACTCTTTTATCAAAGAAATACCGGATCGGCCCAATCTTTGTACCACGGATAATAATAACCCGATTTGTAAAGGCGGTACGGATTGGCGTATTTTCCGGATTATGGCGGAGTTGGTTGATGGTTTTGAATTTTTAACCAAATTAGATGACAATGTTACTGTTTTAGGTACAAAAAGCATTAACCCGGGCACGTCGATTTATAATGCGGCGTATGAAGTGGGTAAAATATTGAGCCAGTACGGCAAGGCTGTAATCACGGGCGGTGGCCCGGGGATAATGGAGGCAGCGAACAAGGGAGCTTATGAAGCGGGGGGAAAGAGTATTGGGATCAATATGCGTTTTGAAAGAGGGGAGCGGGTTAACGATTATGTTAATAAATCAATTGGATTCTTTTTTCCGTTTGTTCGCAAACTTATTATCACCTCCCCGTCAGAAGCCTTTGTCTTTTTCCCGGGTGGGTTTGGAACTTTACACCAGTTATTTGAGTTGTTGACTTTAATCGAAACCAAAAAAATTGAGCCGATGCCAATTTTGCTTTATGGTGAAGATTTTTGGAGGCCGTTACTAGCGGTTATCCACGGCATGTTCGCTAAATTCAAAACTATTAATTCGATTGACGAACTATATTTAAAAGTAATAAATAAACCAGAAGAGATTGTTGGATATTTAAAACCCTAAGTCATGATTCCGTTTTTTGAATATAACGCCATTATTATTGGCCCCATCGTTATCCAAGTATGGGGACTTTTGGTGGCGACGGGGATGATCACTGGTTTGGCCTTTGCGACATGGTTAGCAAAAAAATATTTTCTTGCTAAAGAAGTAATTTGGGACATGGTAGTTTGGGCGATTGTGGGTGGGCTTATCGGCGGACGGTTGGCCCATGTTTTATTCTATGAGCCCGCGTATTATTTACAGGCGCCGCTAGAAATGTTAAAGATTTGGCATGGCGGGATGTCCTCAACCGGCGGGTTTATTGGTGCATTTTTGGGTTTGTATTTGTACGCTCGGCGAAGGAAGTTTAAATTTACTGAGTTGTTACCGTATTTGGATGTTTTAAGTATTAGCTTGTGGCTTGGCTGGGGGGTTGGTCGGATCGGCTGTTTTTTTATTCATGATCATCCTGGTAAGTTAACTAATTTTTTCTTGGCTGTTAGTTTCTCCAGCGGGGCGAGGCACGACCTGGGGCTCTATGAGGTAATACTCGGTTTGGTTATTTTTGGTATATATTTTTCTTTGTTCAAGATTTTTGCTAAAAAGCGGTGGGGACTCTCCACTGCCAGTTCGTTTTTAACCTACGCGGTTGTACGTTTCTTCTTAGATTTTTTACGCGCCGAAGATGTGCCAGGGAGTGATGTTCGTTATTTTTTTCTTACCCCCGCCCAATGGGGGATGTTGGTGGTAGCTTTGGGGTTGACTTTTTGGCTTGCAAAAGATAGAATGTTGAAACCCAAAGTAAAAAATGGAGAGGTCGCCTAGCGGCTTATGGCGCGTGCTTGGAAAGCACGTATACCGAAAGGTATCGAGGGTTCAAATCCCTCTCTCTCCGCCAGATTACTAAGTTTGAACCATGTATAAATATCATCACCCAAAATCGATAGACATTAATCTCTCTGGAGAAGATGGCTTACGCATACGACAAAAAGCTGCTGATTTTATTTCCGAACATCAAAATAAAACCGGAGCTCAAAGAGGTAGCGTGTCCGAACAAAGCTATGGAGCATTGGCAGAAATTGTGATTCGAAACCAATTGAATATGCCCGAGGTTAATTCAGACGACCATCCTTTAGGATATGACATTTTGTTGCCTACTGGAGTGAAACTTGATGTGAAATGTCGCGGGGGAGAAAAGCCCTTTCTTGAAGAATACACTGGCTTAGATGGCTTACCGAGAGAATCAAAACATAATTTTTTTGCCAGGCAACTTCATGATGAGAATTTAGATGCCGATGCTTATGTTATGACGCATTTAATGCGCACAAAGACTCCAGCAGGATCTCCTGTCTTGCCTGGCACAAAAAGACAACGTAAATGGATACTTTACGTATGCGGTTGGGTTTCAAAAAAGAGAGTCCTCCGTGAGGGTGTGTATCTCCCTCCGGGGGCGATATCGGAGCGTGGCAGAGAGTGGTTTGCTTATCGTGCCCACGAGATTGAATTCTATAATAGAAATTTAAACGGCCTTGAATCTATAACAGACTTACTTGAAATAACGCCCGAAGACATCGAGTTAGATTCGGAGAAAAAAGGGAATCTAAATCTTACAAAGGTAGATACTTTGCGTATTGGCTATGATCTTGTTGGGCGTGGTATTTTGAATCAAAAGCATCTCGACCATATTAAAAAGGAAATGGGTTTGAACGGCGAAGTTAGTCCTTTTTTGCACTCCAATCAGTCGATCCACGTGCTTAAATGGCTTCTTGAAAAAGAGGTGATTACTCCACAAGAATATAATGAAATGACGCAGAAAATTCCGGAAACAAAATTCGAAGGTTTTTAATATTTGAAACTAAAAAAGTTTATTACTCGTAGCTTTGTATTGAGCCCCTGCCTCTTTAGTTCGCCTTTTTGAAATTTCCACATAATCAACCCCGTGCTTCTTAAAAAGATAAACCTCCTGATTTTTTTCTATCCCAATAAATTTTCTTCCTTCAAGAACTGCCGAAACGAGAAAACTGCCACTTCCGCAAGTGTTGTCAAGCACAATATCCCCATCTTTGGTGAAGGTGCGGATGAGATAACGCCCAAGTTCTACGGGTTTTTGGGTGGGATGATAAACCTCACCTTCGCTTTCAGCTGTTTTAAAATAAATAACATCAGTGGGGTATCTTTCGCCGTTACTTTTCACTTCAACAGTTTTGAAATCGCCATAACTTCCGGTTAGTTGATCTTTTCTGAATCCCTTATTATATGGCTCGCCATTGCTCATTTGAGGATTATAAGCCGGTTGACTTTTATAGAAAACCAAAACGTCTTCGTGTTTGCGTAAAGGTTGTTTTTTTGCATTTAAAAAATTTGTCGGCTTTGATTTAACCCAGGTAATTTTATATTTAAAAAGTTTTGGATTTGAGATCATTAAGTTTGCAGTAAAAAGCCCTTGCGCCGTAAGAACAATAACCCCCTTGTCTTTGATAATTCGTTCGTAGTGTCTCCAAAGTTGATCAAGTGGGATAACGCTATCCCATTGATTTTGTGTAGTGCCATAAGGCAAATCGCATAAAATCATGTCTATTGATTTTGAAGGGATATCACTCATAACTTTTAGGCAGTCACCTTCAATTACCTGATTTTCAAAATCAGCGATACTTTTTTCAACCCCAACCGTTCTAGTTTTAGGCTGTTTTGTACCAAGATTTTTACGAAGATACCAAATACAATAAGTATTGACTGCCAGCCCCTCTTCTTGTGCTCGTTTTTCTAAGTCGATATAAGAATCGCTTCCTAATAAAGTCCTTAACTCGGTACTTTCCAATTTCGCAATGTTTTTGTACAAATCCCTATTGCGATTTCCAAAAGCAAGAACTAAGCCCTTTGAATTTTGATTAACGTCTTTATAATCGGGGAAATATATTGATTTAAAAAATTGGTTAGCCATATACTTTATTTACAACTTGACTATATTATAGTATGATACCTATATAAAATCAAATGCAAGTTATCCCCATTTTATCAGAGCAGAAAGAAACTACTCTGACCTTAAAGTAGTAGTAAAAAGTTTAAGTATTGTTATTTGGGAAATGAAATCCCACTTCGATAAAATATAAGATTCGGCTGGATTTGCGGCGGAAAACGCGAAAGGCAGCGAAACGGTCAAGGTTTTGATGTGTGCGCCGCTGATTTCAGACGACTCGGAATTTTACCAATATTTCCAATCAATCTCGAATATTTTCCTGCACAGGAACGGAATACAAATTGACGGAGTTTGTTATTTCCTTGTTCTTAGTTAGACATCATCGGTTTTGCCGGTAGTGTCTAACTATTTAATTCCAATGTCGTACCGCCAAGACCACAAAAACCACCCTATACACCAGAGCGGTTTTGTAATATAATAAGCCATATTTATGGGAGTAAGATGTTTGTCATGTCCACCAATCTTTCGTTGGTAATACCGGTTTTTAATGAAGAAAAACGACTGAACAAGTTGTTTTTGGCTTTAGATGATTATATTTCTAAACCGATTATTCCACTTCGGGAAATAATTTTTGTTGATGATGGTAGCACGGATGGCACCAAACAAAGTATCCTCGATTTTCAAAAAAAATGTTTGGTGGAGGTGGTCGTGGTTTCCTATACTCCAAACCAAGGAAAGGGAAACGCCGTCAGAGAGGGGATGCTTCGCGCCCAGGGTGACTATGTTTTAATGTTTGATGCCGATGTTTCGACACCGCTAGGTGAATTAAGTAAGTTTGTCGGATATCTAAACGAAGGCGTCCCAATTTTAATTGGGAGTAGAAAATTATCCGGAGCAAAGGTGGTGAAGAGTCAAAAATGGCTTCGCCAAAAAATGGGCGAGGCCTATGCAGTCTTGGCCAGGCTGGTAACTGGTCTAAAGGTTCAAGATTTTGGTTGTGGTTTTAAGATATTCTCCAAAGAAAGCGCTCGGGTTATATTTTCCAGTTTGGTCAATAAAGGTTGGATTTTTGATACCGAGGCACTTTATCTGGCTAAAAAGAATGGTATTCTCTTTAAAGAGATTGGGATTGACTGGTCAAACGATGAGGAGAGTAAGGTTAAAGTATTATCTGGAACGATATCTTCAATTTTTGGTTTATTATATATCCGTTTGTGTCATAGTAAACTATGGAGAAATTTTTTCAGAAAATAAACGTAGCTTTTAAAAGCAGTGGTGATTATTTAGAAAAATGGCAAACGAAGAGACCCGCGATGTTTTATCTCTCTGTTTTTGTTATCGCCTTTGTTATTATTGTGTTGCGGCGGGTGGACGTTGTCGCCTATGCCCAATTTTGGGCAGAGGACGGGACGGTTTGGTATGAAGATGCCTATAATATTGGTGTTTCATCGATTTTTATTCCCCAGTCAGGGTATCTTCAAACATTTTCTCGTCTGGTCGGAATTGGCTCGCAAATTTTGCCTCTGGTTTACGCGCCGTTGTTTTTTAATATTATTGCCATAATAATAAAAATCATTCCGATCCTCTTCATTTTTTCTAAGCGTTATCGGAAAAACTTTCCTTCAATTTTAGTGCCAGTTATTTTGAGCTTGGTTTATTTATCTTTACCAAATACCAGCGAAGTCTATGCCAATGTCACTAATGCCCATTGGTATTTAGCAACCACTGCTTTTCTTGTCTTCACTGCGGAACGAGCGACTAGTCGCGCGGGGAAAATTTTTGATGTCGCGTTGCTTATATTGTCTGGTTTGAGTGGTCCTTTTATTATCTTTCTTTTTCCGGTGGCCGTTATTTGGTGGTGGTTAAATAGAAAAGAGGGTGTCCCTTGGTTACATCTTATCTCAATGTTCGTGCCATTTGTACTACAGGTAGGTTCGGTGTTATTGACTGGCTCAAGTCGAGTGCCCATGTCTTTGGGGGCTTCGCTCGCTTTGTTTATTAAGATGACTTCCAGTCAGGTATTTCTTGGAGCACTAGTCGGCAAAGAAGGGTATGCTGAACTTTACAATAGTTTGTTATTTACCGGTGATTATAAAGCGGCGTTTATATATTTAGTCATATTCTTAATCGGGTCGGGGATTATTTTGTGGGCGTTATTTACGGGGTCAACAAGATTAAAACTGTTTTTATTTTTTGTCGGCCTGGTATATATTACGGCTATTATTAAACCAATGGCCAGCGCGACAACGCCACAATGGCAAGTAATGGCTTTGCCAGGTAGTACGATTCGTTATTGGTTTCTGCCCATGTTAGGATTTTTATTAGCTATTTTACAACTATTTAACCGGAAGTCTCCTTTGGTAATGAAATGTTTGGGAATTTGTCTGCTATTAATTATGCTGTATGGCATGAAATTCGAATGGGTTTATAAGGCTTGGCCGAATTTAGCCTTTTCAAGGCAGGTTAAACAGTTTGAAGAGGTAGCTAGTGGGACCAAATATATATTTAAGATTATGCCCGAGAATTGGGCGACGATGAAGTTGATTAAACACTAATAAAGTGGGCTTGTAGGCAATTGTCGGTTGTTGTAAGATAGTGGGACTAATAAGTTGAATAGTTTAATATGTCACAGGTTCCTCAAATGGGGGAGGACATATACGTCGATAGCGCGTATTTTTTGGACCATGGTCAGGATGATCGCGAGGGTGGTTTGGCACGGATCATCAAGATTTGGGAAGTGGAATGTAATGGTGAGATACACCACCGTTTAGAAGTCGAAGAGTTTCCTGGTTTATCCTATGGTTGGGAGTTTGACTTGGCCGACCAACAGAGAAAATTAAAAGAAAGATTTGGTCTACAGCGAGCGCATCTTAACCCGGATTCACGCCATCAATTTAATTGATCATTTTTATTTACTTTTTTGTGAAAAAGCCTAATAGTTTGTTAGTATGGGAAAAGATGAAAAAGATTTGGTTATAAACCGGTGGGAATTAAGTAAGGGGAAAATTGATATCGGCGGCCACGATCTTTTGGTTGGATTTAACGAACCAGCTTTTAAGTTTTCTCAAAAAAATCTTAAGGAAGGTGACTTGGATTCAAAGTTGAGTGCTAGATTTATAACATATTTTTTGCCTTTAGTTCAGGTGGCCCGGGCCCAGAAAAGGAGGCCAAGAATGTTTGTAGTTAGTGGGTTAAATATGGCTTTGAGGTGGAATGCTAAGAACGACAGACAAAGAAAAATAATGATGGTTGATAACAATCTGAAGCTGGATTTTTTGAGAAGTTTTTTTGAGCACTTTTTTCCAGATGATTTTTCGGTTATTGAATATATTGTGTCCCAGGATCCGATTAAAATATCCGAGGATAAGCTACTAGCTCTTTGGAAAATTCTAGAACGTAAATATTCGGAGGAGGTAAATGACTTAAAATTAATTTTGGCAAGGTATAAGAAACCGCGTTTATTCGGTGGACATGAAATATCGCCTCGAGCGACAGATTATATGAATTCCCAGAGTGAAGATCTGATTGGGTCTTTTAAGTATGCCGTTTCTCATCTTTTTGCCCTGGGTGATGTGAATTTTGAAGGTAACTATATTCATAATCCGATTGGTTATGCTACAGTCGGCGGCCCGGCGGAGAGGGTTTTTAATATTATTCGTGAGCTGGCCCTGAAAACTCTGCAGGATGTGGCGGAGTTATTATTTGATCGCGAAGTTATTTTCAAAAATAACCTGCGCTTGGTTATTGAAAATGAAACCCACGCTCCAACCCCGTATAATGGCTGTTTCGAAGGGCCGGGTAGCGGGAAGCTCCGACTTTCCGAAGTTACCTTTGAAAATGGGTTAAATTTAGATTATTATGACCAAAAAATCAAATTGAAACCAGATATGGATTATTTGTATAGCCTGGTGGATAAACAAGAATATACCCAATTTTGGAATGATTATCGAGGTCGTTACTTTAATTTAAAAAATAGATACCGCGAAGCTTATTATTTGGAGACAGATTTTTAAAATACGTCCTTTGCTTTTTTTACCATTTTGTGCTAGAATAAGGTCATTATGTTAGCCGACTTGTGGTTTACTTATCTTTATCAGCCGCTTTTTAACGCGCTGATCTGGATTTATGCAAACATCGCCGACCAAAATCTTGGGTGGGCCGTTATTTGGCTCACTATTTTTTTACGCGTAATCTTACTACCTTTCACTATTATTTCTGAACGCAATGCTATTCGGGAAGCCAAGGTGGAGGCGGAAGTAGCGAAAATCGCTGAAGCTTACAAACATGATCGGGTCGCCCAGAAAGCGGAAATTCGGAAACTCATGAAGAAAAACCATGTCTCTCCCTGGGCCAAGGTATTTTCTCTAGGCGTACAGTTTTTAGTCTTAATCTTGTTGTATCAAGTGTTTGTGCGTGGTATTACCGGAGAAAAGGTAGTAAAGATTTTATATCCAATGATAGATTTTCCCGGAGCAATCAATATTAATTTTTATGGGTTTAATATCGGCAAGGTCCATGATTTAGTTTGGCCAACTATTACCGCTCTTTATCTTTTTATTTCAATTATCATCGAAAACAAGTCGGACAAAGGTTGGAACCGTTCTAAAGCTAGTTTTGCTATTATTTTCCCCTTGTTCACCTTTTTTGCCCTTTGGCTACTGCCCATGGTTAAAGCCTTATTTATTTTGACTTCTATGATTTTTTCTGATATCATAAAGCTATTCCGCATGGTGTTCTTTCCGGTTAAACCTTAATTTTTTACATATGGCTGGCGATTCATTAGATAAATTAATGTATTCATTTGTCGTGGAGGATGTACTGAAAGGCTTGTTTATATATGTCCCACCAGGTTATGTTGCCTGTGTATATGACCTTGGCCGGGGAGTGCTGAAGAAAGTTTTGACTCCCGGGTTGCATTTAAAAATTCCGTTCTGGCAAAAGGCCAAATTGTTTAACACCCAAACTCTGGAATACAGTATTTCTCGCCAGTTTGATGCTCAGAATGAAAAAGCCATGGGAGATATCCCAATTGCCGCTGTGACCGAAGATGGTAAACGAGTTGGAGTGGAAGGGACGGTTTTGTTAAGACTGGATGTCCATCAGATTCCTTCTATTTGGCAAACGATTGGTGAAGACTTCGTGGCAAAAATTGTCCGGCCAACTATTCGTAGCCGGATACGTATGGTTTTCAGCCGGTTTAATCACAGTGACATTGTGGGCGGAAAACGTGACGCCGTGGAGATGGAATTAAAGAACGAATTGGAGAGAATCTTCTATGCCCGGGGGATCTATGTGGAAAATGTCCTGTTGAGCGAGATTTCACAAATTAATCAATAAAAAAAGTCAAACCCTCCTCCTAAAAAGAGGAGGGTTTTCTGTGGATAACAGCCTTATTGACAGTCTCGCTAGAAGTGGTATATTATCACTCGTGAACTTAGAGTGATAATATGAACTCTCGCCAGGAACAGCTATTAAAATTGGTTATTGAAAGCCATGTGGAGACAGCCGAGCCAGTCGGGTCTAAATTTTTGGTTTCCGAAGGAAGACTGGACTGGAGTGAGGCGACGGTTCGGAATGAATTACGCGAATTGGAAGAAGAAGGGTATTTGAGTCATCCCCATACTTCGGCGGGGAGAATGCCAACGGAAAAAGGTTATCGTTTTTATCTCGAGTCTTTAGATTTAAATCAAAGACAGGTTGGTAAAAAAGACGGTGAGATGTTAGTAAAAATAAAAGAGGTAAAAGGAGATGACGAGACAAAAGGAAAAGTTTTGGCGAAAACTTTAGCGGAGATTTCGCATCAGACAATTATTGTCGCTTTTTCACCAGAAAAAATATATTACACTGGTTTGACCAACCTTTTTCAACAGCCAGAATTTTCTGAACTTAACCTAGTCGTAAATTTGACCAATGTTTTTGACCGTTGCGAGGAATGTGTCGAAGATTTTTACGATGCGGTAATGAACGAACCAAAATATTTTGTTGGTAACGATCAGCCGTTTGGTTCAATGTTGAGTGTCTTGGCCGCTCGTTGGCCCAAAACCGACAAAGGACTAGTGGCTTTACTTGGTCCAATGCGGATGGATTATTTGACTAATTATGCCTTGCTCAAAAAGGCGCTAGAAGTAATATAAGTTATGCCAAACGACGATTTACAAGACCAAAAAGATGAAAATTTAGAAGAACCAAAAGAAGCTGAAGTAAAAGAAGAGCCAGAATCGGAAGACAAAAAGAGTTTTTTTCATCGCGATTGCAAACACTGTGAAAAATATAAGGCCGAGCGGGATGAATTTAAAGCTGGTTGGCAAAGGGCTTTAGCCGATTACAAGAATCTCCAGCAAGAAATCGCTAATCGCCGTGGTGAATGGGTACAAATGAGTGAACAACAGATTTTGGAAGAGTTTATACCGATTTATGAGAATTTTAAAAAAGCTTTTGGGCACCACCCCGAACTAGATGGAGAAAATGAGGAACATAAGAAAATGAAGAATTGGATTCAAGGAGTAGGGTATATCATGAAGCAATATGGGGATGTTTTAAAAAGCCATGGGGTAGAAGAAATTAAAACGGTTGATGAAAAGTTTGATCCCCGTTTCCATGAAGCCTCGGGAGAAGAAGAAAGCGACAAAGAAGCAGGAACAATTTTAAGAGAAGTAGCGGGAGGATATACCATGGGTGGACGGGTAATAAAGGTGGCCAAAGTAATCATTGCTAAATAAAATATTTATTTATACTTCTAATTTCTCCTAGTATCGCACGGTACCGGGAGAAGAGAAAAGGAGTAAACGTATGTCTTTAATTCGTTGGACCCCGATGTGGGACCCTTTTGAGGAGATGGACGAGGTAATGAGCCGTCTCCCGGCTGTGCAAGGCGGACAAGGCTTGCAGAAAGCCTTTGTCCCAGCCATGGATATTTACCAAACCGACAAGGCCGTGGTCCTGGAAACACCTTTAGCCGGTGTTAAACCAGAAGATGTGACGGTGACCGTTGAAAAAGGTGTTTTAACCGTTCAAGGCCAAAGTAGCAAAGAACATGAGGTGGATGAGAAGAACTATTATCGTAAAGAAGTGAGAAGCGGCTCTTTCTTCCGTCAGGTGGCTTTGCCAGTACTAGTCACTGAAGACAAGGTAAGCGCTGAATTTGAAAATGGTATTTTGAAAGTTACTTGTCCCAAAGCCCAACCAACTCAAGCCAAGAAAGTAAGCGTGAAGGTTGTGAAAAAGGAAAACGGAAAGAAATAATCGTCAATTAAGTAAAAGAGGTGGCTAGCCACCTCTTCTCTAAGGGGATGATTAAATTTTTAAAATCTATGGGATTAATTAGGTTTGTTTGGGAGAATGTTTTAAATACACAATTTTTTACAGCAGTTATAGCATTGATAGCAGTTGCTGTTGCTTATCAAATCGGAGTTAAGCAAAATGAAATAAATAGGCAGATTGGTAACCTCCAAGATTCAGTTGAATTATATGCCTCTGCCGCCTTATCAGTTAACCAGAATGAAAAAGGTGAGACTATATCTTTGACACCTTATATATTAATACAAAATGTCGGCACTAGGCTTGTCTATTTCGATAAGTACAATTTTAATGGAAGGATATATGAAGTGGGTGGACAAGTGAGACCGTCTACTTACTCACAAGCACAAAATAATTTTTATAGAATTGAATTACCAACAAACGGAGAAAGCCATGTGTCTTTGTATGTAGATTTTACAGATATGGATAGTAGGAAGTGGCGCTCCCAAATTATTGCAGATAGACGTACTGGGGTTGAATGGGATGTCAAAACCTATCATAGAGAGGAAATAAGTAGGTAATTTATAAATTTAATTAATCATATACGTATTATGTCAAAAGTTCTCGGAATCGATCTCGGTACAACTAATTCTTGCATGGCGATCATTGAGGGTGGCCAGCCGAAAGTGTTGGAAAATAAAGAAGGTGCGCGTACCACACCATCCGTTATCGCCATGTCTAAAAACGGCGAAAGATTAGTCGGCCAATTGGCAAAACGTCAGGCAGTTACTAATCCAGAAAATACTTTGTATTCGATCAAACGCCTGATCGGTCGTCGTTGGGATGACACCGAAGTACAGAGGGATTTGAAACTCATGCCATATAAAATAGTGCAGAGTGGGGAAGGAGTAAAAGTGGCTATGAGTGGAAAGGAATACTCTCCACAAGAAATCTCCGCCATGATTTTACAAAAGATGAAAGCGGACGCTGAAGAACGCTTGGGTGAAAAAATTACTGAGGCCGTTATCACCGTCCCGGCTTACTTTGATGATTCGCAACGCCAAGCTACTAAAGACGCCGGTGAAATCGCTGGCTTGAATGTACTACGCATTGTCAATGAGCCAACAGCGGCTGCTTTGGCTTATGGTTTTGATAAAAAAGCGGAACATAAAATTGCCGTGTATGACTTGGGCGGTGGTACTTTCGACATTTCCATCTTGGAAGTTGCTCCAGATACTGTTCAAGTATTGTCTACCAACGGTGACACCCACCTCGGTGGTGATGATTTTGACCAGGTGGTAATTCGCTGGATATTGGATGAATTTAAAAAAGACCAAGGAATAGACTTGGGCAATGATCCTTTGGCTTTACAAAGAATTAAAGAAGCAGCCGAAAAAGCCAAGATCGAATTATCTACTGCCCAAGAGAGTGAAATTAACCAACCCTTTATTACCTCTGACGCTAGTGGACCAAAACACTTGGTCATGAAATTAACTCGTTCCAAGTTGGAAGAGTTAGTAGGAGAATTGGTACAAAAGACCTTAACCCCGGTTAAGAAAGCTTTGGAAGATGCTAAATTGTCTACCGGAGATATTCATGAGGTGGTAATGGTTGGTGGCATGACTCGCATGCCGCTAGTATTGCAGACAGTAGAAAAGTTTTTCAACAAGAAACCAAATATTAGTGTTAACCCGGATGAAGTAGTTGCTATGGGTGCGGCGGTACAAGGTGGTGTGTTGCGTGGTGATGTAAAAGACGTCTTGTTGTTAGATGTTACCCCTTTGTCCTTTGGTATCGAGACTTTGGGTGGAGTTATGACTAAATTAATTGAGCGTAACACTACTATCCCAACTTCTAAATTCCAAGTGTTTTCGACCGCTGCAGATAACCAACCGGCAGTTGAGATACATGTCTTACAAGGTGAACGTCCAATGGCACCAGATAACAAGACTTTGGGTAAGTTTATCTTAGACGGCATCCCACCAGCACCACGTGGCGTCCCGCAAGTCGAAGTGTCTTTCGACATCGATGCTAATGGTATTTTGAATGTTAAAGCGAAGGATAAGGCCACTAACAAGGAACAATCCATCCGCATCGAAGCCTCATCTGGACTAAGTAAAGATGAGATTGAGAAGATGAAGAAAGAGGCGGAAGTGCATGCGACAGAAGATAAAAAGAAACAAGAGCTGATCGAAACTAAGAATTTGGCCGACACGATGATTTACACGACTGAAAAAATGATGAAGGAAGTAGAGGAAAAGAAGGTAGATATCACTGCGGAAGAAAAAACCAAGGTAGAAGAAGGTCTTAAGGCTTTAAAAGAAGTTAAAGATAAAGATGATGTGGAAGCAATTAAAAAAGCTTCCGAAGAATTATCTAAAGCCGCTCAGACGGTTGGTATGAAGATGTACCAGGCCAACCAGGCCGCTCCGGGTACTAATGGGGCAGCCGGCGGAGAGTCAAAGACTGACGAGAAGAAAGAGGATAAAAAAGATGATGGACCGATTGAAGGTGAAGTGGTATAATTATCTCTCTAGTTATTAGGGGCGGGGCGATCGCCCCGCTTTTCCCTTATTTATGTCCAAAGATTATTACAAAATATTAGGGATCGAAAAGAACGCTTCAGCTGACGAGATCAAAAAAGCTTTTAAAAAGATGGCGATGCAACACCATCCGGATCGACCGGGTGGAGATGAGAAGAAGTTTAAAGAAATTAATGAAGCTTACCAGGTTTTGGGTGATGCCGAAAAACGCGCGAAATACGATCAATACGGAAGTGACTTTGAACAACAAGGTGGCTTTAGTGGTGGAATGAATTGGGAAGATTTTATGCGGGCTGCGCGCGGTCAGGGTGGTGGCGGTTTTTCGAGCGGTGGTTTTGACTTTGGCGGTGTCGATTTGGGAGATGTCTTTGGTGAAATGTTTGGTTTTGGTGGTGGAGGACGATCACGCGGCCGTCGAGCGGCTCGTGGCAATGATATCCAAGTAGACGTTCAGTTAGAATTTAAAGAAGCAGCTTTTGGTGCAGAAAAAGAAATTTCTCTTCGCAAACAATCTAAATGTGACGTTTGTAACGGAAGCGGTGGCGAACCGGGTAGTAAGTTAGAAACTTGTCATACTTGTCAGGGACAGGGGCAAGTAGTACAGAATCAAAGAACAATCTTAGGAACGATGCAAACGGTTGTGACTTGTCCCGATTGCCGCGGACGCGGCGAAAGACCTGGTAAGAAATGTAAACACTGTGGTGGCGATGGCATACTCGCTAAAACAGAGAATTTTAAAGTTAAAATCCCCGGTGGGATAGACAATGGACAGTCTATTCGTTTAGAAGGAAAAGGGGAGGCCGCCCCCCATGGCGGCGTGAATGGTGATTTGTATGTCCGGGCGCATGTTAAACCTTTAAAAGGTTTTGAACGTGATGGTTTTGATATCTATACGGAAAATGAAATAAGTTTTACCCAAGCCGTATTGGGTGGTAAAATTGATGTTGAGACTATTGATGGCCTGGTTAAACTGGTCGTTCCCGAAGGAACTGAATCTGGCCAGTTGATTAGATTACGTGGTAAAGGAATTACTCATATCGGTGGTTCTAGTCGCGGTGATCAGTATGTTAAAGTGAAGATTCGTGTGCCGAAAAAGGTTAGTCGGGACTTGCGAAAAAAATTAGAGGATTTAGAGCAAGATTAAATTATCTATATGCGAGCTGTTAGAGGAGAAAATTTTGTCAATCAAATACCTTTTGGCGAGGGTAGAGAAAAGAGAGTTTATAAACTGGACGAAAAAAGAATTTTGGCGCTATACAAAGACAATGAGACAAAAGATTTGTTAGAATTACGTCAGTTATTTTATTTACAGAAAATAGCTCACCTGTTATTCCCAGATAATATCCCTGATATAGTGCAAGCCGGGGTAAATCCCAGCCATTACATTGCTGAAAAAGTGGATTTCGATGAAACATCATCTGTGTTGAGGCAGGACGATTTACGTTTTTGGCGTGACCTACCAAGAAGGTACTCTGATGACGATAGGGTTGAGGAAGCCGAGAAACAAGTTGAAAAGGAGGTCGGAAAAAGTGGTGTTATTAGAAATTTGCATCGTGCAGGGATTTTAATTGAGGCGATACCGCAAAATTTTGCAATTGACCCGCAGGGGATCGTACATTATGTGGATACCGTAGATGTCCACCAATATGATCCTCGTAATGATGTGATTGTTACATATGATCACAAGAAGTTAAAAAGAGCGATTGAGTCCAGATTGGTTGATCATGATAAAGATCTGGCCCTTAAATATTGGCGCCGACTAGGAGAATTGGGTGGCCAAATGATGATTCCAAGACGAAAAGGCGATTATAAAAAGAAGACTGGGAATAGCGTGTCGGGCTTGTCATAAAAGCATATATTCAGGTATACTTCTTTTGTTATGGGAAGCCCAAAGGACAAAAAGCGATTTCAGCAGTTTTATGAGGCAAATTTTGACAAAGTCTTTCGCTTTGTCTTGTTTCGCGTTAAAGGGAACCGGGAAAAGGCCGAAGACTTGGTTTCCGAGATTTTCATGAAAGCCTTGGAACATTTTGAAGATTACGACGAAACTCGCGGCAAGAGTGCCTGGCTCATGATGATCGCTCGTAACCATGTCATTAGTTCTTGGCGGGATGAGCGAATAACCACAGTTTCTTTAACAACCGAAAACGAAGACGGCGACCAGGT
>DATDYA010000008.1:0-65497 GCA_035289165.1 Patescibacteria group bacterium
GGTCTGGGAACACGGGTGTCCCCAGTTTCGGAGAACGACCAAGGATTCTCGCGCCTACGGTCCGGGACGGATATCCGCCCTTGACCGCGCGAGAAAGAAGGAGGCCCCATGGGCCTGCCTGAACGCTTTTGGCGCCGTCAAACACCTCGCGGCGCCCCTCTATTTGTATGAAAAATTTAAATTTCTCTTAAATTAGCCAAATTAAATTCCGATAGTTTATACCATACTCCAAAAAGTTTGCTTATTTTTTGGAGTATGGTATAATAAGGCAGTATTAATTACCTCTTATTTTTATGTTTAAACCTAGATATTTAGAATCCCACATACTCTCGGATTTAAAAGAAAAAATGGTATTCGTTGGAGGGCCGCGACAAGTCGGCAAAACTACTTTAGCCAAATATATCGGCGAGCAAGACTACGTATCTCGGGCATATTTAAACTGGGATAATGCAGAACAACGAAAGATGATAATCAGCAACAATATACCAGCTGATGCTAAGCTAATTATTTTTGATGAATTACACAAATACCGATCATGGAAAAATTATATCAAAGGGATTTATGATACTTATAAAGGCAAATTTAGCATTTTAGTTACCGGCAGTGCACGATTGGATGTGTATCGTCGAGGGGGAGATTCTTTATTGGGGCGTTATCATTATTTTCGTTTACACCCGTTTAGTGTTAGAGAAGTGATGGGTGAGGGTTGGCAGACCGAACCGTTTGATGAAATAAAATTTTTAAAAGACAAAAAGATAAGCCGGGCTTTTTCTGATCTCCTCACTTATGGTGGATTTCCCGAACCGTATCTGGCGAAAAACCCTCAAACACTACGACGCTTTCACAATGAGCGCTCGGAACGTTTAATTAAAGAGGATATACGAGATGTGGAAAATATTCAGGACATCTCATTGCTCCAAGTTTTATCAGATATATTACCTAGCAAAGTAGGATCTTTGTTGTCTCTAAATTCTTTGCAAGAAGACCTGGCGGTAACTCACAAAACGATTTCTCGTTGGGTGGATATGCTAGAGAGGTTTTACTACCATTTTAGAATTTATCCTTTTAAGTCTAGTTTAATTAAGTCGTTACGAAAACAACCCAAGATGTATATGTGGGACTGGTCGCAGGTTGAAAATGAAGCTGCTCGGTTAGAAAATATGGTTGCCTCTCACTTGCTTAAGACAGCGCACTTGCTTTATGATTATTTTGGTTTCAAAGCCGAGGTGTATTACTTACGTGATACCGAGGGGCGAGAAGTAGACTTTTTGTTAACAGTAGATCGCAAGCCTTGGTTTAGCGTCGAAGTGAAACAAAACGACACCAGCCCCTCGTCCCACTTGAAATATTTTGGTGATAGGTTGAGAATTCCTTTTCAATATCAAGTGGTCGGAGGCGGTACGGGAATAGATTATTTAAAAGACGGGATTAGGACAATGAGTGTAGATAAGTTCTTGTCCGGGCTAGCGTAAACTTTAGATCTACTTATACATTCTAAACAAAAAGTCCAAGATTACTCTTAGACTTTATGATGCAATAATATTCTACACTAAAGGCCTGAATTTGTTAAAACAACTTCAACACCTTCCACCAATTCTCAATGTATTCTTGTCTTTTATTCTGGTATTTAAGGTAGTAAGCATGTTCCCAAAGGTCCAGCCCAATAATTGGTTCGTGGCCGAGAGATAGGGGCGAATCTTGGTTGGGCAAAGAATACATTTTTAAAACCTCGCTTTCATCGCGTACTAACCAGCTCCAGCCACTACCAAAATGACTAAGAGAAATCTTGGTAAACTCTTCTTTAAAGGTTTCGAGTGCCCCCCAGCGGTCTTCAATGTTTTTTATTAACGTTTCATCCGCCTGTTTTTCGGGACCCATAATCAACCAATAGAGGTTGTGGTTGACAAAACCACCCCCGTTATTTTTAATTTTTACTCGGTCGGCTTCTTCTACTGGAATGGTTTTAATTTTTTGGAGAATCTCCTCCGCAGTCTTATCCGCGAGATCCGGATATTTGTTCACGACCTCTTGGAAGTTATCTAAATATTTTTGATGATGCTTGGTGTGGTGCACCTCCATGGTCTTCGCGTCAATGTGCGGTTCAAGCGCATCATATTTATACGGTAATTCGATTAGAGCGTAGGGCATAAAATTTAAGGTTATAACTTATACTTAACTAGTATGGTATATATTTTTAGCCGATTTGGCAAGTGGACAATTGTTTGTAAAAAAGAACCCCCAAGTTTTCTGGGGGTTTAAATATTATTCTTCCTGTGGCAAAGGCACTTCTTCGTCGGCTGGTTCGCCCGGATTGCCTTCTTCCTCGTCTGGCGCCTCGCCTCGTTCTACCACCTCCCAAACCTTGTCTCTAATCTCGGCGATAAGTTTTGGGTTATCTTTTAAAAATTTCTTAGCCGTTTCTCTGCCGACTCCTAATTTTTCTTCACCATAATTGTAAGAATTACCTTTTTTATCAATTACTTTGTAGGTGACACCAGTATCAAACAAATCGCCAGATAAGGAAATACCCTCGTTATACATAATGTCGAATTCGGTGGTGCGGAACGGCGGGGCAACTTTGTTCTTAACAATCTTCACTTTAACGCGGTTACCAATGACCTTATCTCCCTGTTTAATTTGAGCGGCGCGGCGGATCTCAATCCGGATTGAAGAGTAGAATTTTAAAGCCACACCACCAGTCGTAGTTTCTGGGTTGCCAAAATACACGCCAATCTTCATGCGAGTCTGGTTAATAAAGATCAAAACAGTTTTGGATTTACTAATGACCGCGGTTAATTTTCGAAGGGCCTGACTCATGAGCCTGGCTTGTAAACCCATCTGGGCATCACCCATGTCACCCTCGATCTCTGCCTTTGGCACGAGGGCCGCTACGGAGTCAACGACGATTACGTCCACCGCGTTGGAACGAACCAAAGTCTCCACGATTTCCAAAGCTTGTTCACCGGTATCTGGCTGGGAAATTAAAAGTTCGTCAATTTTTATACCAATTTTTCTAGCATAATCTGGGTCAACCGCATGCTCAGCATCGACAAAAGCAGCAATGCCGCCCCGTTTTTGGACTTCTGCCACAACATGTTGAGCTAGTGTGGTTTTACCACTGGCTTCCGGTCCATAAATTTCAATAATGCGTCCGCGGGGCACGCCTTTAATACCAAGCGCGATGTCTAAAGACATACAACCGGTCGGGATAGCCTCAACCTGCATACTCGCCTTGCCTTCACCAAAAGTCATAATCGCCCCATCGCCAAAGCGGCTCTTGATCTGTTCGATCGCGCTTTCAGCGGCCTTCAATTTATTCTTTACCTCCTCACTAGCTGATCCTTTAGCCATACGAATTTTAAATTAATAAATTTTAATTAGTTTGGTAGTAGGGTAATTTTTTCTCCGGCCACAGCCTGTGGTCTCGCGACCACATGTCGGGTAACCGTCGAAGTTTTACCATGCTTTTTCTTAACCGAAACAATGATTGTATTAACTCCGTTTTGTAAATCTAGGTGCGTTTCAAATTGGCCGCTATCGTTTACACGTACTTCTTGCCCGTTAATTGTCAGTGCTGTTTCTTTTTCTGTTTCACCTTGGATTAGTGCTGACAAAGTGTTGGCCACCAGTCCTTCTTCCGGCGAATAAAGAACTAATCTCGGTGGCTCAATCACGCCTTTAATTTGCCAGGCTAGATAACCAACAAAAATAAAGATAAAGACACCGGCCACGATATACCGAAGAGTGAGGGAAAAGAAATTAAATCGTGAATTACGAATGGACTGGTGGGGGTGAACGGTTTTAATATCTCGTAATCCGCCTTCGCATTTAAAATCTTTAGCTAGAGCCTTGGAATCCAATCCCACCGCCTTCGCATAGGCTTTAATATAGGCCAGGCGATAAGCTGTGGCCTGGGGGAGCCGAAAGTATTCGCAATCCTCAATCATGAGGAGGTGGTTTTTGGCGACAAAAGAATTTTTTGAAATGCTTTCTAAATCCAAACCAATGCGAATTCTCGCTTCCTTGAGTTCTTCACCAACGCGCTTGGTCTTCGCGATTCGTTTGTAACAAAACATGGTCATATTTTTACTCTTTGAACACCGTGCCACCCGCATCCAAAGTTTGTTCTTCGTCCGACAATTCGAAAGACGCAGTTGGCATCATGTGTTCAGTAAAAACTTCTCTCGGTTTAGCGCCATCAGCAGGTCCTACTATACCAGCTTCTTCTAATTCGTCAAGCAGTCTGGCCGCCCGGGCATAGCCCACCTTCATCCGTCTTTGCATGAGCGAAGCGCTGGCTTTTCCTGATTCGATTACCAGTTGTTTAGCTTCATTGAAAAGCGGGTCTTGGTCGTCGCTGCCACCACCGAACATGTTTAGCGTGCCGCCATTTCCCCCGCCCTTACTAACAACCGATTCGTTGTAATTAGGTTCAGCGTTACCCTTCAAAAAGTCAACAATTCGTTTCATTTCTTCTTCGGAAACATAGGCGCCTTGGATGCGTTTTGGTTTAGACAATTCAGCTGTTAAGAATAGCATGTCGCCGCGCCCCAAAAGTTTTTCCGCCCCCGGGCAATCCAAAATTGTACGGGAATCAATAAGCGAAGCGACTGAAAAAGCGATACGAGCCGGGATGTTCGCTTTCATGAGACCGGTGATAACTTCAACGCTCGGGCGTTGCGTCGCAACAATAAGGTGAATACCAACCGCCCGCGCCATCTGGGCAATGCGGATAATGCCAGCTTCAACTTCGCTGGCCGCCATTGCCATGAGGTCAGCTAGTTCGTCAATGACAAAAACAATGTATGGCATTTTTTCAGTAGCCGTTTTGTTGTAAGATTGGATGTCGCGCTTACCGGAAGCGGCGAGAAGATCAAAACGACGTTCCATTTCCCCGATTGTCCATTTCAAAGCGTTAACAGTTTTTGCTGGGTCAGTAATAACTGGTGTTAGAAGATGAGGGATGCCGTTGTAAAGAGTCAGTTCGACTCTTTTGGGGTCAACCATAATGACCCGCAAAGTTTCTGGAGTGTTTTGGTAAAGTAAGCTAAGTAAAATTGTATTAATACAAACGGTTTTACCAGATCCCGTGGCGCCCGCAATTAAAAGATGCGGCATTTTGGAAAGCCTCCCAAACCAGACAGTACCGGCGACATCTTTTCCCAATGCCACCTGCAAGGTGTCTTCGCGATCTTTAAACTCTGGGCTTTCCAAGAGTTCGCGTAAAGTAACCATCGCTACTTTTTGGTTTGGAACTTCAATGCCGACTAAAGATTGGCCAGGAATGGGGGCCTCAATGCGAATAGGGTGGGCCGCCAAAGCTAAAGCCAGGTCGTTGCTTAAGGCCAAGATGCGGGTTAGCTTAATACCCTTAGCTGGTTTTAAAGAAAATTGCGTTACAGTTGGGCCCACTCGAACTTCTCCCATATCCACTTCAATGCCAAAGTTTTGTAAGGTATCCCGAATAATCTCCGCGTTGCTTTTAATATCTCCAGACGATGGTTTGGTTTTTGAGGTAAAGAGAAGACTGGTGTCCGGTAAAGCGAATGAGCTGTAATCTGGTAGTGGTAATTCTTCCAATTGGCCTTCCTTAGCCGTTTCTTCCGTCGGGCCTCCAGTCTCTAATTCAGTTTTTCTTTCCAAAGATTTTCGTTCAAAGGCTCGCCGTTCTTCTTCCTCCTCTTCTAATTTTACGGTTTCCCATTCTTCGGTTTCTTCACTTGGTGTTTCTTCATAATCCCCTTTAATCTTAAATTCTACCTTTTCTTCCTTTTTAAAACGGTAGAAGAAATTTACCAGCTGCTGTCCAAGAAAACCGAGTATGAGAAAGAACTTCTTGTTTAAAAGTACTAATTGCGCCAAAGAAGTGTTAAAAATGAAAATGATTGAGATTAAAAGTAGAGCAATAAATATAACCAGACTACCCCAGTAGCCGAGGTAAGTCCCTAGTGGCCAGGCTAAAGCGAGGCCAACCAGTCCACCACCATAGCCCTGCATGGCTAAATCCACCATTTCTTCCACTGCATTTTGTAGATGGACAAGGCCGTTGAAACTCAAAAAGAAGAGTATTGAGCCAAAAAAATGGGTGGGGCGATACTCGTAACTCAAATCTTTTATGATTAGCCCGGCGACAATGGCCAGGATGATTGGAAAAAAGTAGCGGACTTGGCCAAAGCCAATTGCGAGGAGCGAATCAATGAAGTGGCCAGCAATTCCCGCTAAATTAAAGAAGCTAAGGATAGACAAACCAGCTACCACAAAGAGGAAAATAGATAAAAGACCCCTGCCGATTTCAGGGTTTAGATTAATGCGTTCCCGCAAAGGTGGTCGCCCGCGACGTGATCTCGACATAATCATTTTGTTACGAATATTATAGCACAGAGGCGAAAGTCGGACAAATAAAAGAACTACAGAGGTTGCCAAAACTAACCGGATGGTATATAATAGGCGCCCTTATGAAAAATTATGGCTTTGCCGTACTACAAACAAGAGACCAATTATACCTGTGGTCCAGCCAGCTTTCGCATGGTTATGGCTTCTTTGGGTTTTATCTATGATGAAACAGAATTAAAAAAATTGTTAAAAACCAGCAAAATTTGGGGTACTTTGCACAAAAGCTTCGTGGAAGCGGCAGAAAAACATAAGCTTAACTATGTCGTAAAAAGAAATACGGAAGTAAACGAATTGAGGAAAGCCTTAAGAAAAAAGAAGCTGGCGATTGTCTGTTATGCCATGCCACCACACGAAATATATCATTACGCAGTGGTAAAAAAGGTTGGTCTAAAATATATTTATTTGTTGGATCCCTTCCTTGGCCCGAATTGCCAGTATTTACTTACTGACTTTGTAAAATTTTGGAAAAGTGACCCCAAACACGAAGGTGATGAGAGATGGTTTTTCGCCATTGAAAATAACAAGGCCGTGAATTAAAGCCGCCCCAAAGTTTAGGCGGCTTTTTTAAATTGTCTTGACCGGCACTCGTAGCGAGAATATAATTGAAACATTGTTATTAATTGTTTTATGAGAGTAGGCATAAGCGGTTCCATGCAATTTACCGAAAAAATGATTGAAGTGAGGGACAATCTTCTGACCCTTGGTCATAATGCTTATGTTACTTCCTACGCCAAAGCCTTCGTTGGAAAAACTACTGAAGAAAAAGAGAGAATTAAGCTTGACCAAAAAAGAACCGATGATGTTATAAAAGAATACTGGGATTTAATGCAAGGAGGCGATGCGATTTTAGTTTTAAATTTTGAGAAACACAACATCCCCAATTACATCGGTGGGAATACTTTAATGGAAATCGGCTTTGCCCATGTTTTAGGACAGAAGATTTTTCTCTGGAATCCGATCCCCGACCAACCTTATTGTAAACATGAAATCGAATCGGTCCATCCGGTTGTTATTAATGGCGACCTATCCTTAGTTAAATAATATGGAGATGATGGATGTCGTAAACGATAAAGATGAAGTGGTGGGTCAGGTAGACAAGGAAGATGTTTACAAAAAATTATTATGTCACTGGATTGTTCACGTCCTAATTTTTAACGATGAAGGCAAGTTGGCTTTGCAATTACGCCATCCCAACCTTTCTTTCGCACCAAATCATTGGTCTACAACAGTTGGTGGGCATGTGCAAGCCGGTGAGAGTTACGAAGACGCCACGAAAAGAGAAATGAGAGAAGAAGTTGGCGTTGAAACACCAATAGAATATTTTTCTAAAGATTCTTATCACGCCCTTGGCCAGCCAGACAAATTTATTGTTTGTTATAGAGCAAAATATAACGGGCCATTCCAGATGGAACCAGAAGCAGTAGTGGAAGTAGAATTTTTTACTATCGAAGAAATTAAATCAATGATTGAACAAGGAGAAAAATTTCATCCCGAACTGTTATTTATCTTAAAGAAATATTTTTTGTAAAAAATAACCCTCGATACAATGTCGAGGGTTTTTCTTTCCACTAAGCTGCGTAAAGAGTTGCATGTTTTAGCCACGGATCAAATCTAAAAAACTTCGACTATAAACAAAAAAATGATTATAGAGGAGAGAGAATTGCTTTTTACAATCCGATCCGGTTGAGACATCAACTCCACCGCAGCTTGTTGGAAAGAATGTGAAAACATTGTAAGGTGTAACACGAGTAGTGTCAAGTGTGGATAGATTGAGTCTAACTTTTTATCATATAACATTGCAAAATTTAATATTATTCGGTATATTTATCAATAGTGATTAATTATTTTTTATCATTATGCCAGTCGTAGAGTGGGGTCATGATTTCGAACCTTATGAACAGGCGTCGGATTTTGAATTATTTAGGAAAACACCCAGTGAGCTTGCTCAAAAATTGAAGCAATTAGCCGATCGGGGCGAAGCAAGAGATTACCTAAGGCGAGCTTTTTTAGATCCGCGTAATATTGCGACGGTTAGCTATTATGAAAAATGGATGGTAAAGAAGGTTCAAGATATCATCGAAGAATTGGTTAAGGAAAAGGAGGAGGAATCTTGGGCACAGGGCGAACTGCCCGCCGGGTTAGCCGAAAGATATTCTGAAGAAGAACTAAAGCAATTACTTTCTAGTTTGTTTTTTGTTCAACCTACCCAAGGCTGCGCCCACGCTTGTCCATTTTGCGCTTGGGATGCCCCTAAGGGAGTGAGGAGCACCATACCGTTTAATCAGTTTGCTAAACTAATGGAAAAGTACGGCGATGTTTTTAAAGATAATTGTATTGACTTGCACTTTGCTTCTGAGCCAGGTGATTATAAATACACGGATCCCGTAAGTGGTAAGGAGTATGATTATTCTGATTTACTATCCGTAGCCAAGAATTTTTTGAGCGGGACGGTCAATTCTTTTCTAACACGACGATCAGATGATGAATGGCTCGAATATGTTGTCAAAGAAGGCGGTTTAAGAAGCCTGGATAACGCTACAAATCGTCGATTACAAAAACAAAAAACAAATGGGCGGGGCAGAGGTTTCAAAGGTGTTAAACATCACGCTGAAGGTGGGGACGAGAGGTTGCATACGCCAGGTATTGGTTTGAGTATTAAAAAAACAAGGAATTTAGTCGGTAAAGAGCGGGGTATTTATACACGAAAACCAGGTAGCATACTCACACCACGAGGTTATCTACATATTTTCCCCGGCGAGATACAAGATGTTTCACCGCAAGGACTAGTGGCTGTAGCAGTTGGGGAGTTGCACAGAATCGAAGAGGCCTATGAAAAATTAAAGCCGGGGGTCAAATTACAAGACGTAATGAGTGGTTTCGCAATTTATAAAATGTTTGACTTAAAACTCCTTCCCGATTTTAAACACGCTTTTGTAGCCTATACCGGGAACAGTAGTGACACCGGAATGGTTGTAGTATATAGCCCGACCACTTATGAGATTACCGAGACGCATCCCTTTAAAATGACGTTAGATGAGTACAAAAAGAATTATCAATTATTGAAAAATAAATACTTTGAAGGCTATATGAAAGAGCCGATTTGGCCTGGAAAATATGAAGAAATTTTACCCGACATGGATTATAACCTGGCGATAGTCAAGCGGTTTTCTGACTTGTCAACAGATATGGGCTGGCTGACAATCGTTCAGAAGTATGTTCGCGAAAAAACTCAAGAGGTACACAGTATCATATTTTACAGGTTAAATCATGTGTTTAAAGCATATTTATTAACTGTTAAACCCAGTTTTACTAGTGATGTTATTGATTTGAATTGGCTGGAAAGGCAATTTTTAATCTTTTTGGGGTCGGACCAATTTAAAAAGATAGAAAAAGAAGGCTTTGTTCGAAAAAACTCTTAAACTTATCCACTGTTTTCCGGTTGACAAACCTCTTGGTTTTTAGTACTATTCTAGTACTTTGAAAACCAAGGCGTAAACAACCATTTTTTGGCTAGTTATAGCTAAAAGTCCGGTTGCGTCCAACCTCGCTTAGTGCAAGGTTTTACAAACATCGAGAATAAATAGATGCGTACCTTGCTTTTTTTGGCTAATCTTTAAGTAAAACTAATAAGCCCCATACCCAAGCGGCCTTTTTTGGTTTGTGGCTTTTGCCGGCTTTTTTAAAAAAATTAACTATTTTTTAAACTATTAACCTCTTAAAACGCACGTTTTATGTCCATTTACAAGCACAAGCCGGTCTCAACCGACGCCCGCCGTTTCTTCACCGGCCGAGACAACGTTATGCCGTTGCCTGACTTGATTGAGCTCCAAAAGAACTCCTATGGTTGGTTCTTGAAGTTCGGGGTCAAAGAACTTTTTGAAGAAGTTTCCCCAATTACCGACTTCACCGGCCGCGATCTAGAACTTTATCTTGAAGATTACTATTTGGACGAACCACGTTTTGACGAAGTTGTTTGCCGTACTCGTAATATTACTTTCGAAGCCCCGCTTCGTATTACCGCTCGTTTGGTCAACAAGCGAACCGGTCAGTCTAAATCTCAAGAAATCTATTTGGGTGAAATCCCGGTTATGACCAACCGGGGTACTTTTATTGTTAACGGTATTGAGCGTGTTGTTGTATCTCAGCTTATTCGTAGTGCTGGTGCTTTCTTCACCGCCGAAAACGTTCGTGGTCGTCGTTACTATGGTGCCAAGATCATCCCGAATCGTGGAGCCTGGATCGAAATCGAAACGGACATGAATAACGTTTTGTGGGTAAAAGTAGATCGCAAAAGAAAAGTGGCTGCTACCTCTATCCTCCGTGCCTTTGGCTATGAGGGCGATGAAGAAATTAAAAAAATGTTTGAAGACGTTAATACCAATCCTCACGTGGATTATGTTGACGCCACAATTAAAAAAGATTTGGCCAAGAGCCGCGACGAAGGTTTAATCGAGGTCTACAAGAGAATTCGTCCCGGGGATCTTGCGACAGCTGACAACGCCAAGAGTTTGATCGAAGCCATGTTCTTCAATTTCGAACGTTATGACCTTGGTCGTGTTGGTGTCTACAAATTCAACACCAAATTTGACCTCGGTTACACTGAAGGAGATTTTGATCAAAAAGATAATCGAGTTTTAAGTCCAGAAAAATTATTACTTGTTTTAAAAGAAGTTGTCCGCTTGAACGTTACCCAAGAAGAACCAGATGATGTTGATCATCTTGGCAACCGCCGCGTTCGTTCAGTCGGTGAACTAGTCCAGAACCGTTTCCGTATTGGTTTAGCTCGCATGGAACGTATCATTAAAGATCGCATGAGTACTTATGACGTCGAGCAGTTAAGTCCTAATAAACTTATTAACGCCCGACCGGTGACGAGCGCGATCCGTGAATTCTTTATGAGTTCACAGTTGTCACAGTTCATGGACCAGACCAATCCTTTGTCTGAACTCGAACACAAACGCCGTTTGTCCGCTCTTGGCCCCGGTGGTTTGTCCCGCGACCGCGCCGGTTTCGAAGTGCGCGACGTGCACACGACACACTATGGTCGCATCTGTCCGATCGCTACCCCCGAAGGTCCAAACATTGGTTTGGTTAACCACCTAGCTAGTTATGCTCGGATCAACGAGTTTGGGTTTATCGAAACACCTTACCGTAAGATTTTGCGTGACGTAAACAACGACCCAAAACTTTTGGTTGGTGAAATTTTACGCGGAGACATCGAGGGTATAAAAGATGGTGCCAAGATTACCGAAGAAGTGGCTAAGAAACTTGGTAAATCCACTTTAAAAACCATTCCGGTTAAACCCCGGATGACCAATGAAATTGTTTACTTAAATTCTTTTAAAGAAGAAAAAGTTATTACCGCCGCCGCTTCCACCAAGGTAGATCCGGATGGATATTTTGTTGACGAAACAATCGCCGCTCGCGTTAACGGTAAGGCCGGTGTCGCTAAAAGTGAAGATTTAGAATATTTGGATGTTGCCCCTCACCAAATTGTAAGCATCGCGACTGCTTGTATCCCTTTCCTCGAACATGATGACGCGACCCGCGCTCTCATGGGTACAAACATGCAACGTCAGGCCGTGCCGTGTATTAGTCCGGAACCACCATTGGTGGGAACCGGTGTTGAACGTGAAGCCGCTCTGTATACTGGCCACATCGTTATCGCGGATTGCGACGGTGAAATCACTGAAGTCGATGGCAGTAAAATAGTTTTGACTGGCAAGAAAGGTGAAAAGTTTACTTACAATTTAAATAAGTTTATCCGCTCTAACTCTTCGACTTGTATCAACCAACACCCCAGTATTAATGTTGGCGACAAGATCAAGAAGGGACAGGTTTTGTCTGATGGTCCATCAGTCCGTGACGGTGAAATGGCTTTAGGCCGAAATGTTTTGGTCGGCTACATGGTCTGGGATGGCTTCAATTACGAAGACGCGGTTGTCATTTCCGAGCGCGTTGTGCAGAGAGATGCTTACACCTCCATCCACATTGAAGATTATAAAATAGATGTTCGTGAAACTAAACTGGGACCAGAAGTTGTGACTTCAGATATCCCGAATGTTAGTGAAGAAAAATTAAAAAATTTGGACAGTGAAGGGGTTGTCCGCATTGGCGCTGAAGTAAAATCCGGCGACATTTTAGTTGGTAAGATTACTCCTAAAGGTGAGACGGAATTAAGCGCGGAAGAAAGATTGCTCCGCGCCATCTTTGGCGAGAAAGCTCGCGATGTGCGCGACTCCTCACTTTACTTAGAGCACGGTGAGCACGGAAAAGTAATCGGCATTCAGATTTTCTCGGCTGAAGCGGGTGACAAATTAGAACCCGGGGTTATTAAACAAGTTCAGGTCACGGTCGCGGATATGCGCAAGGTCCAAGTTGGTGACAAAATGTCTGGTCGCCATGGTAACAAAGGTGTTATCTCTAAAGTAGTGCCGGTCGCTGACATGCCGTTCTTAGAAGATGGTACTCCACTCGACATTATTTTGTCCCCACTCGGCGTTATCTCTCGTATGAACCTGGGTCAGCTTTTAGAAAACCATCTTGGTTTAGCCGCCAATGCTCTTGGTTACAAAGTAGCGACTCCGGTTTTGGATGGTATGAATGAAGAGCAGATTAAAACTGAATTAAAGAAAGCTGGTTTGCCAGATGGTGGCCAAGTCATCTTGTACGATGGACGTACTGGTGAGGCTTTCGACAATCCCGTCACCATTGGTTACAACTACATGTTGAAGTTGAACCACATGGTTGAAGACAAGATTCACCAACGTTCCATCGGTCCCTACAGCTTGATCACCCAACAACCTTTGGGTGGTAAGGCGCAGTTTGGTGGCCAGAGGTTTGGTGAAATGGAAGTTTGGGCTTTGGAAGCCTATGGTGCCGCCCATACTTTGCAAGAAATGTTAACCATTAAATCCGACGATGTCCCTGGCCGCTCCAAAGCCTACGAAGCGATCATTAAAGGTGAGCAAGTTAGCCGGGTAAACATTCCTGAATCATTTAACGTCTTGGTCCGCGAACTTAAAGGTCTGGGCCTCGATGTCGAGTTACTTAGCCGTAGTGAGTCTGGCCAGTATTTGCCAACGGAAGAAGTAAAAAGAGCCAAAGCCGAATCTGAAGAATCGGCTCCGGTGGAAGCACCGGTTCAAGCCGAGTAACGGCTTTCACTCACCTAAAATAATACATGAATACTATGTCACGCGACTCACTCCATTCCATTGACTTTGATGCCATCCGCTTAAAGCTGGCTTCACCAGAAGTCATTCGTAATTGGTCTTACGGTGAAGTAAACAAGCCGGAGACCATTAACTACCGCACCCAGAAGCCAGAAAAAGGCGGGTTATTTGCCGAAGAAATATTTGGCCCAACCAAAGATTGGGAATGTTATTGCGGAAAATACAAGAAGATTAGATATAAAGGAATTGTTTGCGACAAGTGTGGTGTCGAAGTTACCCATTCTCTGGTTCGTCGTGAACGCATGGGCCACATTGAACTCGCTGCTCCCGTATCCCACATCTGGTTCTTACGCTCCGTTCCTTCTAAAGTTGGTTTGGTCTTAGATCTTTCGGCTCAAGCTTTGGAAAAAGTTATCTACTTTGCCTCATTCGTTATTACTCACGTTGACGAAGAAGGCCGCAAGGCTGCTTCCGATCAGTTGCGCCAGGAATACAAATCCAAACGCAAACAGATTGAACGCGAGTTAGAGCAGGCGATCCAAAAATTGAACGACGAAAAAGCTGGCAAAACTGCTTTGGACGCCGTTCAGCAAGAATCCGAAAGAAAAACCAAAGCTTTGGAAGCCGACTTTCAACAGGCTGACAAAGAATTAAAGGAAATTCAAGTCATGAAGATCGTTTCGGAAAATCGTTATCAGGAACTATCTTTACGCTATGGTCACTTGTTCGAAGCCTCAATCGGTGCTGAAGCCGTTCGCAATTTGTTAGAGCGCATTGATCTTGACGAAACCATTAAGCGTTTAACCGAAGAACAGCAAACTGCTAAGGGTGCGAAGCGTGAAAGAATCATCCGCCGCAAGAAACTTTTAAAGAGTTTGTTCATGACCGGCATTCGTCCCGAATGGATGATCATGTTAAACATCCCGGTTATCCCGCCAGACTTGCGTCCAATGGTAGCGCTCGATGGTGGTCGGTTTGCGACCAGCGACCTAAACGATTTGTATCGCCGGGTTATTAACCGCAACAACCGTTTAAGAAGGTTAAATGAGTTAGACGCCCCAGAAGTAATCTGCCGCAATGAAAAAAGAATGTTGCAAGAAGCAGTTGATGCTTTAATCGACAACAGCGCTCGTCATTCCAAGACTGTTACTGCCTCGACTGGCCAAAAGAGGCAGCTCCGTTCTTTGGCTGACATCCTAAAAGGTAAACAAGGCCGTTTCCGTCAGAACCTTTTGGGTAAACGCGTTGACTACTCTGGTCGTTCGGTAATCGTCGTTGGTCCAAACTTAAACATTGATCAATGTGGTTTACCAAAACGCATGGCCTTGGAACTATTTAAACCGTTTATCATTAGCGAAATCATTAAACGCGAATTAGCGCACAATGTTAGGAGCGCTAGCCGATTCATTGAATCCGAGCGTGACGAGGTTTGGGACATTCTCGAAGAACTAACTAAAACTACTCGCGTTCTTTTGAACCGCGCGCCAACTTTGCATCGCTTGGGTATCCAAGCTTTTCATCCCCGTCTTATCGAAGGTAAAGCCATCCAGTTGCATCCTTTAGTTTGTACCGCTTTCAATGCTGACTTCGACGGTGACCAAATGGCCGTACACTTGCCTTTGACTTTGGAAGCCCGGGCCGAAGCCGACAATCTAATGGCCGCGGAAAAGAACCTGTTGAAGCCAGCCACCGGTCAACCGGTTATTACCCCTAAGCAAGACATTGCCCTCGGTTGTTTCTACCTAACTCATCACAAGACCGACGATACTGCTCCGATTAAAAAGTTCTTCTCTTCTCCCAAGGAAGCCATGTTGGCTTACAAGAGCCGGATCATTACTTTGCACGAACGCATCAAGGTTCGTATTAGTGAAGGATTAGAAAAACACGGCAAAACCGAACCGTTCCTTTTGGAAACCTCGGTTGGCCGAACTATTTTCAACGAAGTAGTTCCGGAGAAGTTGCCATATTACAATGAAACTATTAACGTTAAAAAACTAGCCCAGATTATCCGCCTATCTCTTGAAATTCATGATCAGGAAGTGACTGCTCACTTTTTGGATGATTTAAAAAACATGGGCTACAAATATGTGACCAAGTCTGGTTATTCCCTTGGTATGAACAACTTCCCACGTATTGACGAAAAGCCCGCTATTTTAAAAGCCAGCGATGCCCGGGTTCAAGAAGTGGAAGAACAATACCAAGAAGGTTTGTTAACCCAGGCCGAACGACGCGCGAAGATTTTGGAAATCTGGACTGAAGCTAAAGAAAAGATCTTGGCCAACAACCAAGCAACTTTGGATAAGAATGGTCCCGTCTTCGCCATGATCGATTCCGGTGCCCGTGGTACTTGGGGCCAGTTGGGTCAGGTTATTGGTATGAAAGGTTTGGTGGTGTCTCCATCTGGCGACATTATTGAATTGCCGGTTAAAGGTAACTTTAAAGAAGGCTTTGACGTCTTGGAATTCTTTATTTCTTCCCACGGTACCCGTAAAGGTTTGTCAGATACCGCTCTTCGTACCGCGAACGCTGGTTACCTAACCCGTCGTTTGGTCGATGTCTCTCAAGATGTCGTTGTCCTTGAAGACGATTGTGGAGATGACATTGGTGAAATCTTTACCGAAGCCCAATCTAAAGAAATGGGTGAAAAACTTGCCGATCGTGTTTGGGGTCGGTATGTTTTAGCCGATGTTAAAGCGGGTAACAAAGTAATCCTAAAATCTGGCGGTGTCATTACCGACCAGATTGCCCGTGAAATTGAATCTGCCGGTGTTACCACTGTCCATGTGCGTAGTGTTTTACAATGCCATTTACCAAAAGGCGTTTGCCGTAAGTGTTATGGCTTTGACTTGGCTCACAATGCGCCAGCGGAAATTGGTGTCGCGGTTGGTGTCATTGCCGCCCAGTCGATCGGTGAACCAGGTACCCAGTTAACGCTTCGTACCTTCCATACCGGTGGTGTTATGGGTGGAGATATTACTCAAGGTTTACCTCGTGTCGAAGAATTGTTTGAATCTCGTGCTCCTAAACACCAAGCTGTCCTCGCTGAAGTAGAGGGTGCGGTTGAAATAGATGATGCGGACGGAAAAGTCATTACCTCCGCTTCTGGTAAGAAAATCTTTGAAGGTCGCCGTGGTCAGAAGATTATTCGTATCAAGTTCGAAGGGATGGAAGAAATGAAGTTGAAATTTACCGAGGGAGATGAAGTTGAAGTGAAAGATGGTGATACCGTTAACAAAGATCAAGTTTTGGTGGTTCGTGGTGGTTCGGGTGAAGAAATCACTGCTAAATACAGCGGGACGGTAAAAATTACCAAGAACACTGTCACCTTAAGTTATGAAGGACCGAAAGTGCGTGAGTACATCGTACCATTGGGTTACAAACTGGTAGTTCAAGATGGTCATAAGGTAGAAAAAGGTGATCGTCTAACCGATGGCAGTATTAATCTCCAAGATCTCTTTGAACTAAAGGGCCGTCCGGCTGTTCAGAGGTATGTTTTGGAAGAAGTACAGAACATCTATTCTTCCCAAGGTCAGAAGGTTAACGACAAGCATGTTGAGATCATTATCCGCCAAATGTTCAGTCGTGTCTATGTCGAAGATGCTGGGGATACCGATTTATTACCCGGCGAAGTTGTAGAAAAAGCCCAGTTAGAAATCTCCAATCGCTTAGCGAAAAAAGATGGCGGTAAAACCGCCACTTGCCGCGAACTGTTGCTCGGTGTTTCTCGTGTCGCCTTGTCTACCCAGAGCTTCTTGTCTTCAGCTTCCTTCCAGGAAACTGCCAAGGTGCTTATTAACACCGCGATTACTGGTAAAATTGACTACCTTGAAGGCCTGAAAGAGAATGTTATTATCGGTCGTCTTATCCCGGCTGGGACCGGTTTTAAAGGTTAAGGTCTTTTAATTACATAGTAGTTTTAAAATGCCCTCGGTGAAAATTCACCCGGGGCATTTTTATGTTCTTTTGTTACATATAAGATTTCTGGACCTTGCCGAACCTCAGTCGTTTTGTTAATATACTCGCATACGTTTTTAAGTAATTTATGATTGAAAAATACCCAGATTTAGAAAGCCTTCAGTCCGAGGCGATTGAGTTAGACAGGAGGGGGTCAGAACTAAAACGGAAAGGCCTGGCCTCTAGTATCCAAGAAGGGGTCGACTTAGAAGTCCTTAAAGAAAAAAGTATAAAAAAAGCGAAGAATGAACTTAGCCCAACCGAACAAAAAAGAGATGAAAAAAGCGGGGAGGCCTATTATTTTAATCCAGAAGATGAATTTAATACAGAAATTTATTTAGAATTTCTTCGAAGACGCGATTTAAAAATTGAACAAGCGGCCAAGAGAAATTTATCTGGGAAAAAGTTTTCTTCCCGAGAAGACTATTTACAAGCATTGGAAACCGAAATTCATGAACTAAAATATTTTCCTGTATTTTTTATAAGTGCCCCCCATATCGGGGAGGGTGTAAGCGGGGTTTTTCCGGGCGAGCCAACGCCGTTAATGTATGCCACCGCAGTTCTTGATCGTTACTTGCGTACGGACACTTTCCCGGCCGCCTCAAGTCCAGAGGTGACGGCAGTGATGAATCCGGACCAATTTAGCGATGAGTTTATACAAAACCTTATCGAAAGAGTTAAAAGAGAAAAACCACGAGTGGTTGGTATAAGTAATACTAGCGAAGGTCATTATTTCGCTATCGAAATAGCTAAAATAATAAAAATGTATTCGCCTGATACTTTAGTAATATTGGGCGGTTCGCACGAGGATGGTCTTAACGCCGATGCCTATCTTTGTTCTAAACTGCTGTCTAGTGAGGAAAGTGTTACAGCAATCAAAAGCCAGTCTACCTTGGAAGACAAAAAATCTCGAGGTGTTGTTGACATGGTGGTGGCTGGCGATGCCCCCTACGCCTTAGCCGAAATTTTTAAATTTATTGCCAACAACCGAGATAAGAACAATAATGAAATTATTGAAAATATTTTAAAAAATCGTGGCATATTCAAACAAATTGAAGGCTCTGGTAGTTTAACCGTAAAAGGTTTACAAGGTGAAACTGTGGCGGTGAGTTTAAGTGGAACGCCACTCGACTGGAACAAATTACCTTTTATGTTTCGCGGAAGGCTTACTAGAGAAAACCGGTTTTCACTTTTTGATAACAAAAAAACCGCTCACGTAATGACTCAAATGGGGTGTAAGTATGGTTGTGGGTTTTGTATGGAGTCTCTAAACGGAGATTTATATCCCATAAATCGTTTTAGACAACCAAGCACTCAAAAGACTAGTAGAGAGTTAGAAATATTAGTTAAAGATTATGGATACGAGGCTGTATTTTTTGATGATTCAACTTTCACCCAGAGTCCCAGAAAAACCGAGGAGTTACTCGATGAAATAATTAGTCTTCAAGAACGGGAAGTTCGATTCGAGTGGGCGTGTCAAACCGCTTTTGCTGACATACCTCGCAGAGATTTTTTAGAAAAAATGAAAAAAGGAGGGTGTACCTATATATATTTTGGCTTTGAGCAACTTGAAGAAGCCGTAGAGGGAAGAAGAAAACAGGTTGACCCGCGCCAAGTTGAAAAAGTACTTCTTTGGTGTAAGGAATTAGGGATTCGTACTGGCGTGTCTTTACAATTTGGCCTGGCTGGGTTGGGTGAATATAAAAGGACTATTGATTATATCGCCGGTCTTTATGACGACGGTTTGGTGAGTAAAAATTCTATTGCCATAAATATTAACACGCCTTATCCCGGCACTCGAGAATGGTTGGAAATGGAAAACAGGCCGGATTTTAGCCAAAACCTACGCCGCCATCCACGGTTCGAATCAGCCCATCAACTATCTAATTTAACGATGGAAAAGGTAAATGAAATTTATGAATATGCTCGGACCAAACTTAATGATGGATTAATCGGCGTAGAATATAGTAACCAAGAAATTCAAGCACACCTTGAGAGGTATTCTGGTAAATTCAACCAGGATTTTTATTTTGATAGTTCCCAGTATCAAAAATTTTTAGAAGGAAAATTGGACGGTGGTTTACACTTGAACCATGCTTCAATTTCTAATCACCCCGGTGAAGTTGGGGAAATAGAAGAAGCGGCTAGTCAACTTAGTAAAAGAGAAAAAGAAAGGTTATTTGAGTCCGCGAGAGATAGGGCCGCGGAACTCGTGGGTGTAGAGAGAAGTGGTGTTATCTTTGCTCGTAATACTACAGAAGCCATGGCTTTAATAGTAAAATTAATCGAGCTCACCAAGGGGGACCACGTTGTTCTGACTGACGCTGAAAATCCTTCCATTGCCCGATTGTTTGAAGTTAATATGGATCATGGAAATCCTGAAGGTGATGATGGTTGGTCAGCCTACCCCACTTTTTATCATCAACGAGGGAAGAGGTATGGGAAGACCTTGCCGGAACTTACCGGCGTAAATACGGAGACAATTAGCGTGGTTGAAGAAAATTTAGATGATATCTATCGCAACATCGAATCGAGTCTTACGCCGGACACGAAGTGTTTTGTAATAAGTCATGTTATTCGTGATACAGGCGAGGAACTACCGGTAAAAGACATTTGTCAGTTTGTAAAGGACGCAAAAAAAAGGATTAACCCCGATGATCCAGAAATATTTGTAATTGTCGATGGAGCCCAGGCCTTAGGTAACTTGCCATATGTGGACTTTAAAGATATTGGGTGTGATGCTTATGTTGGTACACCTCACAAAACCATGGCAAGCACTCCGGTAGGGCTGGGCTTTTTTGATTCTACTAACCCACGAATTAGAAAAAGAATAGAAAAATTGAGCGGCTTATTTTGGCAAGATCAGCAGGTAGTATTGTCTGGTATGTTTGATCCAGATCTACGTGTAGAACCAAATGTACCCGATAGTCTGGACTACCGAGATCTATTGGGTTTTAATTTAGCCCTTGATAGGTTAAAAGCGGCGGGGTATGAAAAAGGTGATTTTAGTAAAATCAACGAAAAACGTCGTGAACTAAAAGACACTTTTCGTAACATGATACACAAAATTGTCGCTGATCTTGGGCTAGAAATCGCTGAAGTTAAAGATGGATCAGATTTTATCTATTCCTTTACAGTTTTGGGTATAAATAATCGCGAATTAGCCCAGGAATTGTCAAACCGTGGCATTTTTGTGTCATATATTGATCGAACGAAATTATCTAAGCAAAAAGAAAATCATACCGGTGACGGTGTGATTAGAGTTTCTTTCGGTGTCCTTAATACTGCAAATGAAATTCGAGAACATGCGATTGAGTTTTCTGAGGCCTTAACCCATGTTTCAGATAGAGAGTATAATGTTTTTGCACAGAAAGCTGAGCAAGCCGTTGTATTAAACCAGCCGAGAGATGTTATATCTATATTTACATGGTTAAAAGAGAGAACAGAATCAAAATTTGCTAAGGTCGCCTCCCTAGCCGCTGTTTTGTTGGTTGTGCTAGGTTACCAAATATTAAATCGTGGTCATGGAGAAATAAAAGTTGACCCCGATTTTAAACAGGTTAAACTGGTAGAGTTGGAAAAAGAGCGAGATCGTTATAGAGAATTTGAAAGAATGCTTGAAGAGGATGGATACCAGTTTCGTGTTGCTGAAGAGAGGGGTGAGGCCGGTTTGTTAGTTGAAAAATTCAAATTACTTTCGTCTCTTGATGATGAAGAGACGCTGAACAACATGCTTCATGATGACGATTCTGTACAGTTAGCTTCTGTGCTTGGTTATACTAAAGAAGAGCGAACGGTTTTGAAAAGTGTGTATGATCAAACAGGTAACAATCGGTTGGGCGAACTTTTGTCTTTATTGAAAGATGTCTAGTTTGAAAACTAGCTTTTAAATTAGAGCTCGGATTTGCGATTCCGGGCCCTTGTTTTAAGCAAAAAATTGAGATAGAATAAGGTATAGATTTAAAAATAACTACTATGATAAACAAAACTAAGGCCGTTATATTTACTACTTTCGTTTTAGCTCTTGCTGTGGGAATCGGGGGATACTTTTTTGGCCCCCGCTTAACCAATCATGAGGGCTTGCTTCCAAACATTGTCGAAGCCCAAAATGGGGATGGTAACACGACAAATGTCGTGGGTACCAACCATGCTCCGTACGTAGATGACGCCGGCCTGTATAATGAATTTTTTGACTTTGCTAAAAAACCAAATGCGTTGGAAGGAGAAATAATTTCTGGTGTTGTTCCACACCACCTGGTCGCCGGCCACTACGTCGCTGGTTTTTTTGACTCCGTAAAATCTCTTGATCCGGAAGTAGTCGTCGTGGTTGGTCCCAACCACGGTCAACGTGGTGGAGACAATATTGTTTCTAGTTATTTAAATTGGAACACACCGTACGGTGAATTAAAAACTGAAACTAAGCTATTAACTAAATTAGAAAAAGACGGCTTGGTTAAAATAAAGCCAGAAATAATGGAGGGGGAACATAGTGTTAGTTCCCTAGTCCCCTTTATTAAGAAAATTTGGAAAGACGCCAAGGTCGTTCCAGTTATTTTAAAAAACAATGCGACAGCCGAGGATTTAGAGAAATTAGCTATTAGATTGAAGGATGAACTTGGGAAAGATAGTCTGCTTTTGGCCAGCGTAGATTTTTCTCACTACTTAACTCTTGAACCAGCTAATTTTCACGATGAGCTTTCTCTGGCCGTCTTGAATTCTGGAGACATCCCTCGTGTCCGAAAACTCGAAGTAGACAGCCCGAATAGTCTATATCTACTTCTAAGATACAACGAACTAAAAGGATCAAAGAAATTCCAGTTATTTTCCCACACCAACAGCGCGACAATTTTACAAAATCGTAACCTCAAGGAAACAACTTCGCATGTGATCGCCGGGTTTAGCTCTGGTGAACCAGCGGGAAAGGATTTAACAATCCAATTCTTTGGTGACATGATGCTTGAACGTAATGTGGCGAAAGCGATGGGTACCAAAGGACTAGACTATTTATTCGACAAACTGAAGGCCCAAGAAAACCGCTTCTTTTATGGCATGGATTTACTGGTTGCCAATTTGGAAGGGCCCTTTGCTCCAGCTCGCGTCCCGACGACTAAGTCAATTGCCTTTCGTTTTGATCCCAAGTTAGCCCCCGCGCTGGCTAAATACGGATTCCACGGGTTTAGTTTGGCCAACAACCACACAGTTGACATGGGCTGGGCCAATGTCGACTACACCAAAAAAGTTTTAAAAGATAACAAGCTTAAATTTTTTGGTGATCAGTTACGTGAAGGTACAGAATACACCTGGATCGCTGGAGAAGAAATGGGCTTGCCGGAAAAAGTAGCGATTATCGGTGTAAATAATACTGACCATGCTTTGAAGATGGCAAAAGTAAAGGAGGCAATTGTCGAAGCCAAAAAACAAGCTCGGTATGTAATAGTAAATGTCCATTGGGGAGTGGAGTATAAAAGGAATTCTCGGAAAGCCGAGCAAGATTTGGCTCATTGGTTTGTTGACCAAGGTGTAACCGCTGTTATTGGTGGACACCCACATGTCGTTCAAGAAATGGAAATATACAAAGGAACACCAATCTTTTATTCCCTTGGCAATTTCATTTTTGACCAATACTTTTCTACTGACACCCAAGAAGGTATTAGTGTTGGGCTGACCCTTAACAACGGGAAAGTAAAAGATGTTTACGTCTTTCCTTTTTACGGTGTAAAATCCCAAGTCCAACTTATGGAAGGCGAGCGCAAGGCGAAGTTTTTTGACTGGTGGAATAAGAATGGCCGGCTGGGAGATAATAAATTTAGTGATGGTAAAATATCTTTAGAAAATTAATAACGTATGTCCGGACATTCCAAATGGCACAATATCCAAGGTCGTAAAGGCAAACAAGACGCCAAGCGCAGTAATTTGTTTACTAAATTTGCCAAAGGCATTACCGTCGCCGCTCAATCTGGTGGCGGTGATTCAGAAATGAATTTTTCTTTGCGTATTGCGATTGAAAAAGCTAAGGCTGTTGGTATGCCGAAAGACAACATTGAGCGAGCGATCAAGCGCGGTACTGGGGAATTAAACGATGGCAATAAAGTTGAAACAGTAATTTACGAAGGCTATGGACCAGGTGGTATCGCCATACTTTTAAAGGCCTTGACTGACAATAAAAACCGGACGGTTTCAGATGTAAAGCATTTACTAACTGAACACGGTGGTTCCATGGCTGGCCCAGGAAGTGTGTTGTGGATGTTTGAACAGTGGGGTTTGGTTATCCTAAACAAATCCGGCCTAACCAAAAATCTGGATGAATTAGAACTGGAATTAATCGAGGCGGGCGCAGAGGACATAAGTGAAGTAGAGGATGGAAAGATTGAAATTAAAACCAAAATGGAAAACCTACAGAAGGCGGTAAACGCTCTCAAAGTCGTGGGTATTGAACCCATAGAATCTGGTTTGGTCTGGTTCGCTAAAGACGAGGTGGAGGTCTCACCGGAAAACAGCGAAAAACTGGCCAGCCTTTTTTCTGATTTTGAAGACAACGACGATATCGAAGATTTTTACACCAACGCCAAGTAACATGATTAGCTCTAAAGAAATAAAGACGAGAATAATTGGTATTGATCCAGGTTTTGGGCGAGTTGGTTATGGGGTCATTGAACGAACCGGCAAAAGAGATTGGACAGTAGTGGATTATGGTTGTATTGAAACCGCCAAAGGAAAAAAGTTTGTCGATCGCCTCATCCAGATTTTTGACGAAATAAATGTTTTAGTTAAAAAACATAAACCACAAAGAATGGCGGTTGAAAAGTTGTTCTTTTTTCGTAATGTGACAACCGCGATTGAAGTTGGCCAAGCCCGCGGGGTAATCCTGCTCTCGGCTGTTCAGAATAACCTGGAGGTGGATGAATTTACTCCACTTCAAGTAAAGCAGGCGATCACCGGCTACGGTAAAGCCGAGAAACAACAAATGCAAAAAATGGTTGCTGTGGTTCTCGGTATTAAAGACAAGATCAAATCTGATGATGCGGCCGATGCTTTAGCAGTTGCTCTATGTGCCGGGCAAAGTTTGTGGGTAAAAAACTTAGCTAATTTAAAATAACGATCGGAACAGCCGGTTGACAGCCGGTACACAACGGTTGACAGTTTACCTTTTTAAGACTACAATAACGCGCTCTAACCCTGAGCGCGATTTGTTTTTTAATAGCTTAGATAATTGTTAAAAGACAAGTCTCGTCCAAGGTGGATGAGAGCCGGCCCCTATCAGGGAGGATTACGATGGAGAAGTACGTGTCCCGTTTGTTCGTGGTCGTTCTGGTTCTCACCCTCACCGGCTGCCTCGAGGCGGCCAAGTTCAACTACACGGGTGCCGACACCAACGTCGGCATCCCCAGAGACACCGCGCCGGTCCTGCCCACGGAGGTCAAGACCTCCTTCCAGATCCCGGACGAGGATTGCCACGGCAATCCGTTCTGGGTTCGGATCTGGATGGGTACTCAAACCCATCTGGAACTCAGCTACGGGGAGCGGGCTATCACGATGGTCGACCAGGAGTACTTGGTCGATGGGGATCCGGTCGAAATTCTGGTTGAATCTCCGGGGTGTGGTTTCCAGGTCGAACTGGTGAACCACTCCTTGGAGGTTTCTCGGATCGAATTTCGGTCCTCGGAGACGGTGTCCTTCACCGTCTACTACGGCCGCAGTTCGGAAACACTCCCAGCCGATGGCTACGAACCAAGGCTCATTTACCAGGTCGGGAACGAGGAGTACTGGTTCCATGTCCCTCGGGAGTGAACATCCTCGGGCGGCAGAAAGGGCCGCCCACGAGGATACCACAGATGTACTGGCCCTCGTATTCATTATTAGCCCCTTGGGGCTTGTAATGAGCACCTACTTTCAGTACATTTGCGTTAAGAATATAAAAGACTTCCAGCAATGGGAGTCTTTTTGACTAAAAGACCTTGGTTATGCTAAAATTAGCTAAATTAATATGATAAACAAAAATAGAAAATTTATTATTGTTTTACCGAACATCCGGAGTTGCCACAATGTGGGGGCGATATTCCGTACTGCCGATGGCGCCAGTGTAGATAAGATATATTTGACTGGCTTCACGCCAGATCCCACCCATCCAAAAATGATCAAGGTGTCTTTGGGTGCGGAAAATTCTGTCCATTGGGAAAAACATAAACAAACCGCTGGTGTTTTAAAGCAATTGAAAGCCGAAGGATACAAAATTGTTGCCTTGGAGAAAACCAGTAAAAGTGTTAATATGTATAAGTGGCAACCGAGTTTTCCAATTGCTTTGGTGGTTGGAAACGAGGTAACCGGTGTTACACCTAATATATTGAAATATTGTGACGAGGTCGTTCATCTTCCGATGAATGGACTAAAAGAAAGCTTGAATGTCAGTATCGCGAGTGGTATCGCTATTTATTACATCGCTAATAGTTAAACTATGCAATCTACTATTTCACTCTTCCGGCATCTTTATGAGAATCTTCCGCCACTTTTTCCTGAAGACACAAAAGCCAAGATAAAACATGCCTTAGAGCATTTGGAAAAAGACCAAACCGTAACCTTGGATGAAATTGAATCCACGATGATCTCTTTTGGCTACGAGGCCTGGCCTTGGAATCAGGCTTACCACGAGTTCTTAGCCATTGCCGAGGGTGAAGTGGGTGAACATTTTCTTTTGCCGCGCTTGAGCCCGGGATTACAAGCTAAGTACGAAGATTTTAAGGGCTATGGCATGACTCTTCGTGATCTTCACTCTGGACGACCGGCGGATTATTTCACTTCGGAAGAAAGAGTTGAAATCGGTACAGCTCTTGTTGACATGCAGAAAGACCTTCGAGTATATCTAGAAAGAAAATTAATCAGTGAAAACCAAGATAAATATTTAAAAAGAGTAGAGGAGTTTAGTGGGGTTCTTATCGAAATGCAGGGTCATTTAAACGGCCTAAGAGAATTAGCTGAGAACGAACAAGATCACCCAACCTTGGCTGGAGAAATTCGTGAACAAGTCCGTTCCTTTGAACACGGTCTTTGTCTGTTGGGACCAGAACTTCGCTATGATGCCGTCTACAATTCTTTAGAATTTTTTCATGGTCGTAAGGCCGAGCTAAATCGGATGCGGGGGATTCATGAAAGTTTAGAGATAGATTTTTACAAGGAAGATTAATATATGGAAGACAAAAGACCAAAGGTGGGGGTGGGAGTATTTGTTTTTAAGGATGGGAAAATTCTTTTTGGACAGAGAAAAAATACTGGACACGGTGTTGGTTGTTGGAGCCTGCCAGGCGGACATCTGGAGTTTAACGAAGGTGTTGAATCTTGCGCAGAGAGAGAGAGAGGTAATGGAAGAGGTCGGAATTAAGATAAAAAACATTAGATTGGGCCCGTATACTAATGATATTTTTTCAAAAGACAATAAACACTATATTACTTTGTTTGTGATGAGCGATTATGATTCTGGAGATGTTAGGAATATGGAGCCAGAAAAGTTAGAAGAATGGCGCTGGGTCGATTGGGACGATCTCCCCAAGCCGCTTTTTGTGCCAATTCAAAATTTTATTCAGGATGGGCATGATCCTTTTGGTTTTTCTAAAATAGAAAGAAAAAACTGACCATCATGGTCAGTTTTTTAAATTACTTAGTATTAAATCTTCTCCGGTCTCACATGGTTATATCTCTTCAACATTTTTTTAATACCACTCTCATCCAGTAATCCGAGATGTGCTCCTAGCTTTTGAATGACTCCGGCGCTATTGGCTATACCCCAACTGAGAGCAGTGTACATATCCTCGCCTTTGATGCGAGCGGCTAAATATCCAGCCGAGAAAGCATCACCCGCACCAGTTTTTGCTTCTACCTTTACGGGTAGGCTTTCCATGTGCCAGGCCTCGTCTTCTTCCAAAGCCCAGGCCCCGTTTCCAGCGTCGGTTATTACTACTTCTTTAGCGCCGAACATCATGAGTTGGTGCATAAGCGAAGTAATACCTTTTTCTTTTTCTAAAGTTGTATTCAGCAAAGTCTCGGCTTCTTCCAGGTTTAATATTAGTAGGTCAGCTCGTGCTAGAGCTTCTAATAATTTTTTAGGGGCATACTTTAATTGGAACGACCCAGGGTTAACTGCTAATCGAACAGTCGGATGTTTGCTGAGGAATTTTAATAACCCATCTTGGATTTTTTCGTAACCCTCGGATAAGCCGGTATAATACACCCAATTGCTTGCGGGGATTTCTTTTGGCCAGACATATCTTCTTTTTTCGTGGAAAGAAAGTATTGTTCGTTCGCCTTGGAAATTTAAGACAGTTGAGTAGCGAGTCATCGCCTTGTCGTCTTTAGCTACCAGCGTGGTATCCACCCCGAATTTATTAAGTTCTTCCACACCCAATTCACCGTTGGGGTCATTACCAACGCTCGCGATAATCGCTGTCTTTAATCCCAATTTAGTTGCTCCACAGGCGACGTTAGTGGCGTTGCCGCCCAATGACTGAAAACTTTCTTTAATTGGGATCTTACTAGCATAGTCAAAACAGAGTTTCTTGTGTTCGTGTAAGACAGTGCATTCAGCGTTTTTACCGTCGATAATAAGGTGCGTGTCGATCAGAATATCACCAATGGTTATGAGGTTGAGCATAGGTTGGCTAGTTAGATTTATCGTTTGGGTGTTTGTAGGCCTCAATTTGTTTCAGGTTGTGCCCGTGCCTACCCAGGATTATTTCTGTCATCTCGATTAAACTCCCCACAAAAAGTCCGGCCATGGCGACCGAGAAGATTTTGTTTCCGATCCAGAGGGCGTAGATGAATAAACAGGCGGCGGCAACGACAAACACCACATCCTGGCGTCGCTCTGCTTCAAGAAATACACCGTAAGTAAGTAAGACAGCACCAAGACCAGCAACCACATTCATGAGCACGGTGGTTAAGGGCCAGGGTAAGGTCGAAAAAGCTTCTGGTAGAAAAGACATATAATTTATAACTTAAGATGAATATTTTTTAGTATGCTTAATTTTATAAATCTCGTATAAACTAGCTAGGGTAAAAATAATCTGTAGCGGAATGAAAATCGGATCACGCAAGTAGATACTATATACGAGGAGAGCCAGGCCACCTAACGCAAAAACAATATCTTGGTGGACTTCTTTTTTAACAAAAATTCCGTAAGTGATGCAGAGAACCCCAACTATCCCGAAAGCTTTAGCAACCAGAGGAAGCATATTATTCTTCGGTCCAACGATTAATATATTCAATCGCCGCTAAGGCCGCGGTTATCCCTTGACCGGCGGAAATACCAATTTGTTTGTAAGGGATGTTGGTGACGTCACCAGCGGCAAAAATACCCGGACAACTAGTACGGCATTTTTGATCCACTACTATTTGGCCGATCACATCTTTTTCCACGCACTCGGCGATGTCTGAATTCGGTGTTTGCCCGACATGGATCATAATACCATCCACTGGTAAGGTTTTTTCTTCACCGTGCTCGTTTACATACCTGAGGGCGGTTACCTTGTCTGGTCCGATAATCTCAAGGGTTTTTACGGAATAAAGGATTTCGATTTTTGGGTTAGCCTTAATTTTGTCTGCTAAAATATTTTCCCCTTTCGGGAAACCGCCACTAAATTCTTTTTGGTTGGGGTATTTGCTGAGGACATACACCTTGCTCGCTAGTTCGCCCATCATTAAAGCGGATTCCAGCGCCGCATTACCGGAACCAATGGTCGCCGTAACTTTATTCCGGAACAATGGTCCGTCACAGACAGTACAGTAGGTTAGCCCTTTGTGTAATAATTCCTGCTCACCTGGTACTTTTAAATGACGAGGCTTAATGCCGGTAGCAACAATAACCGCCTTGGCCTGGTAAACCTCTTCTGTGCTGTCGGGTTTTTTCACGTGCACGTTGTGGTGATTCATTTCTGGCACAATTTTATGTACCCAAGTCCCTTCTTCTAGGTCGACTTCTGGATAGCTCTTGGCGTGTTCAATAAATTTATTTGCCAATTCATAGCCTTGGATCTCAATAATTCCTGGCCAGTTGTTTACAATACCTGAGAGAGCGACTTCACCGCCTAGGCGGTCAGAGATTAGTTTTACTTTTAAACGACGTCTGGCCGCATAGACTGCGGCGGCTGGTCCAGCGGCTGCCCCCCCGATAATGATAAGATCAAACATAACTAAAGAAAAGGAATTAATTTCGAGTTAAATTAGTATAAGCTTCCTGTATATCTGTAGCACCTACTAGGGCACTACCAACGTAGGCGATGTCTATACCCCAGGATTTAACTATGGATACGTTTTCTGGTTTTATGCCGCCATCAACGGCTAGTTGAGGCGTTATCTTACCTCGATTTTCGATGAGAGTTTTAAACGATTGTATCCTTTCTCCCACTTTTTGAATAAACTGTTGGCCCTGTTGACCAGGGTGGACAGTCATAAATAAGACCAGGTCAATTATATCACAGAAATCAACAATTTCCGACAGGTCTGTTTCTGGATTAATTGCCATACCAGCCTCTAACCCAGAGGATTTGATCTTTTCGATTACCTTTTTCAGATTGTCTTTACTCTCAGCGTGGAAAACGATTCGTTTTAGTCCCACCACATCTTTCCAAGAGTCAATTTCTTGAAGTGGGTGGCTAACCATGAGGTGTAGTTCTAGTTTGAACGGCAGATGAAGCTCGTTCAACTCGACTCGTTCGGTGAAGGAGCGGTTATTTACAAAAATTCCGTCCATAACGTCGAGCTGTATGTAGGACGGATCTAACCGCTTCACTTTTTCACATTGGTCTTTAAGTTCGGTAATGTTGCCCACTAAAATAGCCGGAACAATTTGTAACATAGTTTAACCCTCAAGTTGGTTAATTCTGTCAATTCTTCTTTGGTATTTCGGGTCGTCCGTTCGTAATTCCGTTTCCAGGAATTTTTTAGTAATTGCTGCGGCATGGTCATTCGAGATAATACGGGCGGCAAGGCACAAAACGTTTAGGTTATCGTCTCGTCTACCTAACTCCACGCCCTCAATACTGTAACCAATACTCGCCCGGATTCCTTTAAATTTATTGGCTGTTACACAAACTCCGTGGCCGCTACCGCAGAGCAGAATGCCTAGTGATCCCGGATTTTTTTGTATTGCCTTAGCGACTTTTGTAGCGTAATCCACGTAGTCGTCTTCGGGATCCAGTTTATCTGCTCCCAAATCTTCAACTTCTTTTTTTAATTGGGTTTTAAGATAAGTAACTAGGTACTTTTTCATTTCCAACCCGCGGTGGTCGGTAGCGATGTAAATCATAATGATAGGCTTAAATACCCCTTTATTATATCTGTTTACTATGGGGTTGGCAAATACAAAAGCCCAGGTAGGGCACTGTATATTGTTTAAGATTTAAAATAAAGTTCAAGTGCTTCTTGGAAGTTTTTCTCCGCCTCTTACCTGGTGTTGCCTTGAGAAGTCACCCCTAACTGAGGACAACTGACAATAAAGTATTTTTCATCGTAGAGGTAACTTGTGATTAATTTTAAAGCCATAAGATATAGTAAGTTCGTGTTTACCTGTGAATTTTTCTTAAGCCAAGTATCCAGAATAGTTTTCTCTATTAACTTTTTCAAATTTAGCTTCCTTATAGGTATTGAGCCAGTCTTTTGGTGGGCTGGCTTTTTTTGTCTCTGACCACTTGCATTCGTAGCCGGTGAGTACGCCATTTTTTTCTTCGATCAGGTCAATTTTTTGTTGGTCGTAAGTACGCCAAAAGTAGAAATTAGCTAACCCGCCACTTCTTTTTATTTTCTCCATAATAAACCAGTTTTCAAACAAGTCCCCCGTGTCAGCCCGCAATTCTAAAGGGTTAAAGTTTCTAATTAAAGCGTTCCTAATACCCACATCGACAAAGTAATATTTGGAGCTTTTATAAATCTCTTTTCTTAGGTTTCGGCTAAAGCCTCGGATATTGACAATGACAAACATCTTTTCCAGAATGTCCAAGTAGTTTTCCACCGCCTTCGCAGTGAGGCTAAGATTTTGGGCTAATTCAGCTATTGAGACCTCTTTACCAATTTGGAGAGCCAGTAACGCCAAGAGGTCAACCACTTTCTTTGGTTTGCGAACTTTTTCAAAAGATAAAATATCTCGGTATAGATAATTGTTTAATAATTCAAAAAGATAATTTTGTTTTTCTTCTTCGCCAGTTAAGGTGTGTATTTTTGGATACATGCCAAAACGCAAAAATTTTTCCAAAGCCGTGTTTGGCGAAGTTTGTCGATATAAATCAGTTAACTCGGAGTATTGAAGGGGATAGAGGAAGAATGTTTTTGTTCTTCCGGTCAGTGGCTCGTTTATTTTATTAGCCAAGTCAAACGAGGAAGAGCCGGAAGTAACAATCGTGAGCGGCAAGTTGTCAAAAAGTAACTTGAGAGTCAAGCCGATATTAGTAATACGTTGGGCCTCGTCAATAACAAGAAAGGTGTTGTTTCCTATAATTGGCTTTAAAGCCTCTAATTCCGGCTGGCCAAATATTTTCTGGGTGTATAGATCGTCCCCGGTGAACTTCAGTGCCTTGATGCCAGTTTCTTCTAGAATTTGGCTAATTAAAGTAGTTTTTCCAGCCTGTCTAGGCCCGTAAAGCACAATAACTCGCGGTTCACCTTGTATAGCCGAGAGTATTTTAGAGTGGAGTTCTCTTTTAATTAACATATTTATAAGTATATGAATTTATATAAATTGATGATACTACAAGTATAGCAAATTATATAAATTATGTCAATAACCGTTATTAATCCCCCGTTTTTTGTTTAATTTATGGTAAAATTAAGATATTAAGTAATAGTATGTACAATTAGAATATGGATTTAAAAGAGCTTAAAAAAGAGAAAAAACAATACACCGTTTGGCATCTAGGATAGATGATTAATTTTGGCCTGAACAGAGAGAAGATTAAAATAAAGGAGCTAAAAAAGTATTGGTCAAAAATTCGTCTCGATCCTCACAAAAAGCGATACTTAGAATTCCTTTTACAATCTTAAAAATTATCCTCAGTTTAATATGTTAAAGTTGACTAACCCCCTTTTTCTTGTTAATATTAGGTTATCGAGGGATATGGTTCTAGTTGAGTGCAAAGCTCCCAAGCTTAAAAAACTTAACCTTTAGCCATATGAAAATTAGAGATATTTTAGATCAAAAGATTGTCACGGTTCGAAAAGATACGACGTATGAGGAGGCGGCGAAGATTTTGCTCGACAACGAAGTGACGGGTGCTCCAGTTGTAGACAGTGAGGGAAAGTTGGTGGGCATAATCACGGAGAAAGATATTTTTAAAGTTCTTCTTCCGTATTACCAGAGTTATTACGAACACCCGGAGTATTATACTGACCTCGAAGAGCGAGAACTAAAGGCAAAAGATATCCGGACCATGAAAGTAGAAGTTTTCATGAGTAAGAACATTTCTAGTATTACTCCAGATGAACCAATCATGCGGGCTGGTGCCATAATGCTTGCGAGAAAAATCGGTCACCTACCAGTTGTTGAAAATGGCAAGTTGGTTGGAGTAGTTAGCGGGACAAAAATATTTCGTTTCGTTTTAAAAAACCAATTAAATAATAATTAAAAGCGCAAAACTTGTTATCACCAAGGATTTCGACTAATCATCGAAGGCGCTAGAGAAAGAACCCGTTTACGGGCTAGAATCTCTCGGGCAAGCCCGTAAAAGCTGTTAATTAAGGCCACTTTGGCAAAGCTAGGATGGTACCACCTTTTTGAGGTTCCTGGCAGACCAAGTGGTATTTTTATTTAAAAAATAACAATTAATATATGTATAACTCCAACAAAGAAGAATTAGAAATATTAAAGTATTGGGATGAGCATCAGATATTCGAAAAGTCTGTTAGTGAACGACCAGAAGACAAGCCGTATGTTTTTTATGATGGCCCACCTTTTGCAACTGGGTTACCACATTATGGTCACATGGTCGCTTCACTTATTAAAGATGTTGTACCGCGCTATTTTACCATGCGTGGTTTTAGAGTTGAACGTCGGTGGGGTTGGGACTGCCACGGCTTACCGGTAGAAAATATCATTGAAAAAGATCTTAATCTAAATAGTCGGAAAGACATCTTAGATTATGGCATAGATAAATTCAACCAAGCTTGTCGAGCCACAGTATTAAAATATGCCGAAGAGTGGAAAAAAACGATTAAGAGAATGGGGCGGTGGGTGGACATGGAAAATGATTACAAAACCATGGACATTTCTTACATGGAAAGTGTTTGGTGGGTTTTCCGATCACTATGGGATAAAGGTTTAGTATATAAAGGCCACAAAGCCATGCATATTTGTCCACACTGCGTGACGCCGTTGTCTAATTTTGAAGTGACACAAGGGTATAAAGATATAAAAGATATTTCGGTAACCGCCAAGTTTAAAATAGTAGACAATGAAGAAAAACATCGGATCTTGGGTGAGAAACTTACTGGTGCAAATTTGTATATCTTGGCTTGGACAACTACCCCCTGGACCTTGCCGGGCAATGTTTTGTTGGCTGTTAATCGCGAAGTCGATTACGATTTAATTTTAAACAAAGACGACCAGAGTTATTATATTCTCGCCTCATCTCGCTTGCCTGTAGTAATGAAAGACAAGGTTGAAGGGGCAGATTTTGAGGTGATAGGTAAATACGCCGGAAGCGCTCTCGAAGGTTTAAGTTACGAACCACTGTTCCCGTATTTTAAAGATACGGAGAATGCTTTTCGAGTCGTTAGTGGCGACTTTGTAACCACCGAAGAAGGCACGGGTGTAGTACACATTGCCCCGGCTTTTGGTGAAGATGATTATGCCTTAGGAAAAACTGAGGGTATACCGCTAGTGCAGCATGTAACCATGGAAGGTAAATTTACTGATGAAGTGGTGGATTTTGCCGGACAAGATGTCAAACCAAAAGACGATCACACTAAAGCAGATGTAGAAATAATCAAATATCTCGCCAAAGAAGGAAAACTGTTTAGTAAAGAAAAGTTGGAGCACAGCTATCCTCATTGCTGGCGTTGTGATACTCCTCTTTTAAATTACGCCACTACCAGTTGGTTTGTTTCCGTCTCTAAAATTAAGGAAGAGTTGTTGAAGAATAATGCCAAAACCAGTTGGGTACCGGCCCATGTTAAAGACGGTCGTTTTGGTTTGTGGCTCGAAGGAGCACGTGATTGGGCGATTTCTCGTAATCGCTATTGGGGCACACCGTTGCCGGTTTGGGAAAATGAAGACGGCGAGGCTTTGTGTGTTGGCAGTGTCAAAGAACTAGAAGAGTTGACCAGCGAAACTGTTACCGATTTGCACAAAGACTTTGTGGATAACCTTGAAATTACCAAAGACGGGGAAATATATCGCCGTATACCAGAAGTACTGGATTGCTGGTTTGAATCCGGCGCTATGCCGTATGGCCAAATGCATTATCCGTTTGAAAATAAAGATAAGTTTGAACACGGTTTTCCAGCCGAGTTTATTGCCGAAGGGCAAGACCAAACCCGCGGTTGGTTCTATACTCTACATATTTTGGCTACTGCTTTAACTAAGGCCGACCATCCGGTCATTGTTCCTAGTGGTGGTATGTCGGCGGATAAATACGGTGTACCCGCCTTCAAAAACATTATTGTCAACGGTATAGTCTTGGCTGAAGACGGTAAGAAAATGAGCAAGCGTTTAAAAAATTATCCTGAGCCAGGTTTAGTTTTAGAGAAGTATGGTGCAGATGCCATGCGTTATTATCTCGTTACTTCTCCGATCATGGAAGCGGAGTTGCTTAATTTTTCTGAGGCGGGTGTTAGAGAGGTTTACTCAAAGCTAATAAATACTTTGTGGAACGTGGTTGAATTTTATAACCTCTTTAAAGAAGATGCCTCTGGAGTACCAGGAACGAGTGAGCATGTGTTAGATCGTTGGGTACTGGCCAAGTTACAAGTCTTAATTAAAGATGTTACTTCTGGTTTAGAAGGTTACAAATTGGTGGGTGCCAGTAGGCCAATTTTAGACTTTGTTACAGAACTGTCTCAATGGTATGTCCGCCGTTCGCGCGATCGTTTTAAAGGGGATGACAAAGAAGACAAGGCCAAGGCCTTGGCGACTTTAAACCAAGTATTGTTAGCCCTCTCCAAACTAATGGCCCCCTTCACTCCGTTTATCGCCGAAAAGATTTACCAAGAAGTGGGCGGTGAAAAGGAAAGTGTTCATTTGGAAATGTGGCCAGAGGTGGATGAAAAACTAAAAGAAGATGGTGTATTAGAAGATATGAAACTTGTCCAAAAAATAGTAGAGGCAGGGCATTTTCTTAGAAAAGAAGCTGGGATCCCTGTGCGACAGGTACTATCTAGTTTAGAAGTCCCGGAATGTCGTCTAAAAGAAGAACAATATTTTTCTATTATAGCAGAAGAATTAAATTTGAAGACTATTGTTAGTGTGCTAGTATCAGAACATAGGATTGAAAAGATATTGGAGCATACTCAAGGGCAGCTCCGTATAGCTTTAGATATAGAAATTACCCCTGAACTTAAAAAAGAAGGTCTAGTCCGTGAAATCGTTCGTACCATTAACCAGCTCCGGAAGAATATGAAATTAACTATTGCCGATCGGGTCGTGGTTGAATACGAAACTGCCGGTGGAGATTTACAGGAAGTATTCCAAGATAACGGCGAAGAGATTAAAAAATCTGTTCTCGCCACCGAATTACATTCTGGTATAGTCGGTGAAGAGCCGGTTGAGGTTGGTGGGCAACCCGTTAAAATTAAACTAACCGTTGTTTAAGTTATGGTCACTTGGCAGGAATTAAAAGATAATCCCGAAGCTAAAAGTAAGTTGCAGAAGAAGCACGATATCTATCGCTTTATCCGCGAGTTCTTTTGGCAAGCCGGTTTTGAAGAGGCCGTGACACCCATTGCTCGTACTTCGAGCGACCAAGAAAAATATTTGTCTCCCATGCCTTTGCAACTACATGAACCAAATGGCGAAGCCCACAACTATTTACTTATTACCTCACCAGAGATTGCTTTAAAAAAAATGCTAGTCGCTGGTTGGAACAAACTATTTCAACTGGCGCCAGTTTTTCGTGACTACGAAGAATTTGGCCATACCCACAATCCGGAATTTACCATGCTTGAATGGTACCGGGCCCCGGGTAGCATGGAAGACATTATGGACGATATTGAGCATCTGTTTAAAGATGTTGCTAGCAAGCTAGATGTTAAAAATTTAGTGTATAATGGGAAAGACTCTGTTGTCTCCGAGTCGTGGGATAGGCTTACTATGAAAGAAGTCTGGCAAAAGTACCTGGGCGTCAATCTAGACGATTACCTAGATCCTAGTTCAATACGTCAGTTGGCCGAATCCCGCGGCCACTCTATTGAAGTCGGAGAGAGTTACGAGAATATTTTTTACAAAATATTTTTAAATGAAATTGAAGGTCAGCTCGGAGTGGGAAAACCAATTTTAATATCTAATTACCCCGGTAAGATGTCGGCTTTTTGTCAGTATAACAACGCTGACCCTCGTTATGTCGAACGCTTTGAGTTATACATTAACGGTCTCGAACTAGCCAATGGCTACGGCGAGCTCGTTGACCCGGTTGAACAAGAAGAGCGTCTTAAAGACAACCAAATGTTTCGAAAGAGCGTTGGTTTGCCAGTTTACCCTTATGACGAAGACTTTGTTACCGCCCTAAAGTCTGGTCTACCGCCATCGGGTGGGGTCGCGCTTGGCGTTGAACGGTTGGTCATGCTCTTGACCGGGGCAAAAAATATTAACGAAATAATTTTTGAATCAGCCAACGACCAATCTTTAAAATTATGAAATTCCTTAAGAAGATCATTTTTATCCTTTTGGTTTTCGCTTTGTTAATCTCCGCTGGGTCATTACTAATTAGTCGCCATGTTTTGAAAGCCAGCCAAGGACGAATATTCGCTAATCATAGTGATCTGAAAGAGGCGGACGCTGTTATGATCTTGGGAGCAAAAGTTTATGAGGACGGCCGTCTTAGCTCTATTCTAATCGACCGCATCAAGACCGCTCTTGAGGTTTATAGAAATGGTAAGGCGAAGAAAATTTTGGTCAGCGGCGATCATGGCCGCAAAAGCTATGACGAGGTTAACGCAGTAAAGAGATATTTATTGGACGTGGAAAAAATTCCCGGCGAAGACATCTTTTTAGATCATGCCGGTTTTGATACTTACGATAGTCTTTATCGCGCCCATGACGTTTTTGAAGCTAAGAAACTAATTATTTCTACTCAGTCTTTTCACCTGCCTCGGGCGGTATATATCGGGCAGAAGTTAGGGCTAGATACACAGGGGATTGTGGCAGATAAACAGACTTACCGCACGGCGGTATATAATGAACTAAGAGAAAACCTGGCGCGTTGTAAGGCTTTTACTAACGTATTTTTCAAAGTTAAACCAAAGTTTGGAGGTTACCCTATACCCATTAACGGGGATGGTAGAAAAAGTTGGGATTAAAAATATGGAACAAGAATTTACTTTAAATATTTGTTTAGAGTGTAAAAAGAGGCAACCTAACTGTTGTCGACTTGGTATTCAATTAACCGTGGAAGATATTGAGAATATCCGGTCACTCGGTTTTGACCTCAAGGAGTTTTTGGAATTAAAGGATTACTCGACCATCGACATTGCAGACTATGACGATTGGTGGAAAAAGGGTTTGGTAAAAGTTGAAGATAAAATATATAAAATTGTGGTAAAGAAAGATACTCGGGGCGAGTGTGCTTTCTTGAAAGATGAAAAAGGCTGTGTTTTAGGCGACAAACGGCCTTCGGTTTGTAAGATATTCCCTTTTTGGTTTAAAGAAGAAACTGGAAAGGTAGTTTACGAAGAGGGCGAGCCGTATTGTCTGCTAGAAAAAGAAGCCGTAGGAGTCTCCGACGCCCTCAAGGCAATCCAAGAAACCCCGGAGTCAGTCGAAGGCTATTATTCCGCCATGAAAGAAGACTGTCTTAGTAACCAAGTGGCCTACCGGAAAATTGTCGAGGAATTGTTGTCGGCAAAAGAGTAAGTTGTGCACCGAATCATTGACAAGCTATTGTAAAGTGATAAATTGTAGCATATAATTTAAGTACTTTTAACTGTACCACATCTCCCTATATGAATTCTCCTGGCGGAGATTCGGAGGACCCGCTTCCTAAAAATTTTCAGCTACCAATTAAGAGCCCAAGTCAACGATGAGTTTGCTTGGTTTTTTTATTTTATTTATTTATGTCAGAAGTTGCGTCGAAAAAAATAGCGATTCTTTATAGTGAGGCCAAACGTGAGTACTTTCCAACTGAAGAGCAGTTTATTACCGAAGAAGAGGTATATAAGCGCGCTAAGATTGTTGCCCCGTATTTTCAAAAGCTCGGTTTCGAAACCGAGCTTATTCCTGGTAACCAGGATTTGGTAGATACGCTTAAAGCCAAGGGGCCGTTTGCTTTTGTTTTAAATCTAGTCGATTCCATCCGTGGTAAAGAATACCTTTGTCCAGTGATACCAGCTACTCTTGAACTCATGAACATCCCGTATGTGGGGACTGGCATGCTTGGTCTCGCCATAAATTCCAATAAGTTTCTAACTAAAACACTTATGGAACAGGCTGGCTTGCCCTTGCCACGTTTCCAATTATTTAGTAACCCGACCGACCCAATCGATCCACACCTTAAATTTCCCTTGATTTCAAAATTAAATGAAATCCACGGTAGTGTCGAAATTACTCGCGAGGCCGTCAGCGAAAACGAGGCTCATCTCCGTGCGCGTTTAAAATCCTTGATGTCAGTTTATCACCAACCAGTCATAGTAGAAGAGTTTATTGTTGGTCGTGAATTAACAGTGTTCTTACTCGAGGGTGTAGTGAAAAAGGTATATGTCGCTGAAAAAGCTTTTAAACCCAGTGACGAGAAATACAAGATGGCGACTTTTGAAGCGGTCTGGGGGAATGAAGATAGTTATGACGAAGTAAAAGCCGATGGCCACGGACTTTTAGAACAATACACCAGAACTGCCTTTGAAGTTTTAAAAATGGACGACTATGCCAAGTTCGATGTTCGTCTCGATGAGTCTGGCCGCTATTATTTTATTGACTGCAACGCCAATCCAGCCTTTGGCCCCTTAGAAAGCGATTGCGCAGTTAGCCATGTTTTACGTTTGTATGGTGTAGATTTTGACGAAATTGTTCGACGTTTAACTCAAAATGTTACGCGGGTTAATAACGAAGTTTTGGTTACTACAGTCTAAGTAATTATTTTATTCAATATGCGAATTGGTTTCACCTATAATGTTCGCCACATCGAAGTGCCCGACATCAAAAATCCTCAATATGTAAAGGAGGCGGAATTTGATACCCAAGAGACGATCGACGGAATTGCCAGCGCTTTGCGGGAACTTGGCCATGAGGTAATTTTTGTTGAAGCGAACGAAGATTGTTTTGAAAAGTTTAGGAAACTCCGCGGGACAATAGACATGGTTTTTAATATTGCCGAAGGAATAAACGGTGTTGACCGTGAAGCCCATATCCCAGCCATTTTGGAAATGCTTGGCATCCCATATACCGGACCTAAGCCTTTAGGCTATGCCCTCGGTCTAAATAAGGCCAAGGCTAAAGAAGTTTTTCAAGCTAATGGAGTCGCTACTCCCAAGTGGTTATTGGTAAATTCTGGAGAAGAGATTTCAAACGCCAACCTGTCATTCCCCGCAATCGCCAAGCCAGTAGGCGAGGGATCGAGCAAAGGAATTTGTGCCAAAAATTTAGTGGCCGATAAGGATTCTCTTGTAAAATTAACCAAGGAATTACTAGAAGAACACAGACAGGCAGTCTTGATTGAAGAATACTTACCGGGTCGAGAATTTACCGTTGCTATGCTTGGTAATCCAGTCAAGGTATTACCAATCATCGAACTTAAGTTTAATGATCTACCCGAAGGCATGCCGAAATTTGATCACTATGAGGCCAAGTGGGTTTATGAGAATCCCAACCGTCCGTCGCCATTGGTGTGCCCAGCAGAAGAGGGTACCACGCTCGGAGATAAAATTAAAGATATTTGTCTACGCGCTTTCCAAGCTCTTGGTATGGAAGACTGGGCTCGGATCGATGTTCGTCTCGATGTCAAAGGCGAGCCGAGTATTATTGAAATAAATTGTCCGCCTGGTATTATGCCGGATCCCAAACAAAGCTCCCGCTTTCCTCTGGCCGCTCGTACAGCGGGGATTAGTTATCCACAAATGCTCGAGACTATTTTAATCTCAGCTTGTAAGAGGTATAATATTGCCTATACAAAATAGATTATATATCCATGCTTGCCACACGCTTGTCACCAAACTTAAAAAAGTTATCTGCCAACTGTCCGTTTATCGCTCGGCAGTTTGTTCCTTCGGAATTAGAAACTGCCGACGAAGAAAACGTCTTCGACGATCCGCTGATGGAAGAGGAGCATACGGTTACCCGCGGTTTAGTATATAAATACGGAAATCGAGCCTTAGTTTTACTGACCATGAATTGTGCGGCTTATTGTCGTTTTTGCACTCGCCGCCGTAAAGTGTCAGATATTGAAAAAGGCATAATCACCGACAAGGATTTGGAAAATATTCGGAAGTATTTATTAAAGAATAAACAAATTAAGGAACTCATTTTTTCTGGTGGCGATCCTTTAACCGTCCCTCCGCTTTTGAAAAAAGCAATTAAGAAGTTGGCCGCCCTGCCACAAATTAAAATTATTCGGGTCGGAACCCGTTTGCATCTCTCAAATCCCGCCGCTGTTAACAAAGGTGTAATCGACGCTTTAAAACAAGTAAAAAACAAACCATTGTACTTAATGGTCCATTTCGAACATCCCGCTGAGTTGACTAAACCAGTTATAGCTGCGATTAAACGTCTACAAAGTGTTTCGACCATGTTATTTTCCCAGTCGGTTTCTTTAAAGGGTGTTAATGATGATGAAGAGACTCTTTACAAGCTATTTACCAGTCTAATCGAAATTGGGGTAAAGCCGTATTACCATTATCGCTGTGATCCAGTAAAAGGAGCGGAACACTTTATTATGGATTTTGATAAAGAAATTGAAATGATGACCAATTTACGGAAACGACTTAGTGGATTGGCGATGCCTCTCTATATCATCGATTCCCCCAATGGTAGTGGTAAAGTCCCGGTTCCCCTAAATTTTTGGAAGTTCGATCGAAGCAACTTCAAAGATTTTAATGGTAAAAAACTGGAGTTGCTATAACATTCTAACCAACTAACCAAAAACACGCCTAATAAAGCGTGTTTTTTAGGCTAAAATTTGACGAATTTAGTTCTTTGCGTTAAGATTAAATGACTAACTTACTTAATTTAAGATTACTATGTTGACTGTCCAACAAGTGTTTGATCTGGGTTTAAAGATGGGTATGGTGGCTGACCCAAGAGGTGAAAAAATTGCCAAGAAAACCCTGGAGCGGGCAAAAAAAGAATATGAGGAATTAAAGAGCGACGAAAAAGAGTATTTTGACAAAGAACGTCTTATAAATCCATATTCGGATAGCCGTATTCATGCTGGAGATCCAAAGACACCCGTAAAACGGGTGATGGCGGGTATCGACGTAGGGAGCGAAGAGATCCTTTTGGCTTCCCAATTAAACGAACGTGGCAAGGATATCGACTTAATCATTGCCCATCATCCGATTGGCCAGAGCCTGGCCGATCTCCACTCGGTCATGGAAATGCTAATAGACATTTACGTCGGCCACGGTGTGCCGGTTCATGTTGCTGAAAAAGTCTTTGAAGATAGGATTAAAGAAGTCGGTCGAGGGGTGCACCCGATTAATCACTTTCAGATTATTGATACAGCCAACTTATTGAAAGCGAATCTAATTAATACCCATACTTTTACGGATAATTTAGTTGAAAAATATATCCACGAAGCTATTACTAAAGAAAAACCAGAAAATATTGGTGAATTATTAAAATTACTTTTGAAAATTCCTGAATACCAGGAGGCAAAACGTCGCGGTTCTGGCCCTCGGCTTTTTACAGGTTCAAATAATCGTCGAGTTGGTAGGTTCATTGTCGATATGACTGGTGGCACTAGTCCATCACATCGGGTGTACCAAGAGTTGTCGCGAGCCGGCATCAGTACGATTGTTGGAATGCATATAAACGAATCATCAACCGAAAAAGCCAATGAGTTTAACTTGAATGTAGTAATCGCTGGTCATATTTCTTCGGATTCTTTGGGAATGAATCTTTACTTAGACGAACTCGAGAAAAAAGGAATCGAAATCGTTCCGTGCGGTGGTTTGATCCGAGTTTCTCGTGTTAAAAAAAGTACCAAGAAATAATTTATGATTTCTCTGCTTAAAGGTAAAATCGTTTCTCTCTACGAGGGAGAAACGATAATAATGACTTCTGCTGGGGTGGGTTATAGTGTTTTTATTAATCCCGCCACCCGCGAAAAGTTGAAAGAAGGTGAAGAAGTCGAAATACTTACTTACCTGGCAGTACGTGAGAATGCCATGGAATTATTCGGTTTTCTAACTCCCGGCGAGAAGGATCTCTTTCTAAAGTTTCTAGATGTTTCTGGTATTGGTCCACGTAGCGCTCTCCATCTTTTATCTTTGGGTAGTGTTGAAGAAATAACCGGTGCCATTGGCAAAGGAGATGTAGAATATTTAACTAAGGTTAGCGGAGTAGGGAAGAAGACCGCCGAACGAATCGTGGTTGAATTAAAAAACAAAGTAAACAAACAAATCGGCCATGGTTTAGAGTCAGATAATTTAGAGGGGTCTCTAGGAGATGTGGTTGATGGTTTACTTACCCTTGGCTATTCACCAAGCGAAGCCCGAGATGTCGCAAAAAAACTCGAGCCAGGTAGTAAGACTAGCCAGCAACTTTTGAAAGAAGCTTTGCGAATGTTGAGCCGGTAAATAAAGAATAAAAAATAACTACATCACGTAGTTATTTTTTTTAAATAAAATTTATTGACTCAATTTCTCCCTCAATAATTTTTCTATAACCACCGGATCAGCACTGCCCTCAGTGGCCTTCATGGCCATGCCTTTTAAGAATTGTAAAATTGGTTCTTTGCCAGCTCGGAAGGCGGCAACCTGTTCGGGGTAGTTTTTAATTACCTCATCAATTACTAGGTTTAATTTTCCCTCATCATTTATTTGTCCGTAACCTTTTTCTTCCATAATATGGGTTGGGTCTTTATCTGTGCCGGCTTCTAACATCTCTACCAATATTTTTTGAGCGTTGGTAGAATTAACCCGGTTAGTGTAAATAAGGGCAATAAGTTCAGCAAAGTTTTCTGGCTTAATTTTTAACACTCGGATGTCTATTTTTCTCTCAGCCATCGCCCCCATTAGCTTGCTGGTTAGCCAACCACCGGCCAAACGGGCAGTCTGCTGTTTTTTGGTTTCTTGTAAATCGTCAGTATCTTCTTTGGATTCTGGTAGACTGTGGAGCCATTCAACCAATTCGTTCATAGTGTGCTCGGCATAATCTGCCCAGTGTTCGTCGTTAGTTAGCAACTGGCTATCTGCCAAAGAAAAACCATATTCTGTATTAAAGCGCACTCTTTTTACATTTGGTAATTCTGGTAAGGAAGTGTCGCGAGCTACTTGCAGAGGGTTAAATGGTGGGATATCTGGTTCTGGGAAATACCGGTAATCCGCTGCGGTTTCTTTTACACGTTGTAAAATTGTTTCGCCCTTATCCTCATCCCAGCCCCGAGTTTGTTGTTGCCAGGTTTCTCCTTTTTCTAACATCTCGGTTTGTCTTTTAATTTCATAGTCGATGGCCTTTTCTACTGCCCGGAAAGAGTTGATGTTTTTTAATTCAACCTTATGATTTAAAGCATAACCATCTTTAGGGATTACTAACCCGTCTTTAATATCAAACTTGTCCGTTTCTTGTAGAGAAATATTCGCTTCACAGCGCATGTGCCCCTTTTCCATGTCTGCTTCCGATACCCCAAGATATCGGAAGACGGTCTGTAACTCCTGACAGTAGGCCTTAGCTTCAATACCAGTTTGGATGTCGGGGTCAGTCACAATTTCTACTAAAGGTACACCGGCACGGTTAAAATCTACTAAGGTGTTACCGGTTTTGTCATGAGATAATTTAGCCGTATCTTCTTCTAAATGAACACGAGTAATACCAATAGTGGCCTCAGTACGTGGATTTTTTCCACCAACTAAGTCAACAGTAATTTCTCCATGTTCCCCGATTGGTTCATCATACTGAGAAATTTGGTAGCCTTTCGGTAGGTCAGGATAAAAATAGTGTTTACGATCAAACTTACTTTGTTCGTTTATTTTACAACCTAAAGCTTTGGCAATTTTTACTGTCCATTCAATCGCTTTTTGGTTAGGTAGAGGAAGGGTGCCTGGGTGTGCCAAGCAGATTTCACAGACATTGGTATTGGGCGCCTCGCGGTCCGGGTCATTCTTACAGGAACAAAACATTTTGCTCGCTGTCTTTAATTCAACGTGGACCTCCATACCAATAATTGGGGTATAATTCGGCATAAATAATGGTTATTTCTACTTCTGCCATTATAATTCTAAACAGCGGTTTTGGCAATATCTACCCGTTGTTTTGGTTATTAAAGCCCCTCGTTTGGCGAGGGGCTTTGTTTAATCAAAAGGTTTAGCTCTGAACAGGGGGGCTTGTTTTTTGTCGTTCCAAATGATTAAAGAGGATTATTAGGATAATTCCGACAAGCGGCGTAGCAATAACCTGAAGCACTAAATAAAGAATACTGCTAATTGCCTCGCCAACTGGCCCGAACAGTGAAAAGATATCTACGACGAAAGAGGCGATTATAACAACCACCGCGACGACCCAAGCCGGAGCATACATTCTCCAAAGCACTGCCCACCAATGGTTTTTGGTTAGAGCTTTACTATAAGTCAAACTCTCGGTGGCTTTTTGGTTAGCAAAAAGTACTGATAGATAGTTGAAGATTAGGCGGATGGAGTAATAAACGAAATGAATTATTCCGTAAACAACTGCGGCGGCGACAATCGCCCCGAAGATCCAGTTGCCTTGGAGTAGAGCGCCGGTATTTAATCCTCCCAGCGAGTAGGCCATTGAAGTTGTGGCATAAATTGCCCCCAAGATTATGGCCGCGAGCAAAGGCCAAATCGCATAAAGATGACCAAGGATTGCCGAACCTAGAAAACTAGAGAGCTTGGTCCAGGCTAGTCGCAAAGTTTCTTTTACCGGCATATTTGGTTGTCCGTCGGTAGTCCGTTTAATGGTATAGTAAAGACCAATGGTAAGAAGCAAGCTAAGTATGATGATAGCGATAAAGATTATAACGCTGAAAACAATGACGATAATATATCTGGGGATTAGTGACAAGAAGGAGGCCAAAATCCAAATTATCACGCCAAGAATTACAAGAGCCGCGACACCTAAGAATTGCCACAGCGGATAGATAATAATATTTTTGAAATTTTTTTCATAAATTTTAATTGTATCGTCAAGGATGGCCCAGGCACCCGGAAGGTTCTTGTCCAAACCCATAAGATAGACGAAGCCACAGCCGCTAAAGATACTGGCTAAAATTTTAGGTGCCAGGCTTACTCCGTTGAGGTTGGCGTACCAAAAATTAACACCAAAGCGTATTACAAAAAGTAAGAGCAGGGCGATCGGAAAGTTTTTGACTCCCATTCCGGCACCAACTGATACTACGATGCCTATTATGTACAAAAGTACATAAAGATTTCTCTTTGACATATTTGTTTTAATTAAACTTATTTTGAATTATCATCCAAATTTTACCATGAATTTCTTCTGTGGACAATAGCCGTTCGCCATCTTCACATTCAACCAGCTGAAATTCTGGGAATATTTCGGCCATATGCAAATAGGCTGTTTCGGCATTTTTTAGGTGGTTCAGATCTTTTTCGTGAATATCTTTGACACGGTTTTGCACTTCGGCTCTCTGGTTAATCAATTTTTCGGCTGTTTCAGCCTTAACGTGTAGGATGATATTAACATCTGGCCGGGGAATTTGAAAAATGTTATATTCCAGATCGTAATTCCATTCAAAGAATTTTTTTCTTTCTTCCGGATCAGACATTTTACCGCCCTGATGCCCCATGTTTGATCCGACATAACGGTTAGAAATAACAATTTTGCCTTCTCCCAGCCATTGTAAAATTTGTTTTTTGGCGGCAAAGCGATCCACCGCATAGAAAATCGAAGCCTGACGAGCTGTGACCTCACTTAAGGAACCCAAATTTCCGGCCAAATACTCTTCGACCATGATTGCACTTTTTTGCCCGTAGCGCGGGAAGCTAATTACTTCTACGGCTCGGCCCATTTTTGACAAATGGTCACGTAGCAATTCTGTTTGGACGGATTTCCCTGATCCGTCTGTCCCCTCAATCATTATAAACATAATGTTTTAAAGATGAATTCTTAGATATTTTGTTAGCACTAACTCGTTTGTTTGTCGAATCACTTCTTTTTTCCAATCACTTTCGTGAAGCGAAGGGAAAAAAACATCACCGGAATATTCTTTATCAATGTGCGTGATATACATTTCTTGAGCCAGATCAGTGGTTTGTTTATATACTGTCCCGCCGCCAATAACGTAGATAGTTTCCTCTAAATCTTTTAGCGCTTTCTTTAAATCATGATAAATGAACACCCCATCCGGTACCCGGTAACTTAAATCGTGAGTCAAGATAATATGTTTACGCTTTTTGAGCGGTTTGCCCTGCTTGGCTAGAATACTTTCAAAGGTCCGTCGGCCCATGAGAATGGTTTTGCCTTCGGTAATTTCTTTAAACCATTTTAATTCTTCCGGATAATGCCAAGGTAAGGCATTGTTAGAACCAATGACATTATTTTTTGCGATCGCGGCAACGATGACGATCTTACTTGTCGGCAGTGGTTGGGGAATGGCCGTATTTTTCATCAAGTTGTTGTTCCTTAATCCGCTGTTTTGCTTCGCTGTCCCCACGAGCACTGGAGTAATCATTATGATCAACAAATTTCATAATGCTCGCGCGCCACGGGTTAACTTTGGCAATTTGATCATGCATAAGTTGGGCAACTTTGCGGTATTGAGGGTGTCCTTGGGGCACGGTTCGAATTTCGAGTAAGTGCATCGCCTCGCGGTCGTTAAAACCAATTAGCCAACGCACCCGTGAACCATGCAAAGCGACGTAGGAGGCCGCATCGCCAATTACTGGGTAAGCTTTGTTATAGAAATTTAAGACTTTTTCATGACACTCCAGGGCTTGGGGAGAAAAACCTGCTTCTATCAAATCGTTTGGTAATTCCATACCATGAATGGGGCTAAATGGTTGGCGCAGTTGGGTGTTCATGCGATGACGCATAATATCTTTGTAGCTACCAAAATCTGTTAACATGTCAAAGGTATAAGTATAGCCCGATTCAAACGCTCGACCCGGCCTGTCCCGTCGCGTAGAGCGATCACCAACGTAAGTTGTTTTGATCCTCTCTTTTTGTTCGGGAGTAAGATGTTTAACTACCTCGTAGACCTGTGAGAAGGAATGTCTGGTAAATGGATAAAGCATGTGGGCCACCAGGTAGTCTTCGGTATCGCGTAGTTCCATTGGCACTAAATGGACTTTTTCAGTTAACCCAAACGGTAAAAATCCAAAAATATTTTTGGCTAAGGATTTCATTTCTGCATCAATTTTTTGGTTGTATTCTTTCACCTTGGCGCGGCGGACATATTGTTTAATAACGTCGGTCAGGGCCTCAAAGGTTTCTTGGCCAATTTGTTTTACTTCCTCCAAATCCGAACTAATTAAATGTGAAATTAAGTACTGGTAAAATCGTCCGTTGCCAAATACCCCCATATTAGTTTTGGTACTAATCGGCAATAGACAGCGAAGTGAATCGCAGGCTTTGGTCCGTATATCCATATTATATGTAATACGGAAAGCCTTCTGGTCCTTTTCTTCTTTTAGTTCGTTATATTTTTGTTTTTGGCCGCTACCCAAGATGTCGTAAGCGGCTGTTTCCAGAGGAAGTCGTTTTTTATAAAACTCTTGCATTGGTGCAATCAAGGCAGCGTAGGTATCAAAGATAAAATCCATTGTTTCTTCATATTCCTTTGCAAAAGGCGAAGCCATTATTTTTGGTTCGCGGACATACTTGTATTTCCCGTTCTCATCTTTTTCATCAAAGAAAACATAGCGGGTAGATTTTTCCAATGGTGAGCCACCAATACGGCGATCCTCGATTTCTTTGGTCGCGAGAATCGAGATATTTTCGAAAGAGACATGGGCCCCCTCTAATTCACCGACCGAGTCGTCGCCATAAGCGATTAGGACCCGTTCGATAAGCTCATCGGCGTGTTTGTAATCAATTTTTTCCCCATCCTTCATGAATTCCTCCAATAGCATTTCGCGGAAACCGAGTTTCGATCGGGAGTAGCGTGCATACGCTGCTCCGACAATTCCGTTCATGCCAGTAATGGCGTAGACCTCCCGTTCCGTACTGGTGACATATGGTTTCAAGACCTCCTTTTCCTCCGGTGTGAAGTTGGGCATAGGTTAAGGATATTTAATTAAGCAGCTTGGTCATAAGATTGCTCGGCCAGTCGATCGTTAAGTTCATTATAGGGGATGAGATCCCCTAATTCGTCCTCAGCAATTTCAAAGGTCTCCCCAGTAAATTTCCCGTTTAAATCAACGGCTTGAGCAGTAAAATATTGGGTCAGGTCTGGGGACTCTCCCGAACTCCCTTGCAAGTTGACTACCCGTCCTTTGTGGAGTCGGTATTGTCCAATTACTGGCTTATTTTCCTCTTTGGTTGTTGCGGCTTTGGTTTCAACATTAGGTTGGGCGTTGCTTTCAGGGGCTGGTTGTTTATCACTAGTTTTATCTCCCCTTGTAGCAGACTTTAAGGCGTTTTCTGCCTCCGGCCCGAAAGGTTTCAGTTTATTAGCCATTACGAAACGTTCAGCAGTAGACTTGTGGCCATTGGCGATGAGTGAGCCAACAATATGTTTTAAAGCTAGGGGTCTTTCGGCTTTTAAGGTGGTTGATGCTACTATCTGGTCAAATAATTTTCCTAAATCAACAGTTGGGTTTAGCTCACCTTTCTTGATTGCTGTTTCAGTTTTTATTTTATAGGCTTCAAAACTCTCTCCCTCCTCGCGAGATAGCTGTTTGATCACTTTGTTACTTTCGGATTCTACTATTGACTCCCCCAGCTCCCCCTTTTCTTTAGTTTTTTTAACTACTTCAGTTGGGTTTATAGATTCTTTCTTCGCGTCATCTATGTTATCAGGGTGTAGTGGGTGATACGTTTCATACATTTCTCCAGCCTCATCGTCGCCGCCCACGTCTTCTGAATCTGGAGTAATAACATCAGGTGTTTCCTCGGTAGCGGCCTCCTTTTGTTTTGACACCGCCTCAGCTCGTAGGTGTTCTGTTACTTGCTTCAAAGCCTCACCGGTTTGGTACTTAAATTGATCGGTGCCTTCTCGGTAGTCATCTTGCGTATCATTTAAGTCGGCCGTCTTACCCGCTTGTTTGTCGGCTAAGGCCCAGCCCCTACGATTTGTATCCGTTTGCATCTTGAGTGGGTCATCGTCTTTAAGTTCTGAATAGACCTCAAATGAAGCTAATTTATCTTGTTCGCTCTCAGTTCTTTTAAAATAATTGGATTTATATTTTTCACTCTCAAGGAGTCCAGTCTTTTTAGCCAGAAGCGCATCCAAAGCGGCAGTCTGCTCTTCAATTGATGGTTGGGTAGCCTCTGGCGCCGCTCCGGTTTCCTTGCTAGTGGCTGGGGCGGATTCTTTAACCAACAGTCTTCTTACGTCGCCGGAACGGTGTAGGGCAATTTCATGGCCTTTGGTAATTTCTTCATCTATGGTTTGTCGCACCAGCTCGTTTTTAGTTGGCAAGAGAAGGGTTCTGGTATAATTCTCTTGGGCCACCAAATTGTCAATTGGTACAACCGAATATTCTAGTTTTCCTATGGATAACGTCTTACCTTCTTTCTTCACTACCACATCGTTCCCCTGCTCCTCAAACTGCTTTATCTTTTTATCTACAAAAGCTTGATCTAAATCTGGCCGTCCTTCAGTCTTAATGTCCCAGTCAGTAAATTGGTAGCCACCGCCTTCAAGTTGCGCTTTGCTAAGTCGGCTAGTATTCTCGGCTCGAATTTCGATTGTTTGTTCCGCGTCTTTTTCGGCAGCTTCCTGAGCTTTTTCTGAGGAAGACACAGCAGAAGAGGCTGTTTCAGTGGTCGCAGTTTTGTAATATTGGATTGAATCTTTTAACTGTTGAAGGATTGTTTCCTCGATTTTTAGTCGTCCGATCGTGGTTATTAGCAAATCGGCTTTAGAGTTGTTTGGATCTTTCATTTTGGCTTCTAGGTCAAGCCGCCCCTCATTGTTCGAAGCTAATTTTTCGTCTGCCCACTGGCTGGCTTTTTCTTTCGAAGTTTTAAGCAAATTGCGAAACTCGGAATTAGGCCGTGAAACATCTTCTACAAGCTTGTAGGCTTGAGTCCAAGCATCGCGAGAAGATTTTTGTAGCATCCTTTGGCGGTCTTGTTGGAAGGTTGGGTCAAAATCCGGATTTTTCCCTCCAAAACGGACGATACTAGATAAGTGTTTAGCAGCACTGTCTACTAATTGTAACTTCATGCCGACAATATAACGGGAAAATTCTTTAGAGAAAACTTCGTCATCAACTCCTGACTCCTGGGTTGTTTCTTTAGTCGGAGCAGCCTTTTCGACTGGTTGTTTAGCCGCTGCTTCTGTTTCAAATTGTTGTCCGCCGTCAATAGCTTCAAAAACTTTTTTGAAAGCATCTTCAGTCGAGAGGTAGTTTTTTAGTGTTGGGCTTACTTCACCATCTTGGTATTTTTTAGCTAGGAATTTCTGGATATTCGGTAGGCTACCTTCGTCTTTCATTAAATCAAATAAATCACGATCGGCTTGAGACAGTTTACCAAAAAGTTTGGCCTCAGAAACTTCCTTACTCGGTTTTTGGATTTTTTCGTCTGGGGCTACCTCTTTTGCTACTTCTTCGCCTTGTAACTCGGCGAATACTGGCTGTAACTCTTCGATGGTAGATAAGTAGTCGTTAAGTTCTTGACTTACTAGATTCTTTTCATATAGTTTTTTAACTAGATTCTGTCTTTCGGTTGCAGTTTTGGTTTGGATAATCTGGTTTAAAAGTTCACCATCTTCTGGTGTTAGTTTGCCTTTCATTTCTGCGGCGTCTTCGTCGGTTGGTTCGCCCATTTTTTCTTCGGATTTTTTAGTATCGTTTCCTTCCGCCCCAGTTGTTTCGGCGTCGACTTCTTTAGTGGCTTCAGAAGCAGTTTTTTTTGCTTCAGCGCGAAGTACTTCTAACTGTGCAGACAATTCATCGCCAACCCTAGGATCAAGTTCGCCGGCTTTAACCAAATGGTTAATTTTAATTTCTAGATCAACTATAGTGTCTTCCGTATGTTTTTCAGTATCCTGAATAATTTCACCCACTTCTTCTTTTAATTCAGCTTGTTTGTCCGACCATTTTTTATCAAAGTATGCTTCCATATCAGCCCGGTATTTCTCTGATTCTCCAGCTACCTTCGCCCAAATACGGCGAAGTAGGCCGGGTTTTTCTCCGCTAGGTTCTTGGGTTGAGGTTACTTCAGCTTTTTCTGCTACCCCTTTTTCTTTCATTGCTTTGTTTTGATTATTGAGCGACCCCTCCATTTGCTGAATCTGCTCTCGGCTTAGATCTTCATTAAATCCTGCCACCATATATTTAAAATTAAAGATTATTAATTTTATTTTTTAATTCCTCAATCTTTTTTTGGTCGGCTTCTTTTACCGCACCTTGAACCAACTTTTTGCTTTCTTCTTCAATCGCTTTTTCTTTTTTTAAAAATCCAAATAGCAGATTAACTAATTTTTTTGCTTTTTCTTTTATGGTCGCCATAATATTTTTTTAGAAACAATTTTTATTTTAACTAAACACCAGTCGAACCAAAACCGCCCCGGTCGGGACTACCCACATTTTCTGTTTCCTCCCACTTTCCTTGCTCATATTTTACAAACATCCCCTGGGCAATTCGTTCACCCTTTTCAATTTTAACTTCCTGATCAGTTAAATTATATACCGAAACCAGTATTTCGTCAGTTGGCCCGCAGTAATCGCTGTCTATAACCCCGACGCTATTAGCCAGCATTAGCCCTTTGCGTGGTGCCAAGCTTGAACGGGAAAAGATTAATAAAACGTAGCCGGGCGGGGTGGCTACGATTAAATTTGAGGGTACCTTAAATTGACCGCGGGCTGGAACGATACAGTCCTCGCGGGAGTAGATGTCAAAAGCGGCCGCGCCAGCAGTTTTGTATTCAGGCAAGGGTAAGGAGGTGTCAATTCTTTTAATTTTAACTTGCATAATGGGCAATAAATTTTTCAATTTCCTTTTTGTACTCTTCTAGGGTGCCAGTATTTAAAATGGTATAATCCGCCATCGCAATTGGCCCGCCTTTTTCAACATTTTCAATCTCGTTATAATCTCTTTTCTTGGCATCTTCCTTGGTGAACGAACGATTACGAAGATCTTTATCCTCTGGGCCAGAGACTCGGCTGGAAATTCTTTCGTAACGCAAAGCTGGTGGTGCATAAACCGCGACAATGGTAAGACGATCACCGTAATAATCTTTTAATACTTTGTATTCCGACCAGCTATAGAGTCCGTCGGCTACCAGATTTTTACTTTCCAGGACCTTGTCAAATTTAGGGATATTTAATTTTGCTACTGCGGCCATACCGTGTTCGGTGCGGAGTTCTTCGCGAATAATCTTTTCATTTTTTTCATTAGTTTCCCAGCCTCTTTCTTTTAAAATGTCTAAGTTGATCTGTCCAAATCTGACGTAGCCCCAACCCCTTTCGACCAGCATGTCTGCTAGCACGCTTTTACCGGCGCCGCACATACCAACAATTGCAATTACTTTTTTCATATTACTTTTTGGATTTTATCTCGCTTAAAATTTTTTCAATTTCAGTATAGAATTCTTCAAAACTTAAATTATTATAAATAGTGTATTCAGCACTTTTGCCTAATTCTTTAATTAAAATATCCGCTTCGGCCTGTTCATCTTTTAAAAATTCTTCGTAAGTTTTTTCCATGTCATCCTCATTTTCACCGCGTTTTACCAGGCGTTCCCAGCGCAATTTAGATTCCGCAGTAATGTATATTAAGTGAAAACCAGGAATCTCCCGTAAGTAAGTAATGTCGGTTGGACGGCGTACCCCCTCAACAACCACTATTTCGTTTGGGTCATTTTTTACATCCTCGGCAATGACTTTACTTAAAACGTCTTGGCCAAAGTTTTCTCTTAATACTGTCGATATATTTTGTAAGTTTCCTCGCGTTTCCGGTAGATACAGACGGTTAATAATATCTCGTAAAATTGTTGAGAAACGATAAGAATTAGAATTATATTTTTCTTTTAAATATTTGGCGGCTGTACCTTTTCCAGAAGACAAATCACCAACAAACCCAAGAATTATTTTACTGGTTGGCATATTGTTCAAGATTTTCATCAAAATATATTAGGTCCATACCTACCTCATGAAACATTTCTTCAGATTCGCTTCCAGCATGGTATTTTTTTTCACAAACAACCTTTTTGATACCAGCATTAATGATCATCTTTGCGCAAACTGCACACGGTGTCATTTTACAATAAAGGGTGGCACCATCAATGGCGACCCCTATCTTTGCGGCTTGAACAATCGCATTTTGTTCGGCGTGAGCAGTGCGGACGCAGTGCTGGCTTTGGTGACCATCTTCGTGAATGGTGGTTTTCATTTGGTGGCCGATTTCATCACAGTGGGGCATACCTTTTGGCGATCCAACGTAGCCGGTAACAAGGATTTGTTTGTCTTTGGCGATGACACAGCCACTTCGTCCACGATCACACGTGGCGCGTTTTGCAACAGCACGTGCCACCTCCATGAAGTATTCATCCCAGGTCGGTCGAACGTATTTTTTTATGGGTGTTTGAGTAGACATATAGCATTTAAATATATTTACAGTTTAGCAGAGAAATCGTCCTCTGCCAAGTGCTATTTGAGTACAAAAAACCTCCCGTTTAAGGGAGGTTTTAGAAGCTCTATTTTTCTGACACTCTAATCGCCGGACCCATCGTACTGGTAATTATCAGATTCTGGACGTAGGTTCCTTTGGAAGTGTTTGGTTTTACCTTAGTTAGGGCATCTGTGAAGGCCGTAAAATTTTCTTTTAGTTGCTCTTCGGTGAAACTAGCTCGGCCGATTGTCACATGGACGTTGGCAGTGTCATCGTTTTTAAAGGTAATTTTACCCTTTTTGAGCTCTTCAACCATCTTTTTAATGTTCGGCCCGACTGTTTCCGTCTTGGGGTTTGGCATCAAGCCTTTTGGACCAAGGATTTTCGCTACCGCGGCCATTTTTGGCATCATGTCTGGGGTAGTAACCGCCACTTCAAAGTCGAATTTGCCGGTATCTTTCAGTTTTTTAATCTCTTCTTCGCCGTAGATGACGTCTGCTCCAGCTTCTTTAGCTTCCGCTACTTTTTCTGGGCTAACGAAAGCGGCGACTTTCTTTGTTTTACCGCTACCATGTGGCAAAACGACGGTCGCGCGGATTTGTTGTTCACCCTTTTTTGGGTCAATTCCGAGACGGACGTGTAATTCGATGGAAGCATCGAATTTGGTGTTAGACGTTTCTTTGACTAACTTAATGGCTTCGGCCGGAGTGTAGATCTTGTTTTTATCTACTTTTTCCTTTAAAGCCTTCATCCTTTTGGACATAAACTTGTTTGTTACGTGGTACAAACTCCCGAGTGGTCGGGATCCCACATATATAAAGTGCAGTATTTATACTGGATTTAAGCTATTTTGTCAAGGTCAAGGCCGGGGTAACTGGGTTTTGAACGTAGTTTCCCAAAATGTGCCGGCTGTGGTAATCTAGGCCATTTAAAACCTCCTTAGCTGTTTGTTTTTGGGTAATTTCATCAAAAACCAGTCGGCCATCCTTTTTGTATATAATGACCTCGCAACCTTCAGGTAGAAGACAGTGGTGAACGCCGCCGATGCCAGAAATCATTTCTTGGTAAGCACCAACGCCGAATACCCCAATATACAATTCATTGTCTTTAGAAAACTCTGGTAAAAACATTTCTCGGTTTTTGTGGAAAGTATCATCAGGATCGCAAGTAATTCCGCCGAGTCGAACCAGTTTACCAGGTCGATCCCAGCCATTAATCGGGAGAACTACAAATTCCTGCCCCAAGGCCCAAGAATCCGGCAGGTGGGTCATGATGCTACCGTTAATAATATACCAGTTAGCCGTACGGTGGGGGATGCTTTTTTCTAGGATCACTTTGAAGATAAAGAAGCTGTGATCGTTCACAGTATACCGTCCGTACTCGCCGATCAAATTCGGTGCTCTACAGTTAGCGTGTTTGGCGGTCTGACCAAGGGTTTTAATTAAGTCATTAAATAGTTTGGTGTAATCAAATTTAAAACATAGGTTGTATTGCACCGGTAGCCCTCCGCCCAAGTCCAAGGTCTCAAGGTCGGGGTAGATCTTTTTTATCTCGGCGTAATTTTCGACAAAGATTTTTTTCACCGCCCGGACATAAGAAGGGATGTCCTCGATCATACCGCCAAAATGGATATGAAAAGTGGTAAATTTTAACTTTGGATAGTTTCTTAACCGTTTAGCAGTATCCAACATTTCTTTAAAGGTCAAACCAAAACGCGTGTCAGAACGCGAGCTAAGTCGAGGCGGCAAGAGAGATTTTTTGATCGGATATTCGTCTACATTTAGTCGCAGCCCGATTTCAAATTCTAGACCACCATTGATTAAGGCCTCCAGTTCATCGAGGTTTTCAACAATTGGTCGAAGGTTTAGGCCTTGTTTTTTTAAATAAAAAAGCCGCGTTAAGTAGCGGTCAAATTTAAAACCATTGCAGATAATTAAGCGGTCTTTGCTAATGATTTTTTTCTTAAATAAGTATTCCACTATATCCAAGTCATAGCTCGAGGTTATTTCGAGTGCATCCGCTCCGTTCAAGGCTGTGGTAATTACCTCACTAAAGTAATTGGCTTTTGAGGCGTAGGCATAGGTAAAGGTCCCCGGGTAATTGTGACGGTGAATGGCTTCCCCAACAATTTTTTTGATATTCAAAATTCTGTCCTCGATCATCGGGGTGTAGGCTACTTCGAGGGGGTCAGTATAGTTTTTGACCAACTTTAAAAGATCGATCTCCTTGTAAAACAGCGTGTTGTTTTTGACCTCTAAGTAGTCGTTAATTTTATTTTTATTCCCGGTAACATTCCGGAGATATTCACGGTAGAACATTACGCACTTTTTCTAGAACTAGAATATTAAAGCAAAAACAAAAATGTTTTGCAATAGGTCTAGCAGAAAACTGTGTATAACTTTCCCGCCTATTTTATTTCTCCAACGTCGTGAGCGCCACTTTCCTTCCAACCGGCGGCGGTAATCTGGACGAATTCAGTATTATTTTGAAGTTCACTAATTGTCCTAGAGTTGGTATAGCTCATGCCGCTTTTTAATCCGCCTACCAATTGGTTTACAATATCTACGACCGTCCCACGGAAGGGGACAATCGACTCAACGCCTTCCGGAACGACTTCTGACAGGTCTTTTTTCTCTAATTTAGCAGATTTTCTGTGGTGGCTAACCAGATAGGAGGCGCTACCAGAATACATTTTATATTTCTTCCCACCACGCGTCATTATTGAACCAGGGCTTTCTGTAGTGCCGGTAAATAGGCTACCGGCCATCATTGTGTCTGCCCCAGCCGCAATGGCCTTAACAATATCACCGGAGCGCTGGATACCACCGTCGGCGATGACCGGCACACCATATTTTTTCGCTACCGCCGAGCACTGCATGACCGCCGTTAGTTGCGGCATGCCACAACCAGTCACCATTCGGGTGATACAAATTGTTCCTGGTCCTACTCCAATCTTTACCGCATCTACCCCCGCTTCACACAATTCACGGGCGGCTTCCGCGGTGGCAATATTTCCGGCAATTATTTGTATATCTCCACAAATTGCTCGAACTTTACTGATAGCGTTAAACATAAGATCAGAATGACCATGAGCAATATCCAGTACTAATACGTCGACACCCGCCTCTGCTAGAGCTTGGGCTCGTTCCATGTAGTCTCCAGTTACACCGACTGAACCGCCAACGATTAATTGACCATCGTTATCGACATTGGCATGCGGGTAGTCGTTTAGGTGTTTGATGTCAGTTAGAGTAATCAGGCCGACGACAACATTGTCGTTGTCAACCAGTGGCAGTTTTTCCACTTTGTGCTCGGCCATTTTTTTCTTGGCTTCGGCGAAAGTTGTATCTTTACTGCCCACCACTAGTTTTTCCCGGGGGGTCATAACTTCTCCGACCAGCTGGTAATCGCTGGTGGCGAGTAACAGGTCCCGGCTAGACAATATCCCACGGAGACGGTGGTCACCATTCGCAACAATTAAACCGCTGGCGCCAATGTTATTAATAAATTCCCTGGCTTCACCGACCGTCTTTGTTGGTTCAATGGTATATGGATCAGTAATGATATAATTCTGTGCCCGCTTTACTTTCTTAATCGCTTCCACGTTTTCTTCAATGGTCATGAAGCGGTGAACAATACCGATGCCGCCCAAGCGCGCCATGGTTATGGCCATTTCTGGTCCAGTAACCGAGTCCATATTAGCGCTCACAATCGGTATGTTTAAACTAATTTTTTTTGTTAACCTAGTTTTAGTATTAGCTTCTCGCCGAGAAGTAAGAGTTGACCGTTTTGGTACAATTAAAACGTCATCATAAGTAAGGGCCAATGGGATGTTGTGCATAATTTTTTAGTAGTTATCCTCCCCGGTAAATAATAGCACCCCCTGAACAAGTTGTTAAGGGGGTGAAAGCTTCGGGCTGCGGACGATGTTTGAACTAAAATTTATTTCTCAATGTCTGTAAGATAGTATTCCCGAATACTTGGAAGCTATCCTCTGTTAATTTTGAAATTTCTACCCATTCTGGTTTGTTTGACTCATCATCAGATACATTGTTTTTGTTTGTTAATTCTAATGTTTTTGGTTGACATAAAAAGATAAAAGCAAATACCTGGAATGCTTCCCTGGTCGGATCGTAGTAAAAATTTCTTTCTTCACAGGAAAGGCACTCGCCAACTTCTACTTCTGTACCTGTTTCCTCCCAGACTTCTCGTTTTAATGCCTGTTGTCTGGTTTCGCCAGGTTCCATAGCACCACCCGGTAGAGTATACTTTCCTGTACTTTTTACATCCGTTAGTAAAATTTTATCTTCATATAAAATAATACCATAGGAGCTGGGCCGAAAAACTATTTTATCTTTTGGTACCATTATTTTTTCCCCGTGCAATGTGTTAAATTCGACATCGTTCATAGTTTCTCTTTATTGAATAGATAAATAGATATTATCATTTTTCTCTGCATTTTGAAAGATTAGTTCGAATTCCGCTCCCAGGTATAAAAAAATATGACTTAAGTTAGCCATATTTTCTGGAGCTCCGGGACCTGGATTCGAACCAGGGATATCCACGTTAACAGCGTGGCGTTGTACCACTCAACTATCCCGGAATAAAAAACCCTTCCGAGCGGGAAGGGTTTAATCGTTGAATTAAAAGCCTACCCGCAAATCGGTGGGTTATTGTTATTATTGTTGCGGTTAGCTTTTGTCATAGTAGAAGTACTATAGCCTATTTATCGTACTCTGTCAATATATTAGACCATTTTCTTTCTAGCATAGTACCAGTGGAAGGCAAATAATGGAATACCTACAACAATGAACGAAATGTCTGTAACCAGATTACGTTGTCTTTGGGATTTCATATTGAGCCGTTCTCTTTCTTGGAATTTTTCTTCTTGAGCCGCACATTCCGTTGGGGTTAGTTTTTTAACTTCAGATGGTTCGGCAACTGCCCCCGGTTTCTCGCCATTGTTAATATTCATATCACATTCAACTCCCGGATAGTAGTTGTATTGGTCTGCCGCTGTAAAGATGTAAGTTTTTAAGACGATGTTAATCAAATTGGCTGTTGAAAAAACAACCATCATGAGAGCGACAAACGAGACGAGATAAAAATATATATTCTTGATGATTATAACCTTGTTACTGGTGGTATTTTCCATAAATTAATATGTTAGTTAGTAATTAAATTTGGATACCAATTATTTTTTTCACTTCTTCCATTTTTTTAGTCGCTAACTTTTGGGCTTTGTTTGCACCGGTGGCTAAAATTTCTTTGGCTTCTTTGTCAGATATTTTATTAAATTTGTTTTGGAATTCTTGCAAGAAGTTTTCAACCACCTCAGCTAATCCTTTTTTAAAGTCACCGTAACCTTGGCCAGCATATTGTTTTTCAACTTCTTTAATCGAAAGCCCGGAGAGTAGGGAGTAGATGGTAAGCAAATTAGTTAACGCTGGTTTATCTCCTCCAGACGTAACTTCAGTTCCGGAGTCAGTTACTGCCCGCATAATTTTTTTCTTGGCCACCTCAGGCTCGTCTAAGAGTGAGATATAGTTGTTTACCGAACTGGCGCTCTTACTCATTTTTTTACTGGGGTCATCTAGCGCCAAGATAAGTGCACCTTCTTTTTTAATTAACGGTTCAGGGATGGTAAAAGTATCGCCATACAAGGAATTAAACCTTCGAGTGACCACCCGTGTCAACTCCAAATGTTGTTCTTGGTCTTTGCCGACCGGTACCAAGTCCGTGTCATAAAGAACAATGTCTGCCACCATGAGTACGGGATAATCAAATAAACCCATGTTGACATTCTCTTTGTGCGCTTTGGCTTTGTCTTTAAACTGGGTCATGCGCTCTAGCTCGCTTGTTTTGGTAATAGTGTTCAAAACCCAAGCTAATTCGGCATGTTCTTTAACATCCGACTGCTGAAAGATGATGGATCTATTCGGGTCGATACCTAAAGCCACATAAGTTTTAACAACATTTAAAATATTCTCTCGTAATGCCTCTGGTTTTTGGTAGACGGTCAAAGCATGTAGGTCAACAACACAAAAAATACACTCATATTCTTTTTGCAAGTCAATCCAGTTTTTTATCGCTCCCAAATAGTTTCCAATGTGTAAGTTGTTTGTTGGCTGAACGCCAGAAAATACTCGTTTCATACAATATTTAAAGTTAACTAAGATAATCTAATTTTAGCAAAAGGCGAGTTAATAAGCAAGCTGTACAAGACGGTTCATTAGTGTATAATACTTTTACTTAATATTTTAAACATATGGAAGACGAAAGAGAAAAAAACAACTGGGATGGTTTTAGCCAAACCGATGTCGATGTTTTTTGTGAAGAATTGTTTGGTGAACTGGAAAAATCGCCGCAAAACATGGCGGTTTGGGTCGAGACAACTAGGTCTCGGATTAAGGAAAAACTCTTAGAAAAATTAAAAGGTCAGTTGGTGGGTGGAGACACTCTGGATTGGAAAAAAGTTTTGGGTTATGCCGAGATTGGCCGTTATAGCCAGATGATAAAGCACCCCAAGGATTCGGAGGTTGGTAGATATTTGCGCACTGAAGAAGTGGCTGGAAAAGTGGAGTTTTTTCCCAAGGAAGAGGTCGCTCATGTCGCCCGGGTTTACAGCGAAATGACCAGCCGGATTCTCTTAAAACTATTGGAATCTAACCTGGTTAATGATTTGAACATTAACGAACAGTCTCTCCTAAGTTTAGGTTTAAACGTCAACGTCCACTTTGGTCGTATTTATGATCGCCAAAACCAAAAGGCCGAGGGGTATAAAGGGTTCGTGAACAAGGATGAAACCGGTCACACCTGGAATTACCTTCCCCACGAATGGAAATCTTTGCCCGAAGGGGACCCAGATAAACAGGCTACCGAGAATTATCTTTTAGCCCGCTCAAGTGACTTGGCCCAAAAAGGTTTGTTGGCTGAAGCGCGTTATGCGGGAGCTCTATTAAAAATTTTGCAAAGTTCAAACCAAGCTGATTACCAGATGGCTGGGTTGGAATTGGATCGCGCCTGGATCGCTTTAATGCAACAAACACCGCGAGTGGTCGTCTCGGCTTTAATGGAGAGAAACGAAGCCGAGCGTAGTGGTTATAACCGTTTGAGTATGGAAGTGGCGCGCGTTGACGAGGCCTCGCCGTTTACCAAAGCTTTGCGTGATGAACAAAAGAGGTTTTTCACTTGGTTGGAAAAAGATGAGAAGTTAAAATCCTTGGTACCAGAAATGGTGCGTGTTCAGGCCGAATCAATGCCACTGTTGCCAGTACGGATCATCGCTGTTTCCGGCCGAGTATGGGAAGTTAAATTCGGGGCAGCCCAAACCATCCCCGACGGTCCAGAATTTGAACGTGAAGGACAAGCCGCGCTTTTTTTTGAGGATCGTTTTGACCCACCGAAGACAATCAAGGAGGGATTAGTTATTGCTCCCGCTGATCGCGTCACAAAATTAGCTGATTATGAACTTGGTCATACCTTAAGCCATTACGATGAATATGCTAAAGCCACCCTTGAATACACCAAGGCTCGTTTATTTAGTGTTGCCTCTTTGTCTGACAGCGAAGATCTGGATTTGGTAAGGAAAAGAATTTATCTTTTGCATGAAGATATTGGGCGTGTTGTCAACACCCAAGGTGAACAATATGATATTTTTAAAAAGCTTGCTAAGAAAATGTTTACCGACCAGGGTTATTTAACTGGGGAGGACGAATTAAATCTAGATGCTTTAGCTGACAATGAAAAAAATCGAGCCTTTGTTAGTAGCGCTCGGTTAAAGTTGATTGGTATGCTGGAGTTGCATCGTCGTTTGGCTGAAGAAATTCCCGAAGAGGACAAAGCACAACTGATTGAAGATTTTCTCGCCGAATTTTAGTAGTGGTATTTTTTACCAGCGTTTATCATGAAAGTACGGTAGAGTTGTTCAATTAGGAATACCCGTGCCATTTGATGGGTAAAAGTAAAGGAAGATAGTGAAAGCAGTAAGTTGGCCTTCTTTCGAATCTCGTCGGTTAACCCCAACGGTCCGCCGATGACAAAAGTAATATTGCTAACTCCCTGATTCTCTAGAGTAGAAACCTTTTCCGCCAATTTGTTTGAAGAAAAGGATTTACCAGTTTCGTCCAAAATAACAATGTATCCTTTAGGCGCCTTATTCAAGGCGTCTTTAATTTTTCTCGCTTCTTTTTCTTTAATCGTCTCCGGCCCATCTTTTTCGTCAAAAGATTCTTCCTTTAGTTCCATTATTTCCACTTTTGCAAAAGCTTGCAGACGTTTTAAATATTCCGCTTCTGCTTCGCGCCAGTAGGATTCTTTGAGTTTGCCGAGGCAGATAATTGTTATGTGTAGCATGGTTAGAATTTGGCGATAATTAAATCTATAATTTCTCCAACGAATTTGGTCAGTCTATCCTGTAAATTTACTTCGGCCGTAATACCTGGTAACACCCAACTTTTAAAACTAACTAGGGCGGAAGATCTAAATTCTTTCGGATCAGGTATGTTCTCAATGTCGTCTACCAAAGCTAACAACTCATTTTCTAACAACCTTAATTTTTCAACATATTTATCGTAGTCAGCATACCGAGTATAAATACCCCCCATTCCTTTTTTTATTTCGATTCCTAGTGTCGCAATTTTTTCTGTTATTCTTTTTTTTAATTCTTCTTTGGTGTCGGCCAACTCTCTTGTTGGTTCGGGATTTTTGTTAACTTCTATTTTTTTATCTAAAGCCTCCCGGACTGCCATCACTGCGTCTTTTTGTCTTTCATTCATCTTCCCGGTGTCTAATTTTTGTAGCCCGTGGTCTAGAGTAACTAATTCAGCTTTTGCTAATTTATCAATTATTTCGGGAGTAATTTGCCCGGTTATAATTTGTACAAGTAGCATTTGCGGATTGGTTTCAACCCGCGGTATTCCTGCTGGTGATTTTTCCCCGGCCATATAACTTAACTTTTAGAATTTAGAATTATTCACGAATTATATCCTAGCACGGTTGTGTAACTGCCCGCAAGCCGCTGAAATATCCTGGCCCTGGGAGTGGCGAATGGTGGAAATAAACCCTTTGGCTAAAAGAGCTGTTTGCCATGTTTCGATTGTTTCTTTTTTTGACCCCTGAAATAGCCCGGGGTTATTGGGATCAGTATTATAGGGGATAAGATTTATCCTCACTCGACCCAACTTGGAAGCTAGTTTTATCAAAGCCTTCAGATGTTTGTCATCATCATTCACTCCTTCCAAAAAAGTGTATTCCAATCCAATGAAATGCGTTCGACTGGGGAATCGTCGATGGTATTTATTTGCCCAGGTGATTAGCCATTCCAAAAAACCTTTTTGGTGGGATAATATTATTTTTTTTCGACTTTCTTCAATGGCTGTATGTAAAGACAAAGCGAAACGAACCGCTGGGAAGTCTGGGTCGTCGAGCAGGCGGTCCATGGCCTGCGGCACGCCAACTGTCGAAAGGGTAATTTTCCTTGGCCCGATGTCAACGTATTTTAGAAATAGATTGAGGGCCTCTTTAACATTATCATAGTTTAACAACGGCTCCCCCTGTCCCATAAGGACAATGTTGTTAATTTGTCCGGCGGGATCGGTTTTAATTAATTCTTTTTGCCAAAAGCGAAATTGGTCAACTATTTCTTCCACTAAAAGATTTCTTTTAAAGCCCAATTTACCGGTGGTACAAAACGCACAACGCATTGGACAACCAACCTGGGTAGAAAGACAGACCGTATAGCGGTGCTCGGCCTCCTTTTTGCTCTTATCTATTCGTGGCATGAGAACTGTCTCAATTAAGGCTCCGTCGGCTAACTCTAATAACACTTTCTTGGTTCCATCACTCGGACTTGTCTCCAAAGCCGTCTGTTTAACCGAGATCCAAGGTACCTCGGCCAATTTTTCGCGTAATTCTTTGCTCAAAGTCGTTAATTCGGCATAAGAATTCAGTTTCGGATCAAACCAGGCTAAATATACCTGTTTCAATCGAAAAGGCTTTTCATTAGCGAGAATTGTCGTGAGTGTTTGTGACATATATGCCTTGACCGGAGAGGGCCAAGATAATATAATAGTTTTGGTTCAGGACCGAGTCATGAACTAAAGATAACTGCTCCATCATAACTTATTTTAGCCAAAATATCAACAGGTTAGGTTATACAGTGTTATGTGAAATAGCCAGAAATTTCTTTATTATTTTAAAAAATTTTTTGGCAATATATTTAAAGGTCGAACATAACTAAATACTACGTAACAATAACCAATTATTCATTAAACACAACCAATATGGCAGTAGGATATGATCGACCGAAATCACAAGAGGATTTTGAAAATTTATCGATCGTTCAAAAAGCCGAATATAATAATGCGAGAAAAGATCCAGAATTTGCTAGAGCTCTAAGTGAAAGAGATAGACAAGTAACCCAAGCTATAAAAAAGCGTTTAACAGAGGAAGGCTGGGTTAGCCCAGAAAATTTTGATGCAATAGCACATAAAAGAGGATGGGTAAAACTTAGTGAAGTCGAACAAAATATAGCAGACGCAAAAAATTTAGCTGACGTACGTAATAAATTAGCTCAAATATGAAAGAACAGTAATTTCTGGCTACATCACATAACAGCGTGTATCTGGGGCTACGGAAAATTGGCATTAATTAAGAATTTTAAAGGAGTGCCAATTTTCCTCCGCCCAAATTTTCATCCGTTAATTCGATGAGAGTTTGGGCGGAGTTTAAAATATCAGGCGTTATCTGATAATCAATATTTATCCTACTAAGCCGGGATGAAAACTTCAGATACACGCGTACGTTATGCAAAATCGCTCCGCTCTTTTGCATAATGGGTCGCGGTCCCCGCTGTTATACGAGTCGCTACGCGACATCGCATAACAGCGGTTATCCAAAATGTCTGCCGCCCCGCAAGCGGGTCGCCAGCCACTTCGGATAA
>DATDYA010000009.1:0-3257 GCA_035289165.1 Patescibacteria group bacterium
GCAAAAGATGGGGGTAGAAGTTTATATGATTACCGGTGACAACGAACGCACCGGTCGGGCGATTGCCGCCCAAGTTGGTATTCAAAATGTTTTGGCCGAAGTGCAACCGGAAGATAAGGCCAAGGAAGTTAAAAAATTGCAGGAGGCCGGGAAAAAAGTGGCAATGGTCGGGGATGGCATTAACGATGCCCCGGCTTTGGCTCAAGCTGACCTGGGAATTGCCATGGGTAGCGGCACGGATGTGGCGATGGAAACCGGCGGCGTGGTTATTATGAGAAACGATTTGAATGATGTGGTTCATTCAATCCAGCTCTCGCGTGAAACGTTAACAAAAATTAAACAGAACATGTTTTTCGCCCTCTTCTACAATGTCGTAGGTATTCCGATTGCCGCGCGCGTCTTTGTTGGTTTGGGGTTGGTCTTGAAGCCAGAATTAGCGGGTCTCGCTATGGCCCTAAGTTCAGTGTCGGTGGTTGCCAATTCCTTGACTTTGAAATTATTCAAACCCAATCGGAGAAATTGGGTTTCTCTGGCGGCACCAGTAGTCATGATTATTTTCTTTTCTCTTCTTTTCTTACAGTTTGCCAGAATGGGTGAATAAATTTAAGGTGATAAAAAAACACCAGCTAGAAAGGCTGGTGTTTTTTGTCCGCATGTTTATTCAAAAAATATTAGCCCGGCAATAATCGCAACTCCTAAACAAAAGGAGAGTATTTGCCAAAAACTTTTTTTACTTTGTGTTTCTTTGTGAAGCTCAGGGATTAGATCGGCGCCAGCGATGTAGATAAAAGTACCGGCGGCAAAAGGTACCAGGAAGGTTGTAAGGGCATGAGTGTATTGTTCGACGACGAGGGCAATAACCGCGCCGAGTATAGCGGTAAGCGCGGTAAGAAAATTTACCAGGACCGCTTTCTTTTTATTGAGGCCACCGTGCAAGAGTACGCCGAAGTCTCCGATCTCTTGGGGTATTTCGTGGAAGATAACTGCAATAGTTGTGGCAATACCCGCGGGGATGCTTACAACATAAGAGGCGGCGATGATCATTCCGTCAATAAAGTTGTGTAAACCATCGCCAAACAGGTTCATAAGAGCAAAAGGGTGGGTATGACCGTTTGACTCCGGGAGGTGACAATGGCGCCAGTGAATATACTTTTCGAGGATTAAAGAAACCAGGACGCCGGAGATCGTATAAAGTGGAATGGTAACGCCGTCATTTTTTAGAAGAGCATCGGGAAGAAGATGAATAAAAGCATCGGCTAATAAGGCACCAGCAGAAAAGCTTACAGTGTAGAGGAGGAATTTTCTTAGTTTTTTTTCTTGGATCGCCAGAAAACCTACTCCCATTAGGGCAATTAAGCTGACCGCACCGACGCTAAGAAGGGTATAGGTAACAATTTCAAACATAGTTTAATTACTGGCATTTTTGGCAAAGGCCAAAAAATTCCAAAGAGTGATTTAAAACTAAAAATTTTTTATCTTTTTTTATCTTTTTTTCTGCTTCCTTAAATTTATCATCCATGATTACGTCGCTTATTGATTCGCAGTTTAGACAAATGAGATGATGATGGTGTTCGTCAGAAATTTCGTAATATTTTTTATTTTGTCCAAGCTGGACCTCATTTGCAATTCCTTCCTCGCGGAGTAGATAAAGTTCGCGGTAAACAGTAGTTTTGTTTAGCTTAATTTTTTTTGCTTTTAGCAACTCTAGAAGTTCCGGAGCGGAAATGGGTTTACCCAATTTTGAAAGTATGGCAATAATTGCCTCGCGTTTTTTGGTTAGCCGCAGTCCCCGCTGTTTAAGCTTATCAAGGATGTTTTCAGTTTGCATGTTTTTAATATACGCAACTTAGTTGCATTTGTCAAGAGAGCCGATGCCCAATAACCAAAAGAAGCCAAGTGTGGTATAATACGACAAACTAATATTAAATTATGGACAATATTAATTGGTTAGCTTTAGGAGGTATTATTTTGGTGGCCGCGGCAATATATTTTCTTTTTTATCATGTCGGCAGTCGGTTGGGTACCGGACCCGCTCCTGGTTTAGAAAAGCTTCCAACCCTACGGGCCTTTTCTACTAATTTTAGCGAATTGGCTAAGAACGGTAAAATCGATCCGGTAATTGGTCGAGAAGAAGAGATCCGAAAATTAACCCAAGTACTTATCCGACGAGGTAAAAACAATGCTATTTTAGTCGGTGACCCCGGGGTGGGCAAAACTGCCATTGTTGAGGGTCTGGCATTGAGGATAAAAGACAAGGCGGTACCGGAGGTGTTGCAAAACAAAACCGTGCTGGGATTAGAAGTGGCTAAATTGCTATCCGACACCAAATACCGGGGGGAGTTTGAAAAACGGATTAGGAAAGTTATGGAGGAGGTGACATTGGCTAACCGGTCAATAATTCTTTTCATTGACGAAATACACTCAATTGTCCAATCCCATGGTACGGAAGGCTCTGTAAATTTTGCGGATATTCTGAAACCAGCTTTAGCCAGAGGTGATTTACAAATGATTGGTGCCACCACAACGGAAGAATATGACAAGTATGTGGCCACTAATCCTAGTTTAGCCCGACGTTTTCAGTCGATAATCGTTCGGGAACCATCGATTGAGGAGAGTATTGTAATTTTACAAGGTGTAAAGGATAAATACCGTGATTATCATCGAGTAGATTTTACCGATGCGGCCTTGGAAACAGCCGTCAGACTGACCCACGATTTAGTTAAAGACCGACAATTACCAGACAAAGCGATTGATGCTATTGATGAAGCCGCGGCCATGATCAAGGTGTCACACGTGCACGAACTGGTACCCGAGATACTGCATGAAGCGGCCATAAAGGCTCACCCGGAAGTCGCAAAGATTTGGAAAAAAATTCAAGATTTAGATAAACAGGTGGAAACAATCAAGAATGGGGGAACAACGGACAAATTGAAGGAGGAAAGAGAGGAGTTGGAAAAGTCGCTAAGCGAGAAGGGGTTGGTTATTATTGATTCGGATGATATAAGAAGAGTTGTCGAGGGCTGGTGTTAAAAAGCGAAGAGGTGTATAATATAAAAGTAAATTTTAATATTTTTTTATGGACACAATAATACAAACCGCGACCGTATCCAAAACCAAGCTTTTGGTAGCTACCGGTCTCATGCTTGCCGCCGGTGGGTTGGCTTTTATTATGTCACCTTTCGGCCGGGGCACGTCTTATACCAACGCTGAAGGAAACAAGTGTGGTGTTAATTATTTTTCGGTTAGCGCTAGTTGTG
>DATDYA010000010.1:0-19813 GCA_035289165.1 Patescibacteria group bacterium
AGTGGAAAAATATAATCGTTTAATGGAAATTGAGGAAGAAGTATTAGGCTAGAGACAATCTTGTTTAAAAGGTTTTTTAAAATCGGGAAGGCAGGTTTTGAACCTTATCGGCTAAATTGCCTAACTTGGTCTAATGAGCTATAATACTCGCACTATGAAAGATTTAAAAAAGACCACAGCGCTAATTATCATGGATGGTTGGGGGGTTTCTTCGCCTAAAAATAAGGGAAATGCCATAACAACAAAGACTGCCCCGAATTATTTTAAGTGGTTAAAAAGATTCCCTCACACTGAACTGGAGGCCAGCGGCGAAGCAGTTGGTCTTTTTCGGGGTCAGGAAGGGAACAGCGAGGCTGGGCATATGAATCTTGGAGCTGGGAGAACAGTAAAACAAGACGCGGCGTATATAGTTGACGCCATAAAGGATGGCACCTTTTTTAAAAACAACGCCTTCGGATTGGCTTTGCATCATGTTCGCAAATATAAAACCGCGGTGCATCTGATGGGGTTGTTGTCCAATCACAATAGTGCCCACTCTTGTCCAGAACATTTATACGCCCTGTTGGATTATCTACATCGTGAAAAAATAGATAAGGTATATCTTCATCTCTTCACCGATGGTCGCGATTCTGGCCAATATGACGCGCCAGAACATTTGGCAAAACTAAAAGCAAAATTTCAGGGTAAAGAAAAAATTGTTACTATTGTCGGCCGTTTATACGCGATGGATCGGAATAAACAATGGGAACGCACCAAGAGGGTATATGATGCCATGATCCGTGGCATTGGGAAAAAATCTAATACAGCAGAAGAGGCAATTCAACTGGCCTATAACTCCGGTCAGACCGATGAATTTATTGAGCCGACCGTAATCGTTGAAGACGGAAAACCGGTCGGGACAATAAAAAGTAATGACGCGATTTTTTTCTTTAATACTAGAAGTGACCGAGCAAGACAATTGACAAAAGCTTTTGTCCAGCCGAAGTTTGAAAAAGCAAATCCCGGTGCCTTTAAGAGAGAAAAATTGCCTAAAAATATTCGTTTTGTCGCCATGACTGATTTTGGTCCCGATTTGTCTAGTGTTTTAACTGCTTATCCATCCCGTGACGTAAAGAATAGTTTGGTTCAGGTCCTTTGTCCGAAAAAACAAATTTGTATTGCTGAAGCAGAAAAATTTGCCCACGTAACATATTTTTTTAACGGAGGCTATGCCAGTCATTTTTGTGATGAAGAGTGGGTGAAAGTAGAATCGCGCAAAGTAGATAATTATGCCACGGTGCCGGAAATGAATGCCAAAGTTGTTGGTGATCTAGTGGTGAAGAGTATCGAATCCGGCCGCTATGATTTTTTGGTAGTTAATTTTGCTAACCCGGACATGGTTGGCCACACCGGAGTATTCGAGGCCGGTAAAAAAGCTGTGCAGACCGTCGATCACGAAGTAGAACGAGCGGTGCAAGCAATTTTGAAAACTGGTGGCCAGGCGATTATTACCGCTGACCACGGTAATATTGAACAGATGGTAAATTTAAAAACTGGTGAAATCGATACAGAACATTCAGTTAATAAAGTGCCGTGTATCATAGTCGCAAAGAATTTAAAAATTAAGAAGATTCGCTCCAAAGGTAAGCTTGGCGACGTGGCTCCAACATTGCTTAAAATGATGGGTCTACCTAAGCCAAAAGAAATGACTGGTAAAGCCTTATTTTAAATATGGGATATAATTATCGACCAGTAGTGTTAATAATCAACGATGGTTGGGGTGTGGCGCCAGATAATGATGGCAACGCCATTTCTCGAGCCAAGTTGCCAAATTACCAGGGGTATCTGAAGGATTATCCAGCGATGACCCTGTATGCTTCGGGGAACGAAGTGGGTCTATTGTTTGGTGAAATGGGTAACTCTGAAGTGGGCCATTTAAATATTGGGGCCGGCCGCGTCTATTATCAAACTTGTCCCCGCATTGACAAGGAAATTAGCGAAGGGTCATTCTCGAGCAACAAAGCCTTTCAAGGCGCGTTTGAACACGCGCGAAAAAATAAATCAGCCTTGCATTTAGTTGGATTGGTAAGTTCAGGCAATGTCCATGCCAGCCAGGAGCATCTTTATGCTTTGTTAGATTTATGCCGGCAGGAAAAATTTGCGAAGGAAGTATATATTCACATTATTTTGGATGGACGTGACGCGGTCTATAATTCTGGTAAAGAGTTTGTGGCGCGCTTAATAGAAAAAATGAAGGAATTGAAGGTGGGCAAGATCGCTAGTATTTCCGGCCGTTATTTCGCGATGGATCGTGACAACCGTTGGGACCGTTGTGAAAAGGCTTACCGGGCCATGGCGGAAGGGGTGGCGGAACAAACCGGCAGTGATCCACTGGTCGTAATTGAGGAGGCCTATGGTCGTAAAAATTATGATGAGGAATTTATACCAACGGTTATAATGGAAAAAAATGAACCGGTAGCAAAAGTTAATGAAAAGGATGCGATAATATTTTTTAATTTTCGTCCGGATCGAGCCAGGCAATTGACTAAAGCGTTTGTATTGCCAGGTTTTAATAAATTTGAAAGAAATTATATTAAAGATTTGTATTTTGTTACCATGACCGAATACGAGAAAGATTTGCCAGTGGTCGTGGCGTACAACCCAGTTATTGTACGGAATTCTTTGGCGGAAACTTTAAGTAAGGCTGGCTTAAAACAGTTACATATTGCGGAAACTGAAAAGTACGCCCACGTCACTTTCTTTTTGAATGGAACGATCGAAGACGCTTTCCCAGGTGAAGAAAGGATTCTAATACCTTCGCCCAAAGTTTCTAGTTACGATGAAGCGCCACAAATGTCTGCCAGCGAGGTGGGTAAGGAAACTATTAAAGCGATCGACAGCGGTAAATTTGATTTTATTGTTACTAATTTCGCCAATGCTGACATGGTTGGCCACACTGGTGATTTGGCCGGCACCATTAAGGGCTGTGAAGCGATCGACAAAGTGCTTGGTAATGTGGTTGACCATTGTCTGGCTAGAAACGGCATAGTATTAGTAACTGCTGATCACGGCAATGCGGAAGAAGTGATAAATTTACAAACGGGCGAGCGAGATAAGGAGCATTCCACTAACCCAGTTCCCTTGCTTGTGATTGGTAAGGACTTTATGGGTCAAGCCGGGCCGTCTGGCGATCCGCCGGAAGGGGATTTGAGCCTAATGCACCCGGTTGGTGTTTTAGCGGATGTCGCTCCTACGGTTTTAGCCCTCCTTGGTCTAGAACAGCCGCCGGAGATGACTGGAAGAGCGTTGATTTAAATTTAAAAATTCCTTCTGTTTCAGAAGGAATTTTTAGTTATGAGAGGTTTTTATTTCTTTTTTTAAGTGCTCAATTATTTCTTCCTCGGCTTTTTGCAGAGTGTCTTTTCGGATAATAAAGCTGGCCATTTTTTTATTACCCGTTGGATTATATTTTTTACTAAGTTCGGTGGCGTCAAAGTTTTTATCTACCGAAATGATGACGTGAATTTCCTGCGGATTTTGATTAGACGGGCCATCCTCGTAAAGGAGAATAACAATTTTTGCTTCCGGGGCGTTTACGATAAGTTCATCAATTACATCTTTTAGTTCATCTTCGGCGGCACCGGAGCGGGTAAAATCTTCTCGGGTAAGAGTAGTCCAGACTAGGCCAATTTCTGCTTGGCTTTGTAAGCGGCTCAAGGCCTGCCCCCAAAGCTTGAGAGCGGAGATGGAGCGTGAGCGATAAAGATGCCGCATAATAAGTTCACGATCCGCTCCATAATTGATGAGTTTTGAAGCTAGTTCCAAAGTTTGAGGGGAAAGATTGGGGGCTTTGAAGTTCTTGGTTTTCAAAATGAGGGCCGTTAGCAGACTGGTACTAATTTTTTCGTCAATTAATTCCGGACGTAAGGATTCAAATATTTTTAGTGTGACTTCTGTTACGGTTGGGGTAGTAATGTCGACAAAATTAATCTGACCAAAATGTTCATTGCCGGGGTGGTTATCAATATCCACAATTGGTACTCGGTAAAATAGGTCGGTATTGTTTTGGTAGATGCCCCCGAGGCTTTCAAGATCAGGGGTGTTCAAGACGATGATCGCATCATAGCGGAAAGTAGATTGAGCGGTGCGTAATTCGTTTTTGGTAATGATGCCTTCCTTAGGGGTTAAATAAATATAAAGCATCTTGTCTTTGATATCGTAACTTAGCGTGTCAAGTTTGACGCGTTCTAAATCGACTTTTACAATAAATTTTTGCAAATTAGTAATGTTTGGTTTCACTTCTTCTTTAGTGCTCAAAAATTTAAGTTTGCCGGGCGTGGCGTAATTATCCACGACCAAATCTATTTGTTTGCCTTGTTTTTCAAACCAGTTTTTCCATGCTAAAGCTAGAGGCAGAGCCTCATCGTTTTGACTTGGGCAGAAAGTCAGGAGAATATGCTGGCTTTCGCCCAAGACTTGTTTTAGTTGTTCTTGGGGCGAGAGAGTCATGTTGATCTTTATATTACCAGCCTTGAGCCTTAAAAGCGAGCTAAATAACTGGCAATTTTACCAGTTTATCCGAAAACTGTCAAATATAGGTTCGGGATAAACCCTGTGGACAAAGTAAAAAGGGGAAAAGAGCTTAAATTACTTGCGTTTTGGGGTTAAATACTGTAAAATCTCTAGTAAGGATGCTTTCAATTTAAGCTATGTTTAAGTTATGAAGGAATTGCCAAAGGCTTACGAGCCAAAGTTGTACGAAGATAAAATTTATGAAGAGTGGGAGAAAAGCGGGTTTTTTAATCCGGATAATTTAACTGGAGAACCTTATTCAATATTATTTCCACCCCCTAATGTGACTGGTGTTCTACACCTGGGTCATGCTTTGGAAAATTCGCTTATGGATGTAATGACTCGTTACCAAAGAATGAAAGGGAAGAAGATATTATTATTACCAGGGACTGACCATGCGGCGGTCGCTACTCAGGCCAAGGTGGAAAAAGAATTAGCTAAAGAAGGGATAAAACATCCGCGAGAGGAATTGGGTCGCGAGAAGTTATTAGAGAGGATCCGAGCATATTCGGAAAATTCTAAGGCGACAATTTTAAACCAAATTCGGAAGATGGGCACCAGTTGTGATTGGAGCCGTTTAGCCTATACTTTTGATGAACCACGCAGTCGAGCGGTGAATGAAGTATTTAAAAAAATGTATGACGATGGTTTGGTTTACCGCGGTTACCGTGTAGTGAATTGGTCAGTGAAAGGGCAATCGACTTGTTCAGACGATGAGTTGGTTCATATTGAGCGAGCGGCGAAGTTGTATACTTTTAAATATAGTAAAGATTTTCCAATTAGTATTGCTACCACTCGTCCGGAAACAAAACTTGGGGATACCGCTGTTGCGGTTAACCCCAGCGATGAGAGGTATAAGAAATATATTGGGCAGACTTTTGTTGCGGATGTTGGGGCGAAAGAGTCTTTGAACATAAAAATTATTGCTGACGAAAACGTTGATCCGAATTTTGGTACCGGAGCATTGGGGGTAACTCCGGCCCATAGTCAAGTGGATTTTGAGATGTATGAAAAACAAAAATCCAAAGGCGACCCAATTGGTTTCGTCCCGGTAATTGGGAAAGACGGAAAAATGTTGGAAGCGGCCGGTACGGAATATGTGGGGTTAACCGTAGAAGTAGCGCGAGAGAAATTTGTGAATTGGTTAAAAGAAAATAATTTGTTGGAAAAGGAAGAAGATATAGTACAGAATGTTGGCACCTCGGATCGTTTCCAAGACGTTGTAGAGGCCTTGCCAATGGTGCAGTGGTTTGTGGATGTGAACAAAGAAATTCCGGGACGAGGTAAAACCCTCAAGGATTTAATGCGTGAAGCCGTAACGGTTGGACATAATGGAGACAAAGATAAAAAAATTAAAATTACACCGGAAAGATTTGAAAAAATATATTTAAACTGGATAGACAATCTACGCGATTGGTGCATTTCCCGTCAGATTTGGTGGGGGCATCGCGTGCCAGTGTGGTACAAAGGCGACGAGGTAAGGGTTCAAGACACCCAACCAGACGAGGGGGGTTGGACACAAGATCCCGATACCTTGGATACTTGGTTCAGCTCCGGGCTTTGGACTTTTTCCACTTTAGGTTGGCCGGGAGAAGTGAAAGATTTGGAAAGATTCCATCCAACTGGTTGGATGCAGATGGGGCATGAAATATTATTTTTTTGGATGGCCAGGATGATCCTCATGACCACGTACACTTTAGATGACATACCATTTTACAATGTATATATTCACGGTATTTTACGCGATGAGAAAGGCAGAAAATTTTCTAAGTCGTTAAATAACGGAGTGGATCCATTAGAAATGATAGAGAAGTACGGTTGTGATGCTCTACGTTTGAGTTTACTATCTGGCATTACCCCCGGTAATGATGCCAGGTTTTATACTGAAAAGGTGGAGGGAGCGCGTAATTTTGTTAATAAACTTTGGAATATTTCTAGGTATATCTTGGGACAGATCGACGGAATATCTAATGAATCTGAAATACCGAAAGTCAAAACTTTAAGCGATGAGTGGATTCTTAGTCGTTTACAAATCGTGACTACGGAAATTGAAGAATTATTTAATCGTTATGATTTTTCTCTCGCTAGTGAAAAATTGCGAGATTTTACTTGGAATGATTTTGCTGACTGGTATCTAGAGATCGCAAAAACTGAAGAAGACAAAAAGGAAATGCTACAGTATGTATTAATAAATTTATTAAAACTTTGGCATCCGTTTATCCCATTTGTTACTGAAGAAATCTGGCACGAAATTTTTGAGGGAACTAAATTATTAATGGTTGAAAAGTGGCCTGAGGCAAGAGGCAGACAGACGAACTCCAGTTTCAATATTAATAATTTTGAATTAATTAAAGCGGTTATTTCCGGTATCCGTTCCTTGCGGGCGGATTATAAAATTGAACCAGGGAAAAAATTAAATGTGGTAATCCAGGCAGAGGTTAGCCAGTTGGTGCTACGAGAAAACATCTCGATCATTAAAGGATTAGCAAGATTAGAAAATATTCAAATTGGGGAAAGTGTTGTGAGACCAGAAAGCGCTATTACTTTTGTAGTAAAAGACGTGGCCGTACATGTGGATATCGCAGGAGTAGTTGATATCGAAAAAGAAAAGTCTCGTTTGGCAAAAGAATTAGCGGAAACAGAAAAATATGTAACTAGCCTGGAGAAGAAATTATCAAATGAAGAATTCGTTAAAAATGCCCCAGAAGATGTAGTGAATAACGAGCAGTATAAAAGAACCGAGGCAAACGCCAAATTAGAGAAATTAAAAGAGCAATTAAAAAGTTTAAAATTATGAGTTTTGAAGCCAGAGAGGGAAACTTAAAAGTAAGAGAACAAACAGAAGTAAAAACTGATCCGGAGTTTTATTTTTCCAAGTTAAAATCCTTTGATCGAAATTTTAGCCAGATTAATTTTAGTTTACATGGTTTTGAATCGGCCGCTAAAGACGAGCAAGCCATTATACTAAAAAATATAGCTGGTAATCTCGATGTGCTTTTAGAAAGCCCCAAACTTTCCGACCACTTGCCGGCCAATATTAAGGCTTACTTTGAACACGACGCAAAAGCTCCACGAGATAGCCTACTAACGCATCTTGGTTTTTTGAGCATGCAGGTTACGGACCCCGAGAATGGGCAACTTGACTTAGAGAGTATTCGAAGATTGTGGACTGGGGTAGTAAGTTTGTGGCAAGCGTATGTATATATCTTTGAAGACCTGGTTCTGCGCATGGGTAGAGAAGGTGAAAAAGAAATAGACAAGCGGTTTGTCGAAAAAGATCGGAATGTGGAAATTAAACCCTTACTACAAGCCATTCAAGAATTGGCGGCCAATAACTCCGGTACACAAAACCGAGTGGTGTTAGAAATCTCGCCCAGTTATGAAGACTTGGAGGCTGTCCGTTTATCTATACCTCACGGTACCATATACAATTCTTTGCGTGGCTACGTGATGAATGCCTTGCATCGAGATATTGGGGCAGAGCATTTAAAGATTAAGTTGCTTTTAGAAGGGAGAAATTTGGTTTTTGAAGTGTGGGATGATGGACGTGGTATGCCAGAAGAAATGTACACTAATCCAGATAGTCCTAGTTATATTTTTCAAAAGGGAGTAACAGTAGGCAAAAAGGGAGGTACTGGCATGGGTCTCGCTTATGCCAAAGAGCGTTTTGGGACAGCTGGTTGCGATTTACAGGTTAAATCACGTGTTAACCCTTCTCCAGGGCAAGGAGATTTGGTAACGGTTTTTAGGTTGACAGTGCCAACGATAACACACTAGGCTGGCGTCGCATGTATTTTTATGGTAGCCACTAGTAAAACACAGCTTAATAATAATTATTTAGATATGTCAGTTAAAATTGACGAGAAAAAAATTGAAGAGTTCTTAACCCGAGGGGTTGAAGCAATTTATCCCGATGTCGAAGCTTTGCGGAAATTGCTTATGTCTGGTAAACGTATACGCGCCTACCAAGGATTCGACCCAACTGGTCCGTATCTGCATGTCGGTCATGCTATGGGCATTAGAGCGCTGCGTTTATTACAAGATCTAGGTCACGAAGTAATATTTTTAGTTGGAGATTTCACCGCCATGGTAGGCGACCCAGATAAAGATTCAACACGTGATATGCTAACTGAAGAACAAATTGAGAAAAATATGGCTGGCTGGAAAGAGCAGGCAGCTCAGCTTATAGATTTTTCTGGCGAGAACCCGGTTCAATTTAGAAGAAATTCTGAATGGTTAAGTGATGTAAAATTGGTTGAGGTTTTAAAAATGATGTCAAAAACAACCTTACAGCGTACTATGGAACGAGATTTATTTGATCGTCGTTTGAAAGCCAGTGATCCAATACGTTTGCATGAGATCGTTTATCCGATTATGCAAGGTTATGATGGGGTAGCCATGGGTGTAGACATGGAAATAGGCGGGGCTGACCAAACTTTTAATATGTTAACTGGCAGAATATTATCAAAAGCCTATTTGAATAAAGAAAAATTTGTCCGTGCCAATCGTATGATGAATGCACCCGATGCTCGCACTATGAGTAAAACTAAGGGGAATGGGATTAACCTCTCTGATAGACCGGAGGATATGTATGGTAAGGCCATGTCATATTCCGACGAGGAAATTTTAAACGGATTGGAATTTTTGACGGAGGTGCCGATGGGTGATATTGGGGCAATAAAAAAAGCCATGGAAAAAGGAGAGAATCCAATGCAGTATAAAAAATTAATGGCATTTGAAATTGTGAAGATGATTAAAGGTGAAGCAAGCGCTAGGCAGGCCGAAGAGCATTTTTCAACAGTGATCAGTAGTAAAGAAAAGCCAACCGACATACCAGAAATTAAACCGACTAATTACGATGTGATTACTGTTTTAATCGAGTCGAAGATAACTAGTAGTAAATCTGAGGCTCGGCAGGTTATCCAACAGGGCGGCGTGAAGTTAAACGACCAAAAGGTGGATTCTTTTGACACAGAAGTTAAGCCTGGTGATGTCTTACAAAAAGGAAGTCGTTTCTTTGTAAAAGTAATTTAATATTATGAGGAAATATTTTTTGCTTTTGGTTATAAGTGTAATCGTTATAAGTGGTTGTAGTTTAGTTGACGTGACTGGGCCTAGAGATTTGAACCAATTAACAAATAGTACTGATAAACAATCATCGGTTACTTTAAAAGTAAGTGCCGGTTATACAGGTGGCCCAGGTGAAATGCCGGTAATTGATTCGGCGACTGGTGAAATAAAATTTATGAATGGTTTGCCAGTATATTTTGATGCTGGAGAGGTGAAAGATCTAAAGAAAAAATTACCTGATTGTTATTTAGGTAAACCAATTATAAAAGTAATCGCCGACGTGGCATTGAGTAAAAAAGAGTATGTTAATACCGCTTTGCTTGAGCCGGAGCGGCAGGCCTATTATGAAGTTAAGATTTTGAAATATATCGAACCAGCTAAAGTTTTAGAAGCTAGACCTTGTGAATAATACTATGTCTATTGAATATACTAATAATTTAAAGGAACATCTAAAAATTTTAGGTGTGCAAGGCGAGATGGAATTTAGTATTCCACCAAAACCAGAAATGGGGGATTTGGCGTTTGGTTGTTTTGGGATCGCCAAACAAGAGGGAGGAAATCCAGTGGAAGTAGCAAAAGATTTGGAAGAAAAGTTTAAAGCTATTAATGATCCACTTATAACAAAAGTGCAATCTTTTGGTCCTTATCTTAATTTTTATTTAAATACTGGCCGGCTGGCCGAAATAGTTTTGGAAGGATTAAAAAAGGAAGGGGACGCGCTTGGTTTTTTTGAGGCCGGCCAAAATCAAAAAGTGCTTATTGAATACCCTTCTAACAATACTCACAAAGAATTTCATATTGGACATTTACGCATTTCTTGTATCGGTAACGCTTTAGTGCAGATTTTTCGTAAGGCGAATTTTAACATTATTCCGATAAATTACATTAATGATTTTGGTGCCCATGTCGTAAGGTGTCTGTGGGGGATAAAGAAATTTCATCCGGATGAGATTCCGGGAGATAACTCGCAAAAATGGTTGGGCGAGGTTTATACCGAAGCCAGTAAATATATCAAAGAGCATGAGGAGGAAGTTCGACCGGAGCTCGATGAATTACAACAGAAGTTGGAAGCCCGCGAACCGGACGTGATGGCGTTATTTGATAAAACACGCGACTGGAGCATGCAAGGTTTCTTAAAAATTAATGAGGAGCTCTGGACTAGACATGAAAAAATTATTTATGAAAGCGATATAAAAGATAAAGGCCAGGCCATCGTGGATGAATTGCTGGAGAAGAAGATCGCCGAAGTTGGTGAGCGGGGAGCTTTAATTATCAACTTAGAAAAGTATGGTCTAGATATTGCTTTACTCCGTAAAGCAACCGGGGCCGGAGTATATCTAACTAGCGATTTGGCTTTGGCACATGAGAAATTTGATAACTTTGACGTAGTTGAAAGTATCAATGTTACTGGTTCAGAACAAGAGTTCTATTTTAAACAAATGTTTAAAATATTAGAATTATACGGTTTTAAAAATAAAATGACGCACATTGGTTGTGGATTGGTGACTTTACCAAGTGGTAAGATGTCTTCCCGTGAAGGTAATGTAGTTTTATATGAAGATTTACGCGACGAAGTGAAGAAGTATTTAAAAAAAGAGATTGAACCGCGACACGCTGATTGGTCTGAAGAGAAAGTGGAAAATACAGCCCTGACCATGGCTCTGGCAGTTTTAAAATTTACAATGCAAAAACATGAGGCTAAGAAGGTAATTGTGTTTGATTTGCAGGAGGCAGTTAGCTTTGAGGGGTTTAGCGCACCCTATATTTTATACGCCGTGGCCCGTATTAATAGTCTGGAGAGAAAGGCCAAAACAGATGGGTTGGTTCAATTGGAGATCGATTACTCTGTTTTAAAAGAAAATGAAGAAAAGAATTTATTATTAATGATTGCTTCTTACGAAGAAGTAACGAAAAAAGCTTGGCAGAATTATAATCCGTCAGTCGTCGCAAAATACGCTTTTGATTTAGCACAGTGTTTTAATGATTTTTATAACAAACATAGTGTCTTAAACACTGAAGACCCGGTATTGGGGTACGCTCGCTTAGCACTTACACTTGCGGTCCGCGATACGATTAAAGACGCCCTCAGCGTTTTGACCATCGAGACAGTCGATGAAATGTAGGTATATTATTTTATGATTTACGAAAAGATTATTCGACCCATTTTTTTTCGGTTTGATCCAGAAACGATTCATCATTTTGTAATAAAATTTTTGGGTTTAGCGGCAAGTTTATGGCCGATTAATTTTTTAATTAAGAAATTTCTTTTCGTCCGATCGCCGGTATTAAAAGTAAAATTAGGCCGAATTGAGCTAGAAAATCCTGTAGGCCTGGCAGCTGGTTTCGACAAATTTATGGATGCACCCCAGGCTTACCCAATGCTCGGGTTTGGTCACGCGGAATTAGGTTCTTTTACTTTAAAAGAACAACCGGGTAATCCACGACCTAGATTGTGGCGTCTGCCGAAGGACAAAGCTTTGATAGTCTATTATGGCTTGGCTAATTGTGGCATAGAAAAGATGAAAAAACTATTTTTAAAGTTAAAAGTTGGCGGTTATCCCTATGGTATAAGCATCGCGCCGAATAACGATCTGTCTCCAGAAGAAATGGTTAAAAATTATTTTGAGTCATATCAACAAATTTATGAGGAAGCGACATATATAACCCTAAATGTTAGTTGCCCTAATGTAGCAAAATGTGAACTTTTTGCGCAGATAAATTTCATTGAAGATCTGCTTCAAAAAGTATCGGAGTTTCGAGAATTAAATAATATCCAGAAGGATATCTTTGTAAAGATTGGCCCAGATTACGATTTAGCCGAGTTGGATAAAATTATCGACCTATGTTTGAAATACAAGTTGACCGGGGTTGTGGCCACTAATTTAGTTAAAAAACGTGATACGATCCAACCAGTTTCGACTGCAACAGAGCTCAATCATCCCGGTGGTATTTCCGGTAAGCTTTTACAGCAAAAGAGTGATAAGACGATCGAGCATATTTATCGAAGAACCAGAGGTGCGTTAAAGATTATCGGTTTAGGCGGAATTTTTACGGCCGAAGATGCCTATCGAAAAATTAAACTCGGAGCAAACGCCGTGCAAGTGATTACCGGTTTTATTTACGAAGGCCCTTTGATGGTTCGAAGGTTAAATCGGGGTTTGTTAAAGTTGTTAAAAAAAGATAATTTTAAAACATTGGAAGAAGCGGTAGGAAGCGGAGTGAGGAATTAAATTATGGAATCAAAGTTGTCTGTTATAAGTAAAAAATGGAAATCCCGACCGCAATTGGTCGGGGAAATAAATGGTGCTGATTGGTCAATTTATTTGGCCAAGGATTTTTTTAAAAGCAAATGGTACAGTAAAGAGTTAAAACAAGCCGTTATTTTATGTCGCCAGAATTTTAGGCGTTACGGGGATGTGCCAGAATTAGATGCTTATGATAAAAAATCTCAGGTTTGGCTTACACGAGTTAAATATCAAGACCGAGAAGGGGCTCAAAAAGAGGAGTGGTTTTCTTTGCGGTATATTTCGGTGGTTGGGACGCCAGAGTTCAGCGATGATTTTAAAATAGGTTTGGCTACAGGGATAAATTATTCAGATTTAATTATTGATAAAATTTACCACGGAAAAAAAGCCGGACTCAAGAAGGTTTTTACCATTTCCCGTATTTGTGCTTATAACCCGGACGATGCCGGTGGCATAAATAAATTTAATTTTACCCAGTTGGCCACTGCCTTAACTTTAGAGGCGACGATTAAGAAAAATCGTTGGTCTCATGACAAAGCGGTTTATCTGACTGGCATGTTTAATCAACACCTATTTAAGCACCTGGTCTGTTTCAAACAAAGTCGCAAGCCAACGGTATTGGCCTGGCCATTAGCTTATAAGACTTTAAATTTGGACAATAATTTATTTCATAACCTGAGAGTGGGCGAACTTGGTCACAAGCACCCAAATTATTTTTTGGATTTGGAAGAATTGGTATCTTTTATCGATAAATTATTAAAAAGGAAGAAGATTTCCATTAAGACTTTAAAGTTTTTTTTGGGTAAAAATTTTGATTCGGCTAACCTGACAAGACAGTTGAGATTAAAACGTAAGAAAATTGTTTTTGGTTTAACGAAATTAGGGAGCATGTTTGTTTATAAAGGAAAATTGCCCGAGGCCGAACTGACTGGAGAGGAATTGCGTCAGATGATAGATAAAGAAGTCAGTCACGCCATTGTCTTGACTTTGGTAGCGGCAAAAGAATTGACTAAAAATATCCACACAACATTCCGACAATTAAAAATTAATCTTAAGTAATATGCAAAATGATCATCTAGCCACCAAGCCGATTGTTTGGCGAGCAGAGGATTTGTTTAATCAGCAAGCCATTAAAATTGAGGGTGGCGAGATTTGCATTCGTTATAACGAAGTGTGGCTACGTTTTCCACCCCAGGCCCAATTTGACTTAACCCAGGCGACTATTTTTGGTTTAAATGAACGGCTAACTTTGGCAGCTCTTTCACCTCGAACCGATGTCTCTGGTATAACATTGCGCGACCAATTTAATACCGAGTGGGAAAAATATTTTGAAGTTTTGGAAAGTGAAGAAAAGTTTTTACGCTATGGTTATTTTGTTTATTATCCCGGGCGGAAACATATAGTCCATTATTCTGATCCTTATTGGCATAAGATTGTGTCGGTAGCGAGTAATTCCATGTTATATAATAATCCCGAGGGAAATTTGTCTTGGCGTGAAGTTCGGCAAATTTTTGATAATACCGTTGTTGGGGTGGTGGGTTGTAGTGTGGGCAGTAATATTACTCATAATATTGTCATGGACTTGCGGCCTAATAATATCAAAATAGCGGATAAGGTCATGTATAAAATGGAGAATATTAATCGGGTGCGTCTGACTTATTCTGACATGGTGAAAAGTAGTGCTGAAAGGAGCGGGCCAATGGATATTGGTTTGCGGAATAAGGCTGAGGTGGTGGCAGATCAAATAAATAGTATTGACCCGTTTGTTAATGTTTATGCCTACACCGAAGGAATAACCGAAGAAACACTAACGACCTTTTTTGATGGCGACGGTAACGAACCAAAAATTGACATCTTAGTTGAAGAAATTGACGACCCGCAAATTAAACTGATGCTTCGCCAGGAGGCAAGAAAGAGAAAATTACCATTAATAATGGCGAGCGACATGGGTTCGGTGGTCCAGGTGGAAGTTGAACGATATGATTTAGACGAAAAATTGCCCCTAACCTATGGGCAATCGGATGATTCTTTAATCCAGGCGGTAGCCGATGTTTGTGACAACGGTAGTAACCGCAAGGTATTTTTTAATTTTGTTGATTCACTGATCGGTAGTGATTATCGGCAGGGAGAGCTCTTGAAAATCATCGAAGAGAAATGTGAGATTCCTACCTCGACCATTATTCCTCAATTGGGTTCAACCGCTCAAGCTTCTGGCGCTATAGTTGGAGAAATAGTGGCTCGTCTAAGGCTGGGTTACCAATATCCACCGCGTTTCTCTTTCAACAAAAATACTTTAGAAGTAAAAATTTACCAGTAGAATTTAGATCAAGACTTTATCTAAAGGCCAGCGAGGGGAGTGTGGTCGTTCTTGATCAGACTCTCTTTTTAAATAACCAATTCTGACTAAGGTCATAATTTTTTGAGTAGAATGTAAAAAAGTCATGGAAAATAGTTTGTTGATCATAGCGACTTCACTTATACCAGCGTGAATGGCTGTAGAAAGACCGTGTTCAGTTGCGACAATAAGTATTTGTTGTAAAATTTTACCAGTTGCAATCCAATCGGCGATAGAATCGTCGGCAGCAGTGATAAAGCAAATAGCCGGGGATTTTTCAATGCCGATTTTACCGCCAGTGGCAAATTTTAGGCCATCTTCTGGATAAAGCGGTTGTTCGCCAAGTAAGCCTTTGTGTAGCCGTTCTGCTTCGTCGTCTTTTAAACCAAAACCAAACCCAGGCATGCCAATAAAACTATCGGTGCCATTCGGTAAGAGCCAACTACCCAATTCACGGCTGAATTTATTGGAGTTAATAACATAGTTATCCGCTTGAGCCTGGAATTCGCCGATCATAAGCCGTCTTAGTCGATCAGTAACGAGGTGGATTTTTAAATTGTCTTTTTCATATCCTTTGATAGTTTCTCCGAGCTCTGGTGATAGCGTCCTTTTTTCGTCATATTCAGCCCGCATTATTTTTCTTTTAAAAAGTGTTTTGAGGTCATAAGATGGTTGAACGGGGTTTTCCGCAGCGACTACTGTAATGCTAGCTACGGGGATTAGTTTGTTTTTGGCATTTGAAGGTTTAAAATCTTCTTTATTTTCATTAATTATTTTTATTTTTGTATCCTGGCCAAAATAGGCCGCGCCATATTCAATGTTTTGGATGGCGCAGCCGATGCTAATAACAGTTTGTCTTCCATCAACATCTGAAGCGGATAAGATATAGTTACCGTCAATAAAAATTTTTATTTCCGCTGCCGTTTGGTCGATCTTGAATCTCCAAGGTTGGGTATTGTGTGAACTGGCTGCTAAGTGGCCAAGAAGGGATAAATATTTAAGCTGTTCCAGTGGGCTTAGTGATTTGTAACCAGCTTGGTCGAGGATGGAATTTTTCCAAGTTGAGTAGTTTGGTAGAGATTTTATGTCGGTTAGCATAGAAAGGTTTGAATAATGTCCTTTGATAATGTATAATATAGTATATCAGCAAACTCCATTAAAAGGCAATTGTTTTATGTTCGACATAGACATACAGGCGTTTCAGATTATTTTGAGTTTCATTACTTTTTTTGCGTCAACCAGCTTGGGTATTTTTATTTATTTAAAAGACAAGACTAGCTGGACGAACCGTTTGTACGCAATTTTAACGGTTTTGGTTGATTTTTACATCGTTGTAAATTACATCTCGCTTCATCCGTTGCAACCGACCCCTGAGAGTCAGTTGTTTTGGGTCAGGGCGGTAATGTTTGTTTGTTCCTTTATTGGGCCGACCCTGATTTTGTTGGTAAGTACATTCCCGGGGTCGGAATTTGTTTTCAAGAAAAAACATTTGTGGCCCTTAGGAATTTTAATGTTGGTCTCGGCCGCGGCTTCATTGTTACCTCTAGTATTTACATCAATTGAATATCCAAACGGAAACCCTGTGCCAACGCCTGGACCCGGGATTGTTGTTTTTCTTTTAGATTTCGTGGGGTTGTTTATTCTGAGTTTTGGTATCCTTATCTATAAGTTTATAAAATCTTCGGGTGCGGAAAGGTTTAAGATGATGCTTTTTCTTTTGGGAGTTTTGTCCACCTTTTCTCTAATGGGATTAATGACTGTCATCGCCGTGGTAATTTTTAAATCTTCGGCGGGAGTTTTCTTGGGCCCATTATCATTTGTAATATTAACCGCCTTTGTTGCTTATGCGGTCGCAAAGCATGGATTATTTAACATTAAGATAGTTTCAACTAAGTTAATGGTCGCATTCTTGTTAATTATTTTTGGTTCTCGTATTTTCGTTTTTGAATCCTGGCAACAATTTGGTATTGATACCGGATTATTTATACTAGTAATGATTTTAGGCTATTCTCTCGTCCGGAGTGCGACCAAAGAGTGGAAACAAAAGGAAGAATCGCAAGCCCTGGCTCATTCTTTGGAGAAGGCCAATATAAGATTACAGGAACTAGATAAGCAAAAAACTGAATTTTTATCGATCGCGGCCCATCAGTTGCGCACCCCGCTTTCAATTATAAAAGGCTATGTGGAGTTGGTTAAGGACGGTGCTTACGGGAAAATAAATCAGAAGATGGGTACGGTTTTGAGCAATGTCGAAGGAACAAATGAGCATTTAGTTAAATTAGTAGATGAATTTTTGGATATTTCTCGTATCGAGCAGGGGAGAACGAAATACAATTTTGAGTCTGGCAATATTTGTGAAACTATTACTTCGGTTGTTGAAGAGATGAAGATGCGTGCCGAAGAAAAAGGTTTGGCAATAGCTTGGTCTAGTTGTCGTTTGCCGAAAGTTACCATGGATGCTGAAAAGGTCCGGCATGTGGTGTTTAATTTTATTGACAATGCTATTAAATACGCCGAAGCCGGCGAGGTTGTGGTTGAGACTGAAGATGAGGGCGATGGTATTACTGTTAGGGTGCGGGATTCGGGGATTGGTTTTGAAAAGAATGACCAGGTAAATTTTTATCAGAAATTTTATCGTGGAGATAATGTAAAGGGCACCAATGTGAACGGAACTGGTCTTGGCTTGTATGTTTGTCGTAAGTTTATTGAGGCTCATGGAGGTAAAGTGTGGGCTCGTAGCCAAGGCCTCGGTAAAGGTAGCGAGTTTGGTTTTTGGTTGCCCTATGTGCCAGTGCCACAAGCATCTGCGGTAACCACGCCAACGGTTTAAGTAGGATGAGTAAAATAGTTGTTCAATCCTTCACGTTTTTCAAAAAATTGTGTATAATAAAGAAGCCAATAATAATGTAACCTAATTTTAATATGATTTTCCAAAAACCTTCTGCCAAAATCGCCTTAGATAACAATGAGGACCAGTATGAAGAGACGGTTCCGCCGGTTTATGACAACCACGATGAGGTGGAAACGGTTGTTGGCCCTTCGGTAAACGTTGAAGGAGATTTCGCGTCAGAAGGCAATATTACTGTAAAAGGCTCGGTAGCGGGTAGTGTACATACTAGTAAACACCTTTCGGTTGAAGAGGGGGCCCGGATATTGGCTAATGTGCGAGCGGGTAGCGCTCGGGTGGCGGGAGAGGTGAAGGGTAATATGAAAATTAAAGATTCTCTAGAGTTGACTTCAACTGCCAGAGTGATGGGTGATGTCGAAGTAAAGACTCTGATAGTCGCGGCAGGAGCATTAATATTTGGTAAAATTTCAATGCCCGGAATAGAGGGCGGAGACTTGAAAGGGGCGGGAAAGAAAAATTATGGTCGTAAACCTAATAACGAAACTTTGCCTTCCGCTGATTTAGTTTCTTAAGCTGGCGCAGTGCAAACAAGGAAGCTGGACTTGAATTAAAGGAAGTACTATATATGTATGTTTACTTGTATGACAATTTTTTGCGCCATAAAAAGTTTGCTCAAGTAGTGAAGAATATTGAGGTACGACTGACCGATTATGGCATTGGCGGAAAAATTTTACGCTTGAATAATTTCATTGATAGCAAGCCGATTATTGAGGATGAAATAAAGAAAGGTGCAAAGACAGTGGTAATAGTAGGGAATGACCATACTTTTGGTCATGTTTTGTCGCGTGGGGCCACCTGTGATTGCACTTTTGGTTTTTTACCAGTTGGCCCAGAGAATACTATCGCCGATGTTTTAGGTATACCTGTGGGTGAAGAAGCTTGTGATGTCTTATCTCGTCGCCGTAAGGAGAGTTTAGACGTGGGTTGGATGAACAACCGTTATTTTGTTTCTCAACTTCATGTTTTACCAGCTAAGGTCCAGGTAGTTTATGACGAAAGATTCAAGGTTTATGCTAATGAGAAAATGGAAGTAGTGGTTTGTAATTTACAACCCTATTATTGGAAGTTGGATAAAAAAGATAAGGATCACCAGGTGGTACATCCCCAAGATGGTAAGTTGGAAGCTTTTTTAAGGCCACTTAGAAAAAAGAGCTGGTGGGGTTACCAGTATGAAGATCCAAGCATCTTTCCCTTCGAAGAAATGCAAATAATTGGGAAAGAGCCGTTTACGGTGGTCGCGGATGGGAAAACTTCTAAGGAAATTAAGGTCACGATTAAGCTGGCGCATAACAAGATTGACATGGTCGTTGGGAGGAATCGGAAGTTTTAGAGTTCTAATAAAAAAAAGGGGGGGTATGCACGCATTGTCAAAAATAAAAATCGAGTGGTCTTCTGATTTTGCTTATGTCATTGGTTTACTTGTTACTGACGGCAATCTTTCTAAAGATGGCCGTCATATTATTTTTACCTCTAAAGATAAGGAGATGATAGATAATGTACGGAAAGCTTTATCAACGTCAGTTAAAATCGCACTAAAGAGTAATGGCTCAAACAAAGAAAAGAAGGTTAAATAGAAAATATTAGGACCTAGAATCACCCTTCCCCTTAAATATTTCCACAATCATTCGGTACCGTCTTTTAGGACTTAATCCCCGGTGGACATTCAGTAAACCTTTCAGCCGGTTAAAGTAGCCATCTAAAGAA
>DATDYA010000011.1:0-21205 GCA_035289165.1 Patescibacteria group bacterium
TTCTTTAGATGGCTACTTTAACCGGCTGAAAGGTTTACTGAATGTCCACCGGGGATTAAGTCCTAAAAGACGGTACCGAATGATTGTGGAAATATTTAAGGGGAAGGGTGATTCTAGGTCCTAATATTTTCTATTTAACCATAAAAATTAACAAAATTTTTGCCTTCATAAAATTTGTAACCTTACTAATTACCAAAAATTAATATAAAAATACTTTTACTTTACCCTAGTAATGTTAGTGGGCGGCGCTACATATCGCTAGCCAAATTTTTATTGAAAATCCGAAAAGTTTTATATTGTAGCCTGTACGGGAATCGAACCCGTATTTTCGCCGTGAGAGGGCAATGTCCTAGCCGTTAGACGAACAGGCCAAAAATATGCGGCTATACTAACAAAAAAATAGCCGCTCGTCAACTTTACTTAACCTCCCATTCTCCACTCTGCCGTACTAATAAATCTTTCGCTCGCTCTGGTTCAGCCATCACCTCCTTCACTACTTTTTCCATCCTCATTCCTTGCGATCCTTTAATCAGAACCACATCCCCTTCTTTCATTTTCTCTTGTAAAAACTTACCCGCACTTTCTGCGTCATTAAACGAAGCCACATCGTGATTATTAAGACCAGCTTCTTTGGCCGCCCGGGCCGTTTCTTTTGAAGCCTCGCCAACTGTAATCAGATAATCTACACCCAATTCCCCGACTCTAAAACCGACCTCACGATGAGCGTTCATTGTTTCCGGCCCCAACTCTAACATATCTGCTAAAACTGCGTACCTTTCAGCACCGGGTGGAATATCTACTTGCGACAAAGTCTTCAGGGCTGACTTAGTTGGCTCCGGACTAGAGTTATATGTATCGTCAATAAGTAGCGTGTGTTTTATACCGGCCATTAAACGCATATGACCCGCCAAAGGTTCAAGTGAACGAATTGATTCCGCTGCTTCGACTAAGTTTATACCCATCGTAATACCGACCGCCATGGCCGCTAAAGCCGAAGAAACAAGATGTTCGGCCACAATCCCGGGCAAAAATACTGGTACGATACTTCCTTTGTACAAAACTTTAAAATTCAAACCAGTTGGCCAACCATTTTCTCCTCTAATAATATTAACATCCGTTGCCTGGAGATCGGCTCCTGTTTGAAAACCAAAAGTTACCACTTCAGCCTTAATGCCTTTGGCTGACTGCATTGATTCGGGGTTATCAAAATTAACAATGGCCGTACCATCGCTACCCAGGTGAGTTAAAATCACTCTTTTCTCTTCAGCAATTTTTTTAATGGTCTTAAAAAATTCCGTATGAGCATGAGCAATGTAAGTCAAAACGCCAATCTTACAAGGAGCGATGCCCACCAGGTATTTAATATCTCCTGGTTTATCGGCCCCCATCTCTAATACCAAAACCTCTGGATAATCTTTATCCTTTTTTAACAACAAGCTAAGCCCTCGCCACAAAACCACCAGCCAGCCAGCCAAAGATTTGCCCGGAGTTTTTTCAAAACCAATAATCGCCAGTGGCACGCCAATTTCGTTGTTGTAATTCTTTGGACTTTTTCTCACCCGGAACCTACTTCCCAAGACCACGGCCGCCGCTTCTTTAGTCGAAGTTTTACCAATTGAGCCGGTTATACCGACCACATCCGGGTTATACTTACGAATTATTCTTTTAGATAGGAATCGAAGAATTTTAAGCAAAATGGATTTCATAATTTTAAAACATTTTAAGTCTGGCTAAAATAGCATTTTAAACAATAAAAAACAAGCCCTATCTGTCTTCTGGCACGGCAAAATACTTTAACACGAACTCTGCCACCTCTTTAAAGGTCGGGGCAGCCGTCGATTCCGCCCACTCTCTTTGTGGCGCTTCATACTTTACCACCATCACAAACTGCGGATCGTCGGCCGGAAAAAACCCGCCAAAAGTATGATTAGTTTCTTCGGTATAGCCTCCTTTACCAGGGATCTGGGCTGTACCAGTTTTACCAGCCACATAATAATGATCGAGCTTAACCCTTGTGGTATAGGTGTTTTCTACTACCGACACTAACATGCCGGTTAAAAGTTTTGCCGCTCGTTCCGATATTACATTTTCAACAATCCGTGGTTCAGTTTTTTCTTTCCGCCCATCGGCATAACGTTGTTCGGCCACAATAAATGGCCGCGGCATTTTACCTCCATTAGCCACCGCCGCATAAGCCGTGGCAATTTGCATTGGTGTCACGGTCAATCCTTGGCCAAACGAACCAACCGCCCCATACACCTTACCCTGCTTGTCCAAAGAAGAAATATTCCCTTCAACTTCCGTATTAATCTCAACTCCAGTTTTCTCACCAAAACCAAACCTTTTTACATAGTCTTGAAACCTTTCCCGGCCCAATTGTTCTTGTACCCAAATCATGGCTGTATTGACCGAATTTTCTAAAGCCTGCGTCATTGTGATTCGACCGTAACATTTTTTTAAAGCATTGCGGATAGTAAAACCATCGAGCTTGCGTTCACAGGGATCATTAAAAGTGGTATTAGGATTAACCAGGCTTTGGTCCAGTGCCGCCGCCATCGTTATTGGTTTAAAAACCGACCCCGGCTCGTAAGCCGTGAAAATATTCGTGTTATTAAATTCTTCTAAATTTTTTACTTTTGAGTAATTATTAGGGTCAAAATCTGGATAACTGCACATCGCGTAAATCGCCCCGGTGCGTGGGTCCATCAAAACTAATGACGCACTTTTGGCTTTATACTCCTCCCAACCTTTTTTTAAAACACTGCAGGCCTTATTCTGTACCGAACGATCAAGGGTTAAAACTAAATCTCGCCCCTCTTCAGCCTTGACCAAAGTCCGCCCCGCGCTCGCGATCCATGATCCCAAGGCACCTCGTTCCCCAGCCAAAAAACCTGACTTACCAGACAATTCAGTATTCCAATATCCCTCCAGCCCATAACTTCCGACCAGACTCCCATTTTCACTCTCACCAGTAAAACCCAAAACATTTGAAGCCAAATTAGTTTCAGGATAATAACGAAACTTTTGTGGTGCCTTAAATATTCCCGGTAAATTCAAAGCCGCTATTTTATACCACATCACTTCGTCTACCTTTCTCTCGACCGGTTCATATGGGTCATCAGACTTCGCCAATTTTTCTAACAATTTAACCTTATCTTCTTCCAAGAGTCCAAAAACCGCACTTAGTTTATCCCCAACCTCGGCCACTTTATCTTTTGGAATATCCTTTGGCACAGCATAGACTAAATAATATTCTCGACTAACCGCCGCGGGATACTCTTTGTCCCCGCGCGCATCACGAAAATATATATCCCCGCGTTTAGGATAAAGCTTCTGGTAAATTTCGTGCGTGTTAAGAGCGAATAAAGAATAATAATCGTGTTGAAGGATTTGTAAAATGAACAGGCGGACAACAATAAAAATCCCAATGATTAAAAAAACCAAAGACAAGACAGTGATTTCTCTTTCATTATTTTTTTCCTTCAACATTTTAAAACGATTTACGCAAAAACTTTGTTAACTCTTCGCGAGCATCACGACCTCCCACCACCACTCTTTCCACAGTTTCCGCCAGTGGTAATTTAATTTTCTTTTTTCTCCCTAGTTTTAGAATCAACTTAACCGCTTGGATACCTTCTACCACCTGACCCACTTCAGCCACCGCCTCTTTAATTTTTTTGCCCTTCCCCACATATTCACCACAGCGACGATTCCGACTATGTAGTGAAAAACTCGTTCCGATCAAATCCCCAACACCAGCGAGTTCGTATACGGTTTCTTTTTTTCCACCCAAGGCTTTCATTAATTCACCCATTTCTTGGAGAGCCGACACTACCAGAACGGCTTTGGTATTCATCGGCATTTCGAGCCCATCACAAATTCCGAGTATTAGAGCATAAACATTTTTACAGGCTCCACCGAGTTGTACACCAATAACATCACGCGAGGGAACTAGTTTTAAATAATCATTTTGTAATAGTTTACTAACCAATTGTACTGTTTTAGAATCCTTACCGGCAATGTTCATCGCCGTAAAATGTCCGTGCCCTAAATCTTTAGCAATCGCTGGCCCAGATAATACTACGGACTTGCCACCAATCTTTTTTATCTCATCATCTAACACCTGACTCAAAAAAAACATTTTCTTTTCATCTAACCCTTTGGAAAGCGATACGCAAACCACACCTTTTTTCATAAACCGTACCGCTCGACTAAGAGTCGCGGCAAAAAAAGCACTCGGGATTGCCACAAAAACAACCGCCGTGTCTTGAACGGCCTTTTGTAAATCTGGTTCCGGCCTAACTCTAGGGGAAAGCTTCAACCCAGGAAAATATTTTTTATTTTCATGACTTTCGGCAATCGCTTTAAGGGGTTCGGGATCACCCTCAAAATTCCAAATTTTAACGTCATACCCATTATGTGCGAGTACTTCCGCTACGGCTGTCCCCATATTTCCCGCTCCCAAAACTGTTAAAGCAATTTTTGCCATAAAATTTAGTTAGACTGTTTTTTTATTAAAATAAATTTAGTTAAGACCATTACAACTAATGGTAGAGACCAAGCTAAAAGATGGTACCCGGCACCCAAATATACCAAACCAAATAGACCACGCAAAACTGGCAAAAAGACAATTATTTCAATCACGACAATGGTTAAAACACTAATACTCAATAACAGCTTATTATTCTTTACCTGGTACCATTCGCGCGTTAAAAGTATCATAAACACCTGACTCAAAACTAAGGACACAAACGCTAATGTCCGGCCCAACAAGAGATCGCCACGATACAGACCGAAATAAGCGTAAAGACCAAAACTGACGGCCAGGATAGACAGACCTTGCACTATTACTCTCGTCCATAACCGTGACGGAATTAAAGGCTCTTTAACTGGCCGAGGCCGCTCGGTCATTAAATCACGACGCGGTATTTCCCGCTCGAAGCCTAAAACGGAAGCGGGATCGCAAATAAGTTCTAAAAAAATGATGTGGATCGGAAGAAAAATTAAACCCTGGCCAAGAAAAAGCGGAAATAAAGCCAGGCCAATAATTGGCAAGTGAAAAGAAGCCAAGAAAACAAAGGCTTGACGTAAATTATCGTAAATACGCCGTCCCTCTTTGACAGCATTTACGATCGTTGAAAAATTATCATTAAGTAAGACGATGCCAGCGGCGGCTCGCGCCACCTCCGTACCTTTCTCGCCCATCGCCACCCCAATGTTTGCTTTTTTTAAAGCCGGAGCATCGTTAACTCCATCTCCGGTCATGGCGACGATTTCTCCGTTAGATTGTAAGGCTTCGACGATAGAAAATTTTTGTTCCGGCCTTATGCGCGCAAAAATATCATGGGTTTTAACAATCTCTTTTAATTCTTGGTTAGAATATTTTATCAGCTCTTCACCACTAACAATTTCTTCATTGTGTTTAATACCGATGCTTTCGGCAATACTATGTGCTGTCAGTTTGTTGTCGCCGGTAATCATAATAATCCGGATCCCCGCCCTCTGACAAAGAGCAATCGCCTCTTCTACCCCCTCGCGTGGCGGATCACTCATAATAAGCAAACCGACAAACTCCAAATTTTCCAGTTTTATTTTTTCCCCTTGCTCGCGACATTTTTTGGCAACAGCTACCACCCGATAACCTTCTTCTGCTACTTGGCCGTAATCCATTAAAAGTTTTTCCCGGTCTCGAGTATTCAAAGCACAGGCTTTAAAAACAAACTCGGGCGCCCCGACGGTATATTGGCAAACCTCTCCCGTTGGCTCCTGCCACAAATGGTGGACCATCTTGGTGGCCGCATCAAAAGACGAATCTTCGATCAGGCGTCGTTCCTTAAACATTTGATCAACGTCAATACCGTAATCACGGGCATACCGCTGTGTTTCAACCTCAATCGGGTCAATCGCTATTTTTTCCAAAGCTAAAACCGCCGATTCTAAAAGTGCATTTAAATTCTTCTTCTCTCCAGTTTTTTCTTTAAGATCAGTGAAATGACCGTTACAATAAACTTTTTCCAAAGCCATACGCCCCTCGGTCAGGGTTCCGGTTTTATCCGTACAAATAACCGTGGCTGACCCCAAAGTCTCGACCATCGCCATTTCTCGAATCATGGCTTTTTGTTTAGCCATGCGCCAAACGCCCAAAATTAAAAAAACATTAAACACCACCGGCATTTCTTCCGGGATTAAAGACATGGCGATAGCCAGTCCGCCTAAAACCCCGGCTTGCCAATTATCTTTAAAACCCAAAATAATTCCCACGGTAAACGCCGTCAGAAAAGCGACCACGGCAATCTTTCGAACCAAAGAATGAATCTTTTTTTCTAGCGGAGTTTTTTGCGCCACGATTTTTTCCAGCAAAGTCCCGAGCGCGCCATAAGCCGTCTTTGCCCCGGTGGCCGTAATAAACATATACCCCTCACCTTGCAAAACCATCGTCCCCTGGTAAACCCGATGTTCGGCCGCTTCTTTTTTCTCCCAATCTAAGAGATTAGTTTTAACAACAGCAATGGATTCACCAGTCAAAATTGATTCATCCACCATTAGGCCCGGCGACTCATAGACATAACCATCCGCCGGAATTTTGTCCCCAGCGGTTAAATAAACCAAATCCTGCGGCACTAAATATTTTGACTCAATTTTTTTAGCCGCCCCATCCCGGAACACTACGCCATATTCCACCATTAGTTTATCTAAAACGGAAATAGCATTGTCGGTCTTCTTTTTCTCTAGCAATTCCATCAGTCCAATCGGAATTACAGCCGCTAAAAAAATAGACGACTCTACCAACTCGCCAAGAATAAAATAAAAAAGCGCCGTGATCAGGATTAACAGCATCATCGGCTCGCTAAAAACTTCCCAGGCCTGCCGCCACCAGCGTTTCGGTGGACGAGTGGCGCGCTGGTTTAGACCGTGGATTTTTAAAAGTGCCGCCGCTTCACTCGAAGTTAAACCAGCATATTTGGTTTTACTAACTAAGATATTCTTTAATGACGGCACCATTTCCATAAAAATCTATGATAATTTTAATAATCTCTCCGCCAATTTCTCTGGTGTCAATTCGGTTAAACCATATACCTCTTCGGCGTTTCCAGATTTTAAATAAGTATCAACACCAATACTTCTATGGCCGGCATCTTTCGGCAGGAGAAAACTGGCCAAGAATCCTTTCCAACCGTTGTGTAAGATCACGGCCTGCGCCCGATCAAATTCAGAAAATATTTCTTCGGCTTCGGCCGGATTAGTTTTTCTAAATTCGTCAAATAATTCCGGCGAAGTCGCAACCACAATTTTCAAATCTCTTCCGGCACGCTCTAATTCCGGCACAACTGTTAATAAATTCCTCAAAACTAAACCGCCGCTAACTACCACCGCTAATTTCTTTTTCCCTTGGCCAGAATAATTTTTGTAAATATAGGCTCCATTGTTCGCCGCCAAAGCCGGTGGTCTCTCCCCGCCCCTCTCCATAACTGGCACGCCGACGCGCGTCGTAGCCAGCGCGATTGGTTCGCCCTGCTCCAAAGCATAAAACAACATCTCGATAGTCTCATTGGCGTCGGTGGGTTTGTAAACTTTTATCCCCGGGTAAGCCTGAAAAATTGACATCCAATACAAGCCCTGATGAGTTGGGCCATCTTCCCCGGTTTCCGGTCCATCATGCGAAGCGATCAGGATAAAAAATCCCGGGTTTTCACTCTTAACCTGGTTATTATATAACCCCAATCGCACGGCATGGCTCAGCATAGCTGTAAATACGGCAAACGTACCAAACGCTGATACGGCTTGAAAGCCGCCTGGTAAAATATCTTGGCTGATAGCGATACTCATCATCGCCATGTTTTGTTCAGCAATACCAAATTTAATGCCCCGCCCCAGGGGATTTTCCTTGGAAAAGATTCCTTGCACTTTTTCTGCCGCATTCGTGAAAGTCGAACGGGCTAAATCTCCCGAGCCAGAATATACAAAAGCCGATTCCTCCGTAAACCACTTTAACCAAGCTTGCAGAGCCTCGCGCGTCGCCACTTTTTCTCCCGCTTTAAAAACTAATTCCGGCGGTAATTTTTTCGGCCGGCGAATTAAATGTGGTTGAACAATTTTCCGCCCGGTTAAAACTTTTTTTATCTGCAAACTCAATTCGCTTTCTGGTTTAATTTCTTTGGCACCCACTTCCAATTGTTTCACAACATATTCTTCATCTTCTAATTTTATTTCTTCCATGATCTTAAAAATGTCGCCCATCACCTTGCCTTTTTCACCTTTAATATCAAAACCTAATTTTTTCATGATTGTCACATATTCTTCGTGCTTCACCGGTGCGCCGTGTGAGTCCGGTGTATCTTCTTTTGTGCCATAATCTTTCCCCTTAATCGTGTGCGCGATTACCACCGTCGGTAAACTGTTATTAAACCCTTCGCGCGCTTTTTTATATGCTTCAAGCAAGGCGAGAACATCGTGACCACCGACCTCAATGACGTTCCAGCCTAAACCGAGCCAATGATTTAAATACGGAGAAGAAATAATTTCTTCCAAGCGTCCGTCCAAACCAATGTGGTTATAATCCAAAGAAACAATTACATTATCCAGTCCATTCGTTGATAATAAATTCCTCGCCTCATAAGTCATTCCCTCTTCGCTTTCCATGTCCCCCATCATAACCCAGATTTTTGTATCTAACCCGTTAGAGCGATGCAAAATGGCCAGACCACCAGCATAAGAAAAACCATGGCCAGAAGGACCAGTCGAAGCGTCGGAATACGGTAAATAATTTTCCGCATGGCCTTGTGGCCCGTCCGGATGACGAAAACGAAGTAAATCTTCTAAAAAAATATCTTGCACCACAGCTTCGGCAAACTGCCGGCCAGCCCGGCGCAAACACTCATAATACAAAGCATTAGCGGAATGCAATAGTGGTGTACAATGGCCAGCACTCCAGATCAAGCGGTCGCGCCCCGGACTTTTTGGCGCCAGTGGATCAAAAGCCATGACTCCCGAAAGGCTCAAAGCCACAAACTGCTCTACTTTCGAGCTACTACCGCCAGGATGACCAGACTGAACGGCTTCAACTGTCGCAAAAGCCAAACCCCGTAAAACACGCGAAATTTTTTCTAATTTTTCTCTATCCAGGTTTGGATCAGAAAAACTCTTTGCTTGCCAATCCAAATAAACCGGTTCTCCGCCAATCGGTTTCCTTTTCTTAAAACGAAGAGATTTAAAAATTGACATCTTTGACATAGTTAAAGATAAACTCATCTATATATTACCGGAAAAGAGCTTTTACTTCAACGCGCGCTACTTTTTAGCCACAACCGCCCCTCTTCGAACATTTGGCGCTTCCAATTGTAGAAAGATTTAAATTCACAAAGGGTTAGCGGTGCTTCTATATCTACCGCTAATTCGCTCGGACATTTTAATTCACGCGGTATGTAATAATCTAACATTCTTTTCCCTTTGACGGCCTCATTAATATACAACCCAAACTCGTGCATGCCGAGCAAATTGGGATAATCTTTTCGATCCGCGAAAATTGAATGACCTTCAAAGGTATTCTTGGTATTAATGTTTAACATTTGCAAAATAGTCGGGGCGAAATCGAGTCCGGATGAATACCCGTCAACTGTTTTTGGTAAAACACTTTCTGGGATATACATGAGGAAAGTGTTTTCATCATAAAAAGTCATTTTACCCGCTACAGTTGGGAAATGATCAGCTCCATACGCGGTTGGAAAAATGGCATGATCCGCAACCGCAATCACAATTGTGTTATCATAGAATTTACTCTTAACGAAATCCTCCCAAAAAAGTCGAAAGGCATCATCAGTGGTATGGACAGAATTACGCACTACGCTTTTTCCGTCGTTAAAATATACCATGTCTTTGGCTTTGGTAAACGGCGGGTGGGTGTCGACGGTTGAGAGCATCATGAAAAACGGCTCTACGGCTTTTTCCTGCATGAACTTTTGCGTTACCGGAAACAGTTGGTGATCCGAATAGCCCCACGACAATGGTTCGCCTTGAATATACTCGGCTAATTCTTCCGTGCCATACACCTCGTCCACCCCCATGCTCGCCATGAGAGTGTCTTTGTTGGCGAAATCTTTTTCCACCGCGGTAATGTATGAAGCATAGTTGTAACCACCCTCGGTTCGTAATATTTCCGGCAAACAAGACAACCGTACCGTCTTTACTTTGCCCTGATGGGCAATTTCTTCATGGCCAGTCGGTGGTAAAAAGGAACAAAGTTGGGACAACAAGCCGGTAACTGTTGGTGTGGAAGCGTTATAATAATTCTTAAATATTGTTGTCTTAGGATTGGCCGCCATTTTTTCTAAACCGGGAGTTAAGCCCGCTTCAGCGGGATTATATACACTCGTTAAACGAAAAGAAAATGATTCCAAAAATACCACGAGAATGTTCGGTTTTGTTTTATTAAACTTATCCGGCAACAACTTTTTTTCTTCGCTAAAAATTTTTTCTTGGGTGGTAATATTAAACTCATTCAAATTGTACTTCAAACCAAAGCGCTCCAACTTTTTAAGTATTAAAGGCGAGATATTTACTTGCTCGCGAACCCCGAGCCATTCTTCGTAAAAAGAACGCACGATCGCATATTCCGGTGTGGTCTTAAAAGAAGTTAGGCCGAAAATTGATCCTAACGCAAAAATAATAATTACAAAATCATAATAAAGCCAATACCTTTTCTCAACTTTTGGATGAGTTTTAAAATAGCGGGCCAATAAATACGTTACCGAAACCAAGGACACCACATACAAACCAATTAACACAAAAGTTAGTGTATTTATATATACGCCACTGCCCCCTTCGGCATGAGCCAAGACCACTGGCCCAAAATATAACCCGGAATAATACAAAATACCGCTATTTACGGCGGCGATTAATAAAGCAAAGGCAAACAATATTACCCAAATAAAAATAAACAAATAACGCAGTTTATTTTTAATAACCAGGTATAAAATACTCGTGACCGCAACCCCCGCCAGCCAAAACATCGTCATGGTCCACGCCCGGAATAAGACTACGCCATAAAGTTTGGCCGAAGCGTCAAGGATATAATATTGAAAAGCGAAATATTGGATGACGCTATTTAAAATAAACAAAAGAAAAAACAACGTAAAAACATAACGATTTATTTTGTGCCAGCTATCGGCATTATGATGCCCTTTAAAAATATCTTGCAGCTCGCTGTAAAAAAGCCAAATAACTGTTAAAAAATAAACCAGACTCCAAAATTCGTTACGAATGAAAAAAACTAGAAACGCCAAAGAAAAAACTAAAAACAAACGGTGAAAAGACTGCTGAAACTCCTTGCTCCAAAAGGTTCCCGGGCGGAAATATTGTAAAATCTTTTTCCCCAAATATTTTACTGCGTAATACGCCCCAAAAACTACGAGCCACATTACGAATGAAACAACAATAAACCGCGTGAGCGGTTTATGCGGTAAGTGATACCAATTCCAACCGGAAATAATAAGGAAAGCGGCCGAAGAAACGTAGAACACCTCTACCAACTTCAACCAAATAGTCTTAAATCTTTTCATGATTTGATACAAAAAATATTTTTTAATAAATCTCGGTTTGATACTCTTTACTTTTACGCACCTCCCGGCGAGCTTTTTTTTCTTTTTCACGCGATAGCACTTTATGTTTTTTTAATTCCCCTTCCAGATAGTCTCGGACTTTGTCAATTGCTTTATAAAGCGTGACCTCGTTCTTGGAAGCGAATAAATCCTGGCCGGGTACTTCTAATTTGCAATCAGCTACAAAAATTTTTCCTTTTTGATGGTGGTTGGTTTCCAAGCAAACGACTACATCCGCCCGAATAATCTTATCGTAAAATTTGTCTAAACTGGAAATTTTTTTGGTAATATAATTTTTTATCGCGTCAGTTAACTCGACCCCTTTGCCGGATATAAGAACTTGCATAGGACAAATATAAATAAAAAATTAATCTTTATGTATTTTTTACCGTACGATCTCCACTTCCGGTTCAATCTCCACCTTATATTTATTATACACTCTAGATTTTGCCTCTTCAACTAAAGCGATAACATCAGCTTGGGTGGCGTTATTAAAGTTAACAATAAAATTCCCATGTTCTTCCGAAAACTTTGCCCCACCAATTTGGTAACCCTTTAATTCTACCCCCTCAATTAACCAACCCACCGGGATCATTTTACGTTCAATATACAATGGTGGCAATTGACTCTTATCTCCTGGCCAATCGGAAACTTTAACATTCTTAAAAAAGCTACCGGCCGAGGGATAAGCGGGGTAACGGCCTGACCGCTGTTTTAGATACTTTTGCATTTCCGCTAAAATTGTTGCCTTGTCACCGGGGTTTAATTCGTATTTAACTTCCAAAATTATCGCCTTATTATTTTTAAAATCACTATGCCGATAACCAAAACCACATTCTTTAGCTGGCCAATTTCGCGCCTCGCCATCCTGCCAAACTTCAACTTCATTAATACAATTAGAGGTTTCTTTCCCCATTGCTCCAGCATTACCGCGTACCGCGCCACCAACCGTGCCCGGTACACCCGCTGCCCATTCAATACCACTCAAGCTATTTTGCAAAGCCAAATTAACAACCGAAGCCAAAGCCGCCCCCGCCCCCGCCGTAATGGTGGTACCGTCCAAATTTATTACATCATTTTTTAAACGCATGACAACACCGTCATAACCATCATCTGGAAACACCACATTGGACCCATTACCCAAAATATAAAAGGCGATTCCCTCGCCAGACAAAAAATTTAACAACTCAATAGTTTTAACTTTATCCCCTACTTCAATATAAAACTTAGCGGGACCACCAATTTTAAAAGTCGTAAACCGAGCCAGGGGGACATTGGCTTTAACTTTGCCAAAATTTTTTAGTGTTTTATATATTTCCTGCATATTTTAACGTAAATCGTCGCTCGTAATACCCAAACTGCCCAACCTCACTGGAAAAATCCTGGCCCCCGACACCGAATTATTTATATTTTTTAAAAAAGTATTGTCTGGATCTGCTTCAGTAATTTCTCTAAGCTTCATCACAAGAAACTCCGGCTCAAAATTATCAGCAATAATTTCTTTTATCGGTTTAGGTATTTCTGCTATCATGGACGGATTATATACAATGTCTAGTTCCCAACGTGCAAACTGCTGGCCCAATAATTGTCCGATATTTTTAAATTGAAATTCCCAGCGATCAACATCCCGAAATATATTCCCCGATTGATAGGCCTCGTGCAAACAGGGAGGCAGACTGGCGTGGGCTCTTAACAACCCACCGGGCTCGACCGTCTGAAGCTCTCTTATAAATTTTTTACGCAATAAATCTAAAATTGGCCGGATCACTGCCAAAGCATCCTGTTTTTCTTTCGTGCGGCGCGCTTCTAAAGCCCGAGCAGCTTCTGGTCCACTACCAAAATCTACTCTTCTTACATCACCCATAATATTGCTTTTTTACCTAAAAAATAATATACTTATCCTGTATGTTAGAACCAATCTTAAACAAAAACCCGTTAGCTTACGTTACCCGGGACATCGAGCGGGCCCTTGGTTTGCCGCCTGATACCAAAGGTTACTTCATTATCTCAAATTTTACCCCCTTTGTGAAGTCAATTTGTAAAGGGCGGACCAACGTCCTCCTGATTAAAGGAACGGCCCTCTTAGCTACCCATGAACTGCTCAACCACCCGAAAACCAAGTCTTTTTTAAACAAACTAAACGATCCGCAAATTTTGGTTTTTAAAAATACTTCAACCATTGAAAAAATTTGCCAAACCAGTCATTGGCGCCTGCTAAACCCCCCGTCCGATTTGGCCAGCCTAGTCGAAGAAAAGATATCTCAAGTTAAATGGCTCGGTCCACTAAAAAAATTGCTTCCGCCGCATGAGATAAAAACCGTAGAAAAAATCACCTGGCCGAAATTCGCCCAGCAAGGCAAAGCCCTCCGGCCCTTTATTTTGCAATTCAATCGCGCTCATACTGGAAGCGGTACTTACCTCATTCAATCTGAATCCGAACTAAATGAACTAAAACAAAAATTTCCCCAACGCCTAGCTCGGTTGACCCAGTACATTTCTGGACCGATGTTTACAAACAATAATATCGTGTGGGGAAATAAAATTTTAGTTGGTAATATTAACTACCAAATAACTGGTTTAAAACCTTTTACCAATAATCCCTTTGCCACCATTGGCAACGACTGGGCACTGCCGCCTAAAATTTTAACTAAAAAACAAATTAGAGATTATGAAAAAATCGCCAATGACGTTGGCAAGCGCCTGGAAAAAAATGGCTGGGCTGGCCTCTTCGGCATTGACGTAATTTTAAATCCCGAAAACAATCAGCTGTATTTAATCGAGATTAACGCCCGCCAACCAGCCAGTACGACCTTTGAAAGTGTCTTACAAAATGTAAACCGAGTAAAAACAAAAAACAACCGGCTAACCACCTTTGAGGCGCATGTTTTATCTCTCTTAAAAGAAAAAAACCGCAATAACAAATTAGTAAAAATAAATAATGGGGCGCAAATTATCCAAAAAGTTGTTAAAAAAATGCCTCGTTTTGATAAAATCGAAGAAAAAATTAAAAAGCTTAAATTTAAATACTTTAGCTACTCCAATACTAAACCGGAGAGCGATTGGCTACGTTTGCAAAGCCCGAATGGACTATTAACTAACCAACAAAAATTAAATTCTTTAGGCCAAAAGATTAAAACTGTTTTAAACGAACCGCTATGATTATAAGTGAATTAACCGACGAAGCTAAAAAAGAATTAGCCGGCTACTTGCGCCTGCCAAACTTTACAGCCGATGTTAATTGTCCCTATTTTAACAACCGCCGCATTCGCCTGCGCGGAGCGCTTCGGGTCCTGGTCGGCAAAGGAAGTCCAGAAGAAATTTCCGAAGAAGCTAAGCTATTTGCCCTGCGAGAAAAAATTGATCTCACGGCCCTTACTAATGACGCGTTAAAAAAATTCTTGGTTGGCCACCGATTAGGCACCGATTGTTCTGGTTTTGCTTACCATCTACTGGAAGCGGAGGGTCTAGGTAAAAAATTAGGCAACTTAAAAAAACATTTGCACCGACCGTTTATCCAAAACCCGCTTAGAAAATTTTTGGTTTGGCTCCGACCGATTGAAAATACCGGCGTTGGCACCTTTTCTCACGAAACCAATAGCCACGAAATAAAGATTGAAGACATACGGGCGGGTGATCTCATTATAATGTTAAAAACTGGGCCCAAGCGTGATTACAACCACGTGATGGTAATAACTTCAGTTGAAGGAGAAAGTGGTAGTCCAAACACTATCCACTATGCCCATTCTTTCCAATGGTCCAAAGACGGTCAATATGACCATGGCGTACGTACTGGTCGAATTGAAATAACCGACATCAAAAAACCGCTTTTAGAAGCAGTTTGGGTGGAAAAAAACGCGACTGGCGATAACAATGAAACTTACACCCATGCTAAAAATGCCGAGGTATTAGTCTTAAAAAGACTAAACTGGTTTAAATAGACATTATAACCACTTCTTCCGCTGGAAATATACCAGCATGATGAGAGCGACGGTTGCCATTACTCCCAATACAAAGGGATAGCCCCAGACATGTTCCAGTTCTGGCATGTGTTTAAAATTCATGCCATAAATTCCGGCAATAAAGGTCAGCGGCATAAAGATTGTTGTAATCACCGTCAAAACCTTCATAACCGAATTCATCCGATTGTTAAGGCTGGAAAGATAAATGTCCACCATGCCAGAAAGCATCTCTCGGTAAGTTTCCATCGTATCCACAATTTGTATCAGGTGATCATAAACATCCCGGAAATAAATACGGGTCGTTTTTTTTATCAACTTAGATTCACCACGCTCTAGGACTGTTATTGCTTCACGCAACGGCCAAACCGCTTTCCGCAGATGCAAAATTTCTCGTTTTAGAGCGTAAATCTCCTTCAAGGTGTGCGACCCCGGATCGTTAATCAATTGTTCTTCCAATTTTTCCAAGCGATCACTAAAATTTTCTAAAATAGAAAAATAACCATCAACGACTGAATCAATTAATACATAACCGAGATAATCTGTCCCGCCGGTCCTAACGCGACTTTTCGGATTACGAATCTTCTCGCGCACTTTTGCAAAAGTGTCCCCTTCAATCCCTTGTTGAAAAGTAATTACGAACTTTTCACCCACAATGAGAGAAACTTGCTCTGACTCAATTTTCCTTTTCGCCTCATTAACCGTCAGCATTTTAAACACCAAATAGATATAGTCATCCAGTATCTCGACCCTCGGTCTTTGGTTGATATTGAAAATATCGTCAATGATAACTGGGTGTAAATCAAAACCAAGGGTTAATTTATCTAAAAACCCAACTGGCGGTACGCGATCAATATTCACCCAACTGATCGACGGGGTATTCTTTAACTCAACACACTCGTCAATCGATTTGGCCTCTTTCTCTAAAAAATTATCTTGGTCAAAATCAAAAACATAAATCTTATTATCCTTACTATTGTCTTTTACCAAAGAATTCTTAATTTTAGTGGGCATATATTTTATTAACCAATATATTTTAGCACAATCCGGACTAAACAACAATTTTTGCCTTAATCTTGCTCGAAGCGGCTTTTTACGGTATAATGCTAAACACTTATGCCCATGAATTTAGAAACATTGGAACTGTTACGCAAAGCCATTAGTTTTGGCTTAGTTTCGTGTGTTATCGCCTTTCTCTGGGCACCACTTCTGACTAAAATTCTCTACAAATACAAAATAACCCGGCGCAGCGAATTTGATGTCTCGCTCGGCATCAATGGCCGGCAGGCTAAAACCGGTACTCCCATCATGGGTGGTGTTTTGGTGATCGCGACGGTCGCGCTAATTACCATTCTTTTTAATTGGGAACGTAAATTCACTTGGGTACCAATCGGTGTCATGTTGCTTTCATCATTCCTCGGTGGAGTGGACGATCTCTTAAATATTTTTGGCACCGAGAGACGTAATCGAAAAATTAGCCAAATACTAACCCTCATTCGCGTCCATAAAAACGTCTGGTATCGAGTTTGGCTCATTGTTACCTTCCCCTGGGCGGCCTTTAAACGTATTTCTCTTTGGCTTGGTTCACACCCCGGCAAAGGTGTGCATGTTCATGAAAAATTACTTTTAGAATTTCTGGCTGGCGCAATCACCGCTTGGTGGATCTATTTTAAACTTGGTGAGAACTGGCGTGTAATTCACATCCCCTTCGATGGCTTTATAAACATCGGCTGGTGGATTATCCCGCTCATCATATTTTTTGTCATGTTTACCGCTAATGCGGTTAATGTTGCCGATGGCATGGATGGCTTGGCGGGTGGATCGCTGATCATCACTTTTTCTGCTTTAACACTTTTAAGCTGGTTGGAAGGCCTGCCGGAAATTACCCTTTTGAACGCGACAACAGTTGGCGCTCTTATCACTTACACCTATTTCAATATTAAACCCGCTCGTTTCCAGATGAGCGACGTCGGGTCACTCGGTCTGGGCGCCTTACTGGCTATTAATGCCATTGTCATGAACCAGCTAGTGTTACTGCCTCTTCTCGGCTTTATCTTTTACATTGAACTTATTAGCGTCATTATTCAAATCTTTGGTCGCTACGTCCTCGGTCGCCGCATTTTTAAAATGGCCCCACTGCATCATCACTTTGAACTTCGCGGTTGGAGTGAAGAAAAAACCGTCATGCGTTTTTGGATCGTCCACACTGCCGCAGTTCTTTTGGGACTTTGGGTAGCTCTCTATTGACCTATGTACCTCAAATGGTCCGAACAAACTACGACTGACTTTTCCGACATCAACTTAAACACCTTGTACAACCAAGGCTGGCTTTTTGGTCGCACCAAAATGGGCTATCTCTACCAAACCAGAAGTCTGCGGGTAGATTTAAACAAATTTGAACTCTTGAGCGAGAACCGCAGGATTTTAAGAAAAAATGAAGACGTTAAATTAACCGCTTATCCTCTGCCTTATGAGAAATACTCCTGGGAGATCGGCAAACTCGGTAAAGATTTTTATAGCACTAAATTTGGCGACGGTACTTTCAGCGCCAATAAAATAAAAGAACTTTTAACAACAAAAAATTCTAACTTCAATCGAGTTTTTGTTTATTCAACCCACGACAACCCAACCGGTTACGCCATTTGTTTAGAAACAAATGAATTTTTACATTACTCTTATCCTTTTTACGATTTAAAAACTGGATTACCCAATCTTGGCCTTGGCATGATGACGAAAGCGATCCACTGGGCAAAAGAACGACACAAAAAATACCTCTATCTTGGTAGTGTAAAAGACAAAACCGCGTTATACAAAATTCAATTTTCTGGCCTAGAGTGGTGGAATGGAAAAAGCTGGAATCAAGATTTAAACGAACTTACTAGCGCGGTATGAAACACCTACACTTTATCGGCATCTGTGGCGTTGGTATGAGCGCCCTCGCCACCCTCTTCAAAAAGAAGGGTTGGGTTGTGACTGGGTCAGATGTCGGATTCTACCCGCCGGTTTCGACTAATTTAGAAAAACATGGGGTAGATTTTTACCCTGGTTGGCATCCCGAACGTGTCCTTCATAATTTTAATCAAAAAATTAAAGTCAGCCCAGACGATTACCTTGTAGTAGTGGGCAATGTCGCGGGGTCAGAAAACGCGGAGTGGAAGTACGTTGTAGACAACAATTTGCCGCATGTCTCTTATCCCGAATTAATTGCCCGGTACCTAGTCAAGGAAAACTCAATTGTTTGCGCCGGCACCTATGGGAAAACTTCTTCAACCGCCCTCCTCGCTTGGATTCTAAAAAATGCCGGCTACGATCCGGCCTACATGTTTGGCGGAATTAGTAAAAACCTTGAACTAAGTGCGAACAATCCAGATGATACTAAATGGAGCGTGCTGGAAGGCGACGAATACAAAACTGCTCGCTGGGATCGACGCCCCAAATTTCTTTCCTACTCCCCCACCCACCTGCTCTTAACGGCAATTGTTTGGGACCATGTCGACATTTATAAAACAGAAAAAGATTACTTTACTGTTTTTCAAAAACTGCTTAGTCTCGTCCCAAAAGATGGCCTAACTGTTGCTTGTTTGGATAATGAAAATGTTCAAAAACTTTTGAAACACAAACCACCCCAGTCTAAAGTTATTACCTACGGCCGATCAGCTACGACTGACTACTGTTATCTAAACATCCAACAAACAAAGGAGTGGCTTAGTTTAGACATTGTGCACCGGGGCGAACTACATCGCCTCGCGCTACCAATAATTGGCGAATACATGGCCGAGAATGTTTGTGGTGCCTTTGCTTTGGCGCACGAAATTGGTGTGCCTTATGAGAAAATTATTTCTGCCCTCCGCCAATTCACCGGTTTAAAACGCCGCCTAGAAAAACGCGGGGCGATTAACGGTGCTCGTGTTTTCGATGATATCGCCCACTCGCCGGCTAAAGCTAAATCGGCCCTGGCTGCTTTAAGAAAAATATATTCGAAAAATATTTACGCTGTATTTGAGCCTAACACTGGCAACCGTGAACCAAAGGCCGCTCCATTTTATGATCAGGCCTTCAATGACGCGAGCGAGGTCGTCATCCCTCGACTGACTAAATTAAAAACTAAACAAGATAATCCCAGCCTGGAAGGAAATGACCTGGAAAAAATTATTAAAAAAACCAAGCCTGAAGTTAAATATTTACCCGATGACAAAAAATTAATAGATTATCTAAAAAACAAAACACAACCGGGTGATGCAGTTGTGTTTCTCGGTAGCCACGGCTTCCGTGGTATGATCGAGGAATTATTAAAATAACTATTTGCCCTCATCGACTATTTCAACGGATACGTCCTCGCCCTGGATGTCCGTTACCATTAAAGTAATACCACATTTATCACACTCAATGATATCACCTTTCCCTAAATTGGGATAAACGGACAAATCTACCTCATTTTTACACTCTGGACAAGTTAAATGCATACAAACAATTAGATTAATAGAGATAATTGAAACGAAATTAAGTATATTAAAAAAAAGCCAAATCGTCAAATATGCCTGTCACTCCCCTCCAAAGAATGCCCAAACTAGAACAAGCCCTAAACCTGCCCCGAGGTTTATATTTTAAACGAGAAGATCTTCATCCACTTGGTTCACATAAGGGGCGCTCTATCCCGCTCATGATTGAACACTATCTAGAACAGGATAAGAACAATTTTGTTATTTCTTCCTCGGGCAACGCCGCCCTCGCCGCCGCGTTATATGTTAAAAAATACAACAAAAATAATGATAAAAAAATCACCTTGACTATTTTAGTCGGCGAAAAAATTAATCAGGAAAAATTTTCGGCTATTTCCGAAATTTTAGATAACAACATCCAGCTTAAACAAGTCACTAATCCAAAACAACTCGCATTTCAAACAGATAAAGACAACGAAGCAAAAAATCTTCGCCAGTCTACCGATGACATATCCCTAATCGGTTATGAAGAGCTGGCTAAAGAAATTGTTACCGAACTACCAGATGTGTCGGCAATATTTGTCCCCACTTCTAGCGGTACCACTGCTTTAGGATTACACCTCGGGTTTAAAAAATTAGGTGTAAATCCAGAGATACATATTGTCCAAACCGATACTTGTCACACTCTAATTAATAATTTTAAAAAAGAAAACATTGGAGACACCGAAGAGAAGTCATTGGCAGACGCAATTGTGGACCAGATTGGCCACCGAAAAATTACTGTCAGACGGGCTGTTTCCGATAGTCACGGCCAAGCCTGGATCGCAGAAAATGAAGAATTAAAAGACGCAATAATTTTAGTAAAACAAGGTGAAAAACTTAAACTTTCACCTAACAGTGCTTTGAGTTTAGTAGGACTAAGGCGGGCGATAAAAAAAGGAGAAAAATTTTCTGGTCCAGTTGTTTGTTTGATAACTGGAAGATAAAAAATAACCGAACAAATCAAGAAGGTTATCTGATAAATCCCCGTCAATCTAATATTAATTGCCAAAAATTTTTAGATTTATGTGTCATGACTCTTGATTTGTTAACAACGTCTTTCAACAATCTTGGTTAAATAGAAAATATTAGGACCTAGAATCACCCTTCCCCTTAAATATTTCCACAATCATTCGGTACCGTCTTTTAGGACTTAATCCCCGGTGGACATTCAGTA
>DATDYA010000012.1:0-52112 GCA_035289165.1 Patescibacteria group bacterium
TTCTTTAGATGGCTACTTTAACCGGCTGAAAGGTTTACTGAATGTCCACCGGGGATTAAGTCCTAAAAGACGGTACCGAATGATTGTGGAAATATTTAAGGGGAAGGGTGATTCTAGGTCCTAATATTTTCTATTTAACCACAAAAAAAGAAACATTAGATTAAATAAGAAAAACAAAAACAGCCCGACAATTTGTCGGGCTGTTTTAAAAATAAAATTTTTACTTTTCTATTACCATTCCATCTATCTTAATCTTTCCTGCTTTGTAATTATCGTTTACTGCTAAAACTTTACCAACTTCTTCTTTAAGACTTTGTAGCTCTTCCGGTGTAGAAGCAAATATAATAATAATAAAAGGGTGGTTTGGTGAATCAAATTTCTCACCTAGTCCGTGATGACCTAAGGCAATATTAGCTGCCACTCTTACTTCTTCATTAGTGTATTCAACTGGTAAATATTTTCTTTCTACCACAAAACCCATTGGCAGCCCGACCTCAATATCTGGGTTAAAACCACCAACAGCATCAAAGTACACCACTCGTGCTGTATGAAAGTCTTTTGGTCGTTCCATCTCTTTAACGTCAATATGACTAGTTTCTACCTCATGCCCCATTCGACCCATTTCATCGGCAACTTTTATAACCCAGTCTTTGGCACAGGCTTCAATGTCTTCAGCCTTAACGTCTTCTGGCTTCATGCCAGGGTTATCCCGACGATAAGCCAGACCGGCCGCTCCACAACCACCATGGCTGGTTAAATGAGTTATGCCTCGCTCGATGAATAACTCAGCCACTTTTCTAACTCTTTCTCCTTCGTTGGCCGCCGGATACAAAATACCTGACCCAGCCATACAAAATTTTCCTTCTCCATTGACATCTTTATGAGCCGTGCCCTCATCCATACACACTACACATTTTAGTTCGGGTAAAAAAGCTCTTTTTAAATCTGGAAACTCGCGCTTAAAATATACACCAGCACCTTCAGAATTTAACATTTCTATTTCATCGTCTCCCTCCAACCACGCCGTATCTCTAGACTTTGCTTCGTTTTCATCGTACATAAATTTTAAATTTAAAAATAAATTAGACCTAAATATTTAAACAAATTTTCGAATATTTGTCAATGTTCGACATAACAAAAAATATTTTATAAATTTTATTTACCTGTGCATAACTTTACTTGACGCTATTCCCTTTTTCTACAGATGTATTATAATATCTATAGGTCGATAGAAATTTTTTTACATCAATGCTTGTGTGTAAAAAAAATATTCTTCATAAAAATTTTATTCTCGCGATCGCGAGTAGAAAATATTTCTCATTCATTGCTCACTCGAGAATGAATTTGAAAGGGGGTGACACTTATGCCAGCTAAAAAACGCAAAGTGGCCAAGAAGAGAGCTGCTCCTAAGAAAAGAAAAGTAGCCAAGAGAAAAGCCGCTCCAAAGAAACGCAAGGCCGCTAAGAAGAGAAAATAATACTTCTCTAAATTAAAAGTCCTCCGTCTAGGAGGGCTTTTTTTGTTTTCATTAAGCCAAAAACTAAAGTAAGGATTTTTGTTTCCCCCGCTCTTTTTCTATTTCAACTTCTATCTGCCCAAATTCTCCATCATAGCCAGGGATAATTTTTGTTTTCCCTTCCCGCATGTTTTTAATTGCTTCACCAATTTCTAAATAATTACTAACTTTTTCTATTTCTTCTGTTTCAACATGTAACAAAATATTAAATTCGCTACCAAAATGTTTAATCAGATGATTATATTCACTCACAACTTTCTTACTTTTTGTTCCCACACCTAATACTGAAGACAATATTTCACTTAAAGGAATAATATACCGATGAGGAATAAATTTATTTGAATCAATATCTTTTTCTTCTCGATCCGCTAAATCATCCACGCGATGTAAAACACCAATGGTTAACTCTTTATGACAAACGGGACAAATATTTTTCAATTTCTTGGTTTCTTTCGGGTTTAAGCTTATTTTACAATCCCGATGACCGTCGTAATGGTACTTACCTTCTTCCGGATAAAATTCTATTGTATACAAAAAACTCTTTTTGTCTCCACTTTTTATTATCTCCGTAATCTTTGTATAATTTACCTCCTTTTCATCTTTAAAACCAAAAACATTAGCTTCCCGGCCTAGTTTATCTAGGCTGTGGGCATCGGAATTAGAGACTAAAACTATATTATCTAGTGCACTTAAACGCCGATTCATAACCGGATCACTAGATAGTCCGGTTTCTATGGCTCTAATGTGAGGCGTTAACTCCTCAAAACAATCTTCAAGGCGGTCATAGCCGCTTTTCGACCCGAAAACCGCAAACCAGGGTGTCCAGGCGTGCGCTGGGATCATCATAAACCTGGGGTCTATCTCTAACATTATTTTTAACAGCTCTTTAGCCGGCAACCCCATAATCGGCCGACCATCCGAACGGATATTTACCCCACGGTCTTCTAATGCCTGGTTTAGTTTAGCGACCGCCTTTAGATTGGGGGCAAGCAAAACCAAATGTAAGCGCCTGGTCGCCTCTTTATGTTTATATATACAAGACACTTCCGTGCCTAAGATAAACCTCGTTGGTGAGTCTAAATCTTTCAATTTATACAATCCTTCCGCAACTTCTACCAGACTCTCCTCAATATGTCGAAACCAGGCCGGGTGAGTAAAGTCCCCGGTCGCCACAATGTCTATCCCTTTGGTCTCACAGGCTTTCGCAATTTTTGGCAACTCTAAATCCTTCGAACAAGCGCGCGAATAACGAGAATGGATATGGAGATCGAGGATTTTTTCTAACATAACTAATTTTTTTCAAAAAATACCTCCAGCCTTAAACCGTCTGGGTCAGTAAAAAATACCGCATAATAAATTTCGTCGCCATAATCCGGATAATTCTGCGGCGGCTCAGTAACTATAACTTTATTTTCCAGCAGATGTTTATAAAAACGATCGACTTTCTCTTTACTGTCCGTAGAAATAGCCAGGTGGTGCAAACCAATACGATAACGATTAAATGTATCATTGGAAAATTCTTTGTGTCCCTGAAAAATAGCTAGATACAAAGGAAAACTGTCAATGCCAAAATACATTTTTTCTTCATCTTCAAAAGCTAGTTCAAAATTAAAAAAACTAAATACCTTCTTATACCACGTCTTTGACTTTACTAAATCTTTAACTGTCAGAACAATGTGGCCTTTTGGGTTATGCTCGTTCATATATATTAATGCCAGGCAGGATTAAACGACAGATTTTTTCTTTCTTTAGTGGTAGCTGTCTCAAACTCTAGATTGACTGCCGCTAGGGCAATTACCCCCGTTCTCCAAGTTTCTTTCGCCCCATATTTCTTATCCCCCACGATTGGGTGCCCAATATGGGATAACTGGGAACGAATCTGGTGTGGCCGGCCAGTTTTTAGGTTTATTTTTAAAAGCGTATTACCTTCTACTTCTTTAATCTTCTCATAATCTAACTCCGCTCGCAAACTATCCGGAACATCCTGATCAAATACCTGAACAACATTTTTTTGCTCGTCTTTTATCAAAAAGTTAACTAGGGTATCTCGTGTTTTTTTTACCTTCCCCTCGACTAAAGCCTCATAGGTCTTTTTCACTTCATGGTTTCTAAACTGCTCACTCAATCGCGAGGCTCCTTTACTGGTTTTAGCAAATAAAACTATACCTTCTACTCCCCGATCTAAACGATGAAGTAATCCAAGAAAAACATTCCCCTTTTTGGCATATTTTTCCTTTAAATAACCCCTTACCACATCCATTAGACTTTGATCTCCCGTTGCATCCCCTTGTACTAAAACACCAGCTGGTTTGTAGACCGCGATTAAATGGTTGTCTTCATATAAAACTTTTAACGTCATACCTTGGCGCCCCAGCGGGCAAAAATACCACATGGCAAAAGACGTTTTCCTTTACTTTCTTCGATCGTCAATTCCCCTATTTCTATTTGCCCTCCGCGATTTTTAAAATAACTTTCAAGATTGTTGGCGTAAGCAATCGCCGAATATCCCGAGGCATATCCATTCAGCAAGAAAAACAACGGTTCGGGAGACAATACTTCTTGGCACAAATCCATCAGTTCCAAAAAGTGATCCTCAATCTTCCAGAGTTCCTTATTCGGCCCATGTCCAAAAGCTGGCGGATCTAAAATTACCCCATCATAACGACGCCCACGTTTAATTTCACGTTTTACATAGACGCGCGCATCATCCAAAATCCACCGTATTGGCTTGCCTTCGAGCCCAGACAAAGCGGCGTTGTCTCTTGCCCAGCCAATCGCCACTTTTGAGCCATCCACATGACAAACCTCGGCTCCAGCCTTAGCGGCGGCTAGCGTCGCGCCACCAGTATAGCCAAAAAGGTTTAAAACCGAAACTTTTCTTTTGGCTCCAATAATTTTCTTCAGCACCCACTCCCAATTTCCTACTTGTTCCGGGAATACTCCAGTGTGTTTAAAGGCTGAAGGTCTAATCCAAAATTTAAGGCCAGCTAACTCAATTGGCCAACGCTCTGGTACCTCCTTTTTTACCTGCCAACCAGATTTTTCTGCTTCCCGACGAAAAAAGGCGTCAACATTATTCCAATCTTTGTCTCCTAAACTTTTTTTCCAAAGCGCTTGAGGATCGGGACGAGATAAAACCACGTTTCCGTAACGCTCCATTTTCTCACCCAAACCGCTGTCTATTAATTCAAAGTCTTGGCTCGGTTTAGTTGTTAAAACCGTTAATTCGTTCATATATTTTGGATTGCTTTAGAGATTACTTTACTCACCTCTTTGTCTAAAGGATTAGGCAAAATTTTGTCCCGACTTAAATCTGTTACATATTCCGCCAAAGCTCGAGCGGCTCTAAGTTTCATTTCCACGGTTAAAGACTTAATCTTTCCATCCAAAAGACCGCGAAAAATACCAGGAAACGAAAGTACGTTATTCACCTGATTAGGAAAATCACTGCGGCCGCTAGCGACAATGTAAGCACCGGAATCTCGGGCTAAATCCGGCATAATTTCTGGTGTCGGATTAGCGAGTGCCATAACAATCGACTTCTCACCCATGCTTTTAACCATCTCGCCTGAGACGACGTTTCCCTTACTAACTCCAATAAACACATCTGCCCCGATCATCGCTACAATCAAGCCTCCGGTACGTTTATCTGGATTAGTTATTTTAGCTAAATCTTTTTTTACATCATTTAGATCACCCCGACCATCATAAACAATACCTTTTGAATCTACTAGATAAAGATTTTTTACACCACCAGCCATCAAAAGTTTGGTTATAGCCACCCCGGCCGCTCCCACCCCGTTTACTACTACGCGTATTTCTTCGATTTTCTTGTCGACTAACTCCAAAGCGTTTAAAATCGCCGCCAAAACCACCACTGCCGTCCCGTGTTGATCATCATGAAAAACTGGAATATCTAACATCTTATCTAGCCTTTCTTCAATTTCAAAACATCTGGGCGCCGAAATATCTTCCAAGTGTATTCCACCAAACATTGGTGAAATAAGTTCGACTGTTCGAATGATCTCCTCTGTGTCTTGAGTTTTTAAAGCGATTGGCACAGCGTCGACATCGGAAAATTCTTTATATAAAATACATTTACCTTCCATAACCGGCAGACTCGCTTCTGGGCCGATATTACCCAAGCCCAAAACCGCACTACCATCAGTTACGACCGCCACCAAATTATTTTTACGAGTTAAATCATAGACCCGAGCGGGATTTTCGACAATGGCCTCGCAAACCTTGGCCACTCCCGGGGTGTACGCCAAACTTAAATCCTCGCGTGTTGCGAGTTTGGCGCGAGATTTTATCTCAAACTTTCCTCTTAATTCTTCGTGATAAATAATTGGATCCATCATAATAAATTAATTCTAAATTCTAAACCGTAATTTTTAAATCCTAATTCTTCATACCATTTGTGTAGTTTGTCTCGGCCATGACGACTAGTTCCAACCAACTTATAACAACCTTGTTTTTTAGCTTCCTCAATCATCTCTTTTATAATCTCTCCTCCCAACCCCTGCCCCCGATAGGCCTCGTCCACAACTAAATACTCCAAGAAACCAAACGGTTCTTCGTGATAATCATTTTTTAAGATATATAAATAAGCGCTACCGATTTCTTTATCATTGTCTCGAAGTACAAAGCGTATTGCTTTTCCAAAATCTTTTTCTTCCTTTACTACGTGCATATTATTTTAAAGACTTTTTAAAATATTCACCTAATCTATCACTACAAAGTCCTCCACCAGTTCTTTCATAATCGACACCGACCACTTTCCGATCTTTCAAATTATCTAAATCAATTTTAAACACCCCCCATCCTTTGCGGCGATACATTGCTTTTTCTCCTCTTGTTAGTTCGTGACTATTATAAACTACTAGATCTACCGACCGCGGCAAATACTCTTCTAAAACTTTGACCATTTCACTTAAATTATCTGGCCCATGCTCACCATCTACCGGGTGGGCATTGCCCGCATTAAAGATAATTTTGGCTTTAGACCTTTTGATCGCCTCTTTTACACCCTTCGGCAACAAGGAAGCTATTAAACTTGTAAACAGCTCTCCCGGGCCAATAACTATATATTCAGCCTCTAAAATTGCCTGGCGCGCTCCGGGATAAATCTGTCCATCCGGCTCAAGCCAAACCTTTTTTATCTTTAATTCTTTTGGATAAGTCGGGTCACTTAAATTTATTTCACCTTTGACTATTTTACCACTGCTCAACATGCCAACCAAATATGTCTGTTCGAGCGTGGCGGGATAAGCGTGACCAACTGATTCTAAAACCTCTTCTAGGGCTCGGAGGGACCTAACGAAGTCGCCTTCCTCTAAAGCGACGAGGGTGATAAACAAATTACCGATGTTCGGTCCGCGCTTCGCTTTTAATTTTTTATTGATGTTAGTTAAACCACTTATTCTATTTTTGTAGAATATCCGCTTTAAAAGCGGATAAGAATATTTTGACATCGCCAAGACTGCTCGCATTATATCTCCTGGTGGTAGCACTTTGAAATATTTTCTTAAGGCCCCGGTTGATCCGCCGTCATCGCTCATTGTAGTAACCGAAGAAATATCAAAACTTACTGAATGGTTTTTCAGAGCGACCAAGGAAACCGCCGCACCATTCCCTCCACCCATGACAACAACTTTCTTTTTCATATTTTTAATTTTATTCGACAGTAACACTTTTAGCTAAATTCCTAGGCCGATCAACATCCCGGCCCAAATCGAGAGCGACATGGTAGGCTAATAATTGAAGCGGTAAAGTGTTCAGAAGCGGTTCTAAAATTTCCATGGTTGGTGGAACATATATAACTTGATCCGCCAACTTAACTGCTTCTTGGTCGCCTTCGGTTACAATCAAAATAATCTTTGCCCCCCGTGCTTTGACTTCCTCGACATTGCTTCGCATTTTATCATAAAGCTGGTTCTTAGTCATAATTGCTATCACCGGAAAATCCTTTGATAAAAGTGCAATCGGACCATGCTTCATTTCTCCACCCGGGTAGGCCTCACTATGAATGTAAGAAATCTCTTTTAATTTCAATGAACCTTCCAGAGCAACCGGGTAGTTTATCCCCCGACCAAGATAATAACAATTATGGTATTCTTTTAATTCTAGCGCAATATTTTTTATGGCCTCTTTGTTATCTTGCAAAACCTGCCTCATTTTACCGGGTATCTCTAGCAGAGCTTTTAAAACTCTTTCTCCGGTAGCTAAAGAAATCTTGTTTAAACGTCCAAACTGCAGGGCATACAAAACAAGAATAGCCACCATATTAGTATAAGCCTTGGTTGAAGCCACCGCTAGTTCCGGCCCCGCATGAATATATGTTCCCCCATCGGTTTCTCGAGCGATCGTCGAGCCCACGACATTCACAATACCTCGCACAAACGCCCCGCGGCGCTTGGCTTCTCGGAGGGCGGCGAGAGTATCCGCCGTTTCACCAGATTGAGAAATACCAAATACCAATGTCTCACGATCGATAATCGGATCGCGATAACGAAATTCGCTGGCGACTTCCACCTCAACTGGTATTCCGGCCAATCTTTCAAAAGCATACTTACCAACCATGGCCGCATAGCTCGCCGTACCACAGGCGATTAAATATATTTTTTTAATCTGCCGCATCTCTGCTTCAGTCATATTTAAACCACCTAGATGCGCCGTTCCTTCTGCTAAGTTGTACCGACCACGGATAGCATCTTCCAGTACTGCTGGCTGGTCATATATTTCTTTTAGCATAAAATTCTCGTAACCTTGTTTTTCTGCTTCCTTTTCATCCCAATCAATTGACTCAACACTTTTATCTATGACTTTAAAATCTAGATTATAAATATTGTGTCCAGCGCCGGTTATTTCGGCTACCTCTCCATCATCTAAAAAGATAACCTGGTTGGTATAAGCTAACATCGCCGCTGGGTCGGAAGCAATGTAATACTCACCATGATCTAAGCCAATAGCTAGTGGACTGCCCAGACGCGCGGCGATTAAACGATTTGGTTCTTTGGCATGAATCGCTACCAACCCATAGGTCCCTCTTACCTCTTTCAAAGCCTCTTTAACTGCAGTCAAAAGATTACCTTTATAGAACACTTCAATTAAATGCGCCAGGACTTCCGTATCGGTTTCCGAAGTTATATTATGCCCCCGTAAAAACTTCTCCTTAATCTCCCGATAATTTTCAACGATCCCATTGTGCACAATTGTTAAATCTCCGGTACAATCGCTATGCGGATGGGCGTTATTTTCCGTCACTCCCCCATGTGTCGCCCAACGAGTATGGGCGATGCCGACACTACCAACCAGATTATAATTTTTTAATTTTTCTTCTAGATTAATAATTTTACCAACTGAACGAACCCGGGTTATTTTTCCGGCGTCTAACAAAGCCACACCCGCCGAATCATAACCACGGTATTCTAGACGCTTCAAACCGCGAAGTAATATTGGCAAAGCTGGTTGTCCTCCAAGGTAGGCAACTATTCCACACATATTAGTCTATTTTACCTTTAATCCAATTTTAAAAGCCTTTAAATTTTGTGGCCAGTTTGGTTTTGAAGAAAATTTGGCCAAAAGTAATTTTTCTATATCCTTAACCTTAACTACTCTTTCGCCTAGAATCTCGACCAAAACACCTAGCATAAATAAATTTAAACTAGTGGCCAACACCCCTTCTTTAGATAACAATTCTTGGTAGTCCTTAAATCTTAATATCTTAACACCTTTTTTCTGGTAATCTTTGGTCCGGGCATCAGCTTGTTCAGACATTATGACCAGTAAATCCGGAGTTTGAAACTTGGGATAAACGATCATTTCGGAAGATATTTTCAGGTAAGACAACGACACCCCGCCACGCTGTTCTAAGCCGTAGTTAGGGATAACCGAAACAAATTTTTCATTGCCAAAAGCCGCTTGGCCAATAATGTCAGCGATGGTTTGCACTCCTTGCCCCCCGTCTCCGGCGATAAGAATTTTTGTAGTCATAATTTATATAGTCATTGCCTCAACAATTGATTTATACCACTCTGGTTTCAACACCTTAATTTCGCTCACTGTTTTAATTCCCTTCCTACTACAATGTTTACATACAGAAATAGCACCATAAAGTATCGACTTTATATTATGATAGGATAACGCCGGAGCTCCTATTAACTTTGTTTCAACTTTTAAACAATGCTCCTTAATAATCTTTGACATTTCATCCACAGTCTTATCTCCATAAAGAGCCTCAAACTCTCTCTCTTTCTACCGACATTTCACTTCTTCTTATCTTCCATTGTTTTCTTGGCCTACCTCGTTCAACTTCTGGTAAATAATAATCGTCATGATCAATATAACTTTTCGGATCCAAATTTGGTTTAATTTCTGGAGGCATAAAAAATGTTTAAATCTCGCCTACTTTAAAAACTGTTTTCAATTTTTCGTCCAAATACTTTGTTGTCTCTATTCCTTTTGTCTTCCAATTTGTCGGACAAAAAGACAGGAACTCTATTAACGAAAAATGTCCGTTTAATTGCGCGTCAATCGCCTTACTTAAATATTCTTGCATCTGCTTTGGATCATTCACCGCCGTACGCGCCAAGTAAGCTTCGTTACTCGCCACGTTACGCAGTAACTCAGGACCATAAACCGGCTTTACACTTGGGTCGTTAATTCCAGTCGGTCCGATCTGTCCACCGGTCATCCCATAGACAGTATTATTAACCACTATGACTGTAACTGGCTCGTCGCGCCTCGCGGCATGGAACAAGCTCTGCCAACCAATGGCATAAGCTCCACCGTCACCGGACACGCCAAAACAAATCATGTCTTTTTTAGCTCTTTTAAAACCAAGCATGGTCGGCGTTACCCGACCATGGTGAGTCTGAAAGGTGTGAATCGGTAAATAATCCCAACCTAAAAGCGAACAACCAATGTCGAGCCCCATGACTGCTTTTTTTAAAAGACCCCTCTCTTCCAAAACTTTTCTAAGCATCATTAAAACAATTGGGTGACCACAGCCAGGACAAAATTTTGCAGATTGTATCGGCATACTATTTAATCTTTTTAATATATTCTTCGATCTCTTCCGGTTCTATCCCTAGACCTGGTTTTTGTAAATACAAAATATCTGGTAAATTTTTGACCTTTATTTCATCGTGCACAAGGCGCGCCAACTGGCCATAACTAGATTCTATAATAATTACCTTTTTCCACTTCTTCGTTGCAAGCAATTTGTTTAAATTTTTAGCCGGAAACGGTCTCAGGGTCACCGGTCGGAATAGCCCAACTTTTTTCTTTTCTTTCCGTAGATTTAAAACTGCTGCTTCCGCACTAGCGCCAACCGTACCATGCGCGATAACCAAAATGTCTGCTTCTTTGGTACCAAGTTCATAAGACGTTTCTACTTTGGTCTTTATCTTCGCATAATCTGTTTGGATCATTTCAAGCTTAGCATATAACTCTTCTTCGGTAGCAAAAATATTTGGCAAGTGAACCGCCCCATCTCTTCCGAATAAAGTCTTGGCCGGAATATTCTTCCTTAAAAGTTTGGGTTTTGTAAAAATACCTTGAGCCTTCAAAGCGTAACCATCGGTCAAAACAATGGTTGGGAATCCATACTGCCAAGCTTCATTAAAGGCTCGTCGCGTTAAGGTATATAATTCGTCTAGGCTAGCCGGTGAATATACCAAGCGAAATCCTTCTCCATTGCCACCATAACAGGCGAGGGTTACTTCTTGTTGAGAATATATGACCGTTCCCGACGATGGACCGCCGCGTTGGGCTGCGATTGTAACCATGGGAATGCGCATGGCTTCAGCCATGACTAGAGCATCTTGCATTAAAATATGACCCGGGCCAGATGTGGCTGTAAATACTTTTTCCCCTGCTAAGGCTCCACCCGCGACCGCAAAACCAGCGGCTATTTCGTCCTCAGTTTGTAAACACTTGCCCCCGGTCTTTTGCCAATTTTCTAAAATTTCGCTCGAAGGGGTAATCGGGTATCCATACATCATGGTCGCTCCCGCGTCTCGACAGGCCTGCACCACCACTTCGGCGCCGGTAATAAATTGTTTGTTGCTTTTTATCATATTGAATTAGCGACTCGTAAGGTTTCCGCTATATCTAAATGTTCTTTAGTATTAATCCCCAAAGCTTCGTGCGCGTCGACCACCACTGAAGAAATTTTATCTCCACGGGTAAAGGCCGCTTTCACTAAATCAGTTAAATAATATTCCTTTTGGGCATTCTCGTTTTTTAAATCCTTTAAATTTTTCCACAGCCAGTTGGCATTAAAACAAAAAAATGACGTATTTACTTCTTTGATTTCTAACTCTTCTGGCGAAGCATCTTTCTTTTCTACGATTCCTATAACATGCCCCGTCACCGGATCTCGCTTGATGCGACCAAAATCATAAAACTGGGCTCGCCAATCTAAAAAGTCCGGCACCGTTACCGTCATAAGCGTCAAGACATTATGTTTTTCTCGATGTTTTTCCAGTAATTTTTTAATTGATTCCGGTGTAATAAAAGGCATGTCGCCATATAATACCACCACATCGTTGGCAAAACCATTTATCTTAGCTTCAGCCGCCAAAACTGCGTGCCCAGTTCCTAATTGTTCTTTTTGCACCACATATTCTGCTCGATCAACCAAGTATTCTTCTACAGCATGGTTGTCGGCGCAAACTACGACCACCGGCTTTTGATCTAACTTAAGTGCTTCGGCGCACTTAACAACATGCTCAATGAGCGGAGAACCTTTGAGATCGTGCATTACTTTTAATTTATCACTCTTCATTCTTGTCCCCTTTCCCGCCGCAAGAATTACTATTCCCACCTTAGTCAATTTTTCTGACATATTGGCTAATTTCAGTTAATGTTTTAAAGAATGGCATGCCACTTTCTTTATACTCCTCAATTTTTGTTCGGGGATTAACTTTGGCAATCACTTTCAGCCAAGGCAGAGTTTCTTTAATAAGCTTGTTTTCTCTTAAACTATCGTTTATAAACAACGCGTTGGTTTTTCTTGGTAAAATTTTAATAATTGCCTTCTGCTTTTCATAATGCGGGATCATTATTACATCAAAAAAATTTTGCAGGCCGACTGATCGTAACTTCTTCATCTGAAAAACTTTATTACCGGCTGTCACGAGTATTATTTTTTTCCCAACCTCGCGCATTTTGTCAAGAAACTTTAAAGAATCAGGAAAAAGATAATCATTTCTAAACAATTGATCTAGTTCTTCTTCGGTCTCTTTTTTAAATTTATAACCAAGGTCTTGCAAGGCTGTCAGGTGATTCTTAAACGTATAGTCATAATAACCAACTGGGCCAGTCTTATTACCATGAATGGCGAATAGATAAGAATGAACAAAATCGTCTTCTTTTACGCCTATGGCGTAAAAAATCTTTTTCGTGTCAGCAACAAATCTTCTTGTGTCAAAAATTGTGTGGTCAAGATCAATAAAAACAATCTTAAACATATCTACTTCCCTAAAGTAATGTTGCAAATTTCAGCAAATCTGTTCCGGGCAATAGTTTGCAAAAAATCTTTCCGCGCCTCCCCTGTGTAATTGGCCATTTCTTGCCATATCGCTCGACCCGCTAAAAACCCTTGCGCTCCAGCGTCAATGGCTGTTTTTAGCTGTTCCTTGAACACATCATATGGCTCACCGCGTGTTAATAAAATCCAGGGCACCGCACCGACCTTGGCGGTTATCTCGCGACAAGATTCTGCCCCCCCAGGATATTCTAATTTCCAAACGTCCGGGATAACGCTGTTATCTAAAAATAAATCCAATGACCGACTAATCCATACAGCTCGGCTCCCTCCTTTTTCTTCGTTCCCATAAGTTACAATTTCTAAAAACAATGGCAGACCATTTTTATGCGAATCTTCGAGCGCCTCTTTCGCGATTTCTAATTGCTTATCGGTATTACTCGCTTCCGGGTTAAGATAGACAAGTAATTTAGTTCCCGCCGCCCCCAGCTTTTTTAAATCTTCCACTTTATAACCTAAAACTGTTTCCCGCTCTCCCTTTACCTCTTCATACCCACTCTTTTCAAGACAGAGTAAATACGGCTTAACTTTTTTAGTGTAAGCTGGGAGACCCCAATCTGGGTCAACCAAGACGCCACTAAACAAATCTTCGACCGAGTCTATTATCTCTTTCTTCGCTCCGATAACCTCAGCATCAGTTAAATTTTCTGGCGCTTCTTTATCTATGAATTTTTTAAAACTGCCCCGATGGTCAAGGGCAAGCATTAAATACTTTCCATCTTTCGTAAATAATTTGGTATCCATAACTTTAAAATTAGTTATTACTTCTCGCCAGCGCTTTCCTTTAAAAATTCTTCCATATACATCTTTAAAAACCCCAAACGACGTACAGCAAATTTCTTGGCTGTTTCCGTATTCATCATGCCAGGCAACTTAAGCACCTTCTCATAAAAATAATTGAAGCTGGTCCCTTCCCGTTTCTTGTGCTGATAATCGTCTTTGGTGAGTTTATGCCGAGGTTTCCTCTTTGGATCATAGATTATTCTTTTAATCCTACCTCCTGTAGCAAAAGTTCGTGCTATCCCCACTGCTCCCAAAGCTTCTAACCAATCGGCATCTTGTAATATTTTTCCTTCCAAAGTTTTGGGCACAATAGTTTCATCCGCGTTATACTGTGCTTCGGACACAATATCTATTATCTTGTCCTGTAAATCACTTTCTAAACCTAAGACGTCCATCATGCCGTGTAAAACCAACGACCCTTTAATTTCATTAAACTCGTGCTGTTTATAGTCTCCCAAATCATGCAGGAGGGCGGCTAGTTCTATCAAAAATAAATCCCCACCTTCCTTGGCTTGAATTATCTTGGCCATTTTCCAAACTCTCTCTACATGCCACCAGTCGTGTCCAGTCGGCTCGTTTTCCAGTTTCAGCCTCACATAGTCCGCTGTTTTTCTTATCAAAGGCTGGTGATTCATAAGATTTTTTTAATGGTAAACTGTCTCTAGTTTACCATTAAAAAGAACCTTTGAAAAGGTTCCTTCGCCCTTGATTTTAGCAACAAAAAAAGGCCATTGTCCTGGCGACGGCCTACTTTTGCCTTACGGCTATCATCGGCGCTGATAGGCTTAACTTCTGTGTTCGGGATGGGAACAGGTGTGACCCTATCGCTTGTGTCACCAAGACAATGACCTTTTTTGTATAACAATTAACTAGAGAGAAAGCACTTCTTAATGCTTTCGTTGTACGCTCGACCGATTAGTACGCCTCGGCTCAACATATTACTATGCTTATACCTAGCGCCTATCAACCTCGTAGTCTACAAGGAGTCTATAACGAATGTTAATCTTGAAGACGGCTTCACGCTTAGATGCTTTCAGCGTTTATCCGTGCCGAACATAGCTACCCAGCAATGCCCCTGATGGAACAACTGGTACACTAGAGGTTCGTCCATTCCGGTCCTCTCGTACTAGGAATGAGCCTTCTCAACATTCTACGCCCGCAACAGATAGGAGACCGACAATTATGTTACATTCTCTTTCGAGACGGCATGTCATTTCTGACATACTCTGCATGTCGCCATGCAGTTCGGACTATATCTTATCCCAACTCGGGATTCTAGCGTATAGTCTCTGAGGATTCTAGCTATTTTATAAAAATAGCTAGTCTTTCCTGCTGATTGTCTGCACTCAACACATTTTCACTAGTGGAACTTACCACTTAGTAGTGTGAGATTCACAAGCCTCACTCCTAAATGAGACTTCCAGAGTTTCCAGCATTTGGCTAGATTTAAGGACAGCATGGTCTCTTTTTTGGCTAATATTAGCCAAACTACCTACTGTCTCACGACGTTCTGAACCCAGCTCGCGTACCGCTTTAATTGGCGAACAGCCAAACCCTTGGGAGCTTCTCCACCCCCAGGATGCGATGCACATTATTCCATTATTACTAATGGTGCAGACTATATCTTCATCCTTCAAAAAACGAAGGAGTCCGGCGTATTATAGTGGGCATAAATTTCTTTTTGCAAAGAGTGCCCGACTATCTAGGTCAAATGACCTCAGTCGTTACGGGGTCAATCTCAATAAAATTGAGACGACTTCCCACGGTATTGTCCTACCCAAAATGGGTTACATTGAAATAGGAGTTCACCGTTATTAGCCAGATTATTCGTTCCAGATTACTCTGGAAGCGACCCTAATTTGAGCCGACATCGCTGTCGGAACTATTCCACGATTTCTCATGGCGCAGACTATATCTTCATCTTGCTCTGGATCGTAGCTGTTTACTTTTTTAACAGCATAATCTCAGTTTTATTTGCAAGCGTCGGCGTATTGCGGTTTGTGTTAAAAACCGCCTCCCCTTTCGGGTCAGTCGTTACGGGGTCAAGCAATCTTATATTTCATGGATGGAATTATGTATTGTTCGAGATTAAATTTTAATCTACTATAACTTTTCGATGGGATATAAATACAATAGGAATCTTGGTGCTTTTGAATATTAGAGTCTATCCCTAGCTTCAAAAGGCTTTTCCTAATTGTGCTCTGTTCGTATTTATCGTACCCTTGAGTATTTAATCTCAAAGCTCGACAATCGTTCCTTTTATATCCGTCATCCATAATCCAAACTGCTAATATCATCCAATTAATTATCCTTGGAAGTTTTTTTGGAATTACTTTCTTACCTTTATTGTAGAATAACTTGTAATAATTCTTCAGAACGGAGGAAGCTCTAGTCCTCACTATTACATGAGAATAAATTTTTCCGGTCCTTCTGTCTAAACGATCCTTTTCTACAACACTTGGAAAAAACTCTTTCAAATAACTTGCCTTCCATTCTACATATTCTTTTTGTTTAGAAGAATGATCGGCTATTAATCGATAATTTTTTCCATTAAGCTCCAAAAAACCATCACCCAGCAAAGTGCCGAGTATGATATTTCGCTGAAATACATCTTGCCGACTTCCCACGGTATTGCCGTGCAAATTCGCTTCCATAAATTAAATTTATGTAAGAATTATACCATGAATTTGCTTACGGTTCCACCGTTATAAGCCGAATTTTTGGTACAGTGTTTCTACTGTAGCACCCCGATGTGTTAAGGTGCCAAACCTGGCCGTCTATATGGACTATCGGGCCAGATCAGCCTGTTATCCCCGGAGTAGCTTTTATCCGTTGATCTTCCACCTTCCTATGAAGAGTGGTCGGTTCACTTACTTCTGCTTTCGCAACTGCTCGGGTTGTAGCCCTTGCAGTAAAGCCAGCTTTTGCGTATGCACGTCCAGCTCGATTTCCATCCGAGCTAAGCTGACCTTTGTAAACGCCTCCGTTACATTTTGGGAGGCAACCGCCCCAGTTAAACTACCCATCAGCCACTGTCTTCTCTTCCGGATAACGGAAGAAAATTAGGAATAAAATTAGGTAAGGGTGGTGTCTCATTGGCGCCTTGCGGCTCCCACCTACGCTGAACATACCTAACCTTATCCCAATAGCAAATTGTAGTAAAGCTTCACGGGGTCTTTTCGTCTAGTTGCGGGTAAGAGGCATCTTCACCTCTCTTGCAATTTCACCGAGTCCTTCGTTGAGACAGTCCTCATATCGTTATGCCATTCGTGCAGGTCGGAACTCCATTTGTTATCATCTTGTTACCAAGATGTTCAGACTATACCTTCATCTTATTAATCTTTAATTAATAAGAGCTGACGTGTTAGCCAATTTTATTGGCTCTCGCCTTTCGGCTCAGTCGTTACGGGTCTCTCAAAAAGTGAGAGTTCCCACGGTATTACCCGTTGTTGCCAACGGCGCTCCACCGTTATGAGTCAGTGTGCTTGTGTCATGTCACCACGACACTCGGGCAAGTTATCATCCGACCAGAATGATTTAGTTCACCCGACAAGGAATTTCGCTCAGCGCTTCCTTTTAATGGCGTTGGACTATATCTTCACCCTATTCTTAAGGGGCATAGCGTTTAGTCTCTGAGGGGATCGACTTTCAATCGATCTTCCCTGCTGATTGCCTTCTTCAGGTTCCCAGCATATAGCTATGATTGGATTATTCTTCACATTACTGTGAAGTAAGGCAGCTTTTAAATGGCTATTTTTTTACTCTGCATATTCATGACTGTGTTCTATATCCGTCCCAATCCTAGTGAATTCAATTTCTTGGATCCACTACCTTAGGACGGTTATAGTTACCGCCGGCGTTCATCAGCGCTTCGGTTCAGAGCTTGCACTCCTCCCCTTAACGTTCTGACACTGGCCAGGCATCACCCCCTATACTTCAGCTTACGCTTTTGCAGGGAGCTGTGTTTTTGGTAAACAGTCGCATGAGGTCTTTTGTTGTAACCCTGATAAATCAGGGTGGGCCTTATCCCGAAGTTACGGCCGCTGTATTGCAGAGTTCCTTAACGAAGGTTCTCTCGTACGCCTTGGTCTACTCGACCTATCCACCTGTGTCGGTTTAAGTACGGTTATTTGCCGCTTAACGGTTCCAACCTTTTCTAGGCACCTCATCCCTTTAAGTTGACTCTACCCGGAGGCTTTGTCTTCATCTTGCGAAACGTGCATATTCGAAACACGCTTAAAGTTTAAAGATGCGCAGTTGAAACCAAACGGCAAACAGTGCAGGAATATTAACCTGCTCGTCCATCGACTACCCCGCCTGACGGCGGACTCACCTTAGGACCGACTAACCCTGGGTCGATTCTCGTTGCCCAGGAAACCTTAGATTTTCGGCGCCAGGGATTCTCACCCTGGTTTTTGCTACTTATGCCTGCATTCTCACTTCCTAACACTCCACCATGACTCACGTCTATGGCTTCAGTGCGTTAGGAACGTTCCTCTACCACCCAGCGTGGGGCGAACCCCACTCTGAATTCGCAGCTTCGGTACCATATTTTAGCCCCGGTACATTTTCGGCGCGAAAACTCTTGACCAGTGAGCTGTTACGCTTTCTTTAAAGGATGGCTGCTTCTAAGCCAACCTCCTGGTTGTATGAGAATTAACACCACCTTTTACACTTAATATGGATTTAGGGACCTTAGCTAGCGATCTGGGCTGTTTCCCTTTTGAAAACGGCGCTTAGCCGTCGCTTTCTGACTCCTGTGTTTTGATCTCCGGCATTCGGAGTTTGATTGAAAACGGTATCCCGAAGGACCCAGTTCTCATCCAGTGCTCTACCACCGGAGGGATCACACAAGGCTAGCCCTAGAGCTATTTCGAGGAAAACCAGCTATTACCGAGTTCGATTAGAATTTCTCTCCTATCCACAACTCATCCCCGCATGTTGCACGGTGCGTGGGTTCGGACCTCCTCTCAACTTTCGTTGAGATTCATCCTGGTCATGGATTGCTCACCCGGTTTCGGGTTATGTGCATGCCACCTAGTCGCCCGTTAAGACTCGCTTTCGCTCTGCCTTCGGACCAGAGGCCCTTAAGCAAGCGACATACACATACTCGCAGGCTCATTCTTCAATAGGAATACAGTCACCCTTACGGGCTCCTGCTCTTTGTAGGCACACGGTTTCAGATACTATTTCATCGCCCTCTCCGGGCTGCTTTTCACCTTTCCCTCGTGGTACTTGTCCACTATCGATCACCAAATGTATTTAGCCTTAGACCATAGTCGGCCCAGGTTCAGACGGAATTTCACGAGTTCCGCCCTACTCAAGAGCATAAGCCATGATAAATTAACTCCTTTCACATACGGGACTATTACCCTCTGTGGTTGTTCTTTCCAGAACATTCTACTAGGAAAGCTAATTGGTCACCTGACTGCACAGAAAGTCAGCGCTTATGTCTTACAACACCTTATAAGCAACGGTCTGCACCTTTAATTTGCAAATCATAAATTAATCCGAAGACTAACCACTTTTTGCAAAAACACTGTATAAGGTTTGGGCTTTTCCCTGTTCGCTCGCCACTACTGAGGGAATCTCTGCGATTTCTTCTCCTCTGGCTACTGAGATGTTTCACTTCGCCAGGTCTTCTCCATACACCTATGTATTCAGTGTACAGTACTGCCTCGCGGCAGTGGGTTACCCCATTAGGACATTCCCGGATCAAAGGTTGCTTGGGACCTCCCCGAGACTTTTCGCACCCTGCGACGTCCTTCTTCGTCATTTGGTGTCTAGGCATCCACCGTGCGCCCTTGTTGAAATTGCGCACAACGAAAACACTAAATTGTGCTTTCGTTTTGTATATATTATATACCTACATTACCCTAGTTAATTGTCAAAGTACTTTCCGTTACTTCCAACACTCTCATTCGATCTCAAGCGAACTCTTTTTAAAGCCCTCGCTTCAGACCGAATTAATTTTGAAAAGAAAAGAACCGCACGAGCGGTTCTTAAAAGAGACAAGGTTCTCTGTTTAACCGCTTGGATTATCTGAGTAATAATTTAATATCCATTTAAACATTGTTTGTTTGTAGAGATTGATATTAAATTGTTTCCCGACTGATCGGGAAAAACCCAGAGGTCCAAGCGATACGTTTCAGTATCCAGTTTATTGGACGTGGTCCCATTTCTGGGAATCTTTAACGCAAGCGAAATTTTAATCTATTTTGGAACTTATGTCAAGGGGTTAAAATGTGGATAACTTAGGGCCAAACAGACCGCCCACTAACTATGCCCCAACCATACTATTTTATACCCTGTATTTGAGGTCTTAGTTACCGAACAATATTAATATACAACTGCCCCCTTCGTCCACAACTTCTTCTACTAAATTATGTTTACTAGCGTATTCAAGTACGGCATCCTTTAGTCTCCCTGTGCCCCCACCATACACCACTCTTAGTTCAAGCTCCCCCACCGAACGAGAGTGGAAAATAAAAAGCTCTAATTTATCTAATGCTTCACTTGGATAATGGCCGTGCAAATCCAATATTTTTAAATTTGGATTAATGCTGGCCGCAAATTTTCTGGCTTCAAGGTTATTCATTACACACTTAAAAAAATACTAAAATAACCAGTCGTACTTCCAAAAACATTTCTTAATAACAAACCTGGTTCTCTTTAAGAGGACGGAGGAAAATATACTACCGCCTGGGCGTGGATCTTACAGCCGCCATCTTTATCTAAAATACCTACTCTACGAATATCACTTATCAATGGATGTGCGTCTTTCTTTTTATTATGGCGCTCGCGTATAATTCTCATTACTTTCGGATCCTTATACAATTCTTCTTCGAATGTATAAATATTTTGAATATTTTTTTGAGTTTTTTCTGAAACAAGTGCAACCGGCTCCTCATTTTCTCCAACAAAATCTAATGCAACATCTTGTCTTATTTTAAGTAAGTATCCATCGGTCAATACAACTGCAGGAAAACGATAATGCCATGCTGTATTGAATGCACGACGAGTAAGACGATACAACTATTCCACTGTGGACGGAAAAAATACGATACGTAGTCCTTCACCATTTCCCCCATGAATTGCAAAATTCACTTCTTGCTGTGTATAAATCACCGTGCCTGAACTCGGACCGCCACGTTGAGCAATAATTGCGACAAATGGCAGTCGCATACCGTCTGCCATGCTCATCGCATCTTGCATAAGCACAGTCACTGGTCCCGCGGTGGCAGTAAATGCTTTTGTCCCTGCCATGACCGCACCGGCGACCATAAAACCTGCCGCAATTTCGTCTTCAGTTTGTAAATAATGTAGACTCTCATTTTCTTGTGAATGCCTGATCCAATCAGTTAAAATTTCAGTCCCGGGAGTAATCGGGTATCCAAACATATGTGTAGCTCCTGCGTCTTTACATGCTTGTACAACGACTTCATGGCCTGTGAGAAATTATTTATTGTGTTTCATACCGCTAAACTCATTTACTAATCACTTCCCAATGCTTTTGTTGGCGCTTTTTTTAAATGTTCCACAGCCTTAACCCTTTCCCTGAGACGGCTGACCAAATCTTGGTTGGTGGTCTCTTCTTCTAACATATCTAATAATTCAGTGACACTACCTTTGTTATCTCTCTTCTTATCCAAAATACGTTTACCTCTATCTTCTTCAAATTTTAGATTTTCCGGATCTTTATTAAAAAGCATACCATTATTATGTTCCAAATCAATAACATGATCAATCAATGCTGTTTTTTGAGCAAAAGATATATCGTCTTGCCACATAGCATACACAGTTTCAGCTATCGCCGCCCATTTTTCTCCTCCATAGGCAGCTGTCCACCCATCTTCATGAAATCGAGCAATAGCTTGGTGAATATATAAACGAATTTCTTCAGTTGACGTTTGTTCTAGATTTATATTGCATACAACCTCTCGGTCCGGGTCCAAGCTACTTCTCACGCTATTATACTGACTACTTAATTCTAAAGTTACTGCGTTAAAAAGATACTGTCGCATCCACTCAAACATCTGACTCACCTGATCTTCTATGGTCCGCTTAGTATCTAGCACTCTTACTTTGTCTCGAAAACTAAATTCCTGATCTTCTCTTTGTAATACACCTCCAGCACTCGCGATATTAGTCATGCCCCCCCCCAACATATCCACTTCAGCTAACAGGTAGTTATTCACATAAAATTCTATAATTTCGTCGTTGACATGTATATCTTTATAGAGCGATCTATATTCTTGAATCTCTGCGTCGTTTAATATTGGTAGTAACTTACTTTCTAATTCATTATCAATTGACACATGCAATAACTCACAAATATATAGGACTTGTTGTAATAATACTTTATTATGACTTTTCATTAAATCATCAATAATCTTAGTAAATTCACCATATATATCTTCGCCAAACAGTCGTATAAACTGCTCTTCCCCGGCAACTTGTATAAAGTTTATAATACTTTGAAATCGCCAACTATCTAATAAGTAAGTAATTTCATCTCGATCTATACTTTTAATTGATATTTTTTTCATATCTTCCATATCTACTGAGTCTATAGAGTCAAACCTATCTAAATTTCGAGCAACCGCAAGACCTTGACCACCTTCAATTAATTTATGAGCTATTTCACTGTTCAATATTTTAAAATGGCGCAAGTAAATTGCAACAGTAGAACCTTTGTTATTTTCAAGAAGTTTACGGGCTATTTCTAGACCCAAATCTTTAAATTTATATAATAACCTAGCAACAATAAAACTTTTTTTTTGGTCAATAAGTCTAAGTGCAAGTTCTGTATGATTGACACCCTTGAATTTCTCTAAGTTATCTACCACCTTTATGCTAAGACCATTAAGTATTAAACTATAGACGATTTCGGTATGATTAGATACTTCTAGTTTACCAATATTCTCCACAACAAGATAACCTTTTCCTTTTTCTATTAACCAACGTGCAAGTTCTGTGTGATTGACACCTTGGAATTTATCCAGATTTTCTAATACAGTTATCCCCTGACCGCTATCCATCAACCTCTGAACAATAACTTTATGATCGAGCCCTTCAAATTTATCCAGATTTTCTACAAATAAAGAAACTTGACCACTATCAATTAATTTATGAGCAATTGCACTGTGCAACTCAACAGGAATTTCCTGAATATCACAAACCAGGGTATTGCCATCATCAATATATTTGGATACCATGTCTCCAGATTCCTTATCTCGATCTTCAAATTTTTTCATTATACGATACTCTTCAGGAATGTAACCAGATTCAAACATACAAAGCTAATTAATAATTTTAAACCAGCGACCCTTAAGGTACTTGTTTTTGTTTTTTTTCTTACCAAAGATACTTTTTCTCTTTTCTTATCAACAGCTTGCGTAAGTTGTTCTGGAGTATTAATTCCAAACCATTCGTTGTTGTCCTCAAGTGGTATAAGCTGATATTTTTCTTTCTGATTGCGTGCCATTGCCAGTGCGGTTGGTAATCCGAATTCTCCAAGCTTTCGTAATTGAGGCATACTGGGAAACATCTTTTCATACCAATCCCGATTGAAACAAAAAGTACCAGTACTTATTTCATGAATCAACTTTTGTTCATCGGTCAGATATTCTTTTTCAATAATTTCTATATCTCCATTTGAATGTCGGACAATACGACCCAATTGTTCAGGATTTTCTACAGTAGCAGTAAGCAATGATAATACTGCATTAGATTGCACATGTCCTTCAATAAATGACTTGAGCGTATCAGCAGTATAAAATGCGCTATCATCTCCCTGTACCACAAGCACGTGCTTGGCATGTGCCGGTAATTCCTTCATCCCAACATAGGCAGCATGGGCAGTGCCGCGCTGTTCAAGCTGCTCTGCATAGGTACATCGTGTACCAAAATAACTTATAACAGATTCTCTTTGAAACCCCCCTGTTAGTTTTCTTCTCGTGCCGGGGAGAGGACTCGAACCTCCACACCCGAAGGCGTTTGCTCCTAAGGCAAATGCGTCTACCAGTTTCGCCACCCCGGCATTTTTTACCCCCATATTTAACCATACTCTGAATAAAAAATCAATACACAAAAGACCGTCCGCCAAATGGCGGACGGTCTTTTCAAATTATGTTTTTATTTTATTTCCCTCGTCCAAAACCAAAGTGTTTCTTTGGTCCACCGGCGTTGTCATCTCTCGGTGGTCGATCTTGGTAACCCTCTGGTTTCTCTGAAAGAGCTTTTATGCTCAAGTTGATTCTACCAAGATTATCTATCTCTTTTACCTTTACTTTCACGACATCCCCGATCTTCAAGACATCACTTGGCTTATTGGTTCTTTCCCAGGCGATTTCACTCACATGGACCAAACCATCCTGACCAGGCAACAGGTTCACAAAGGCACCAAAGTCCTCTAAACGGACCACCTTGCCCTCGTAGGTCTCTCCGGCGGTTACTTCATGGGTTAATTCCTTAATCCACTTTATAGCCCTTTCCATGCCCGTCATATCTGTTGCGGTAACGAATACACGGCCATCGTCCTCAATGTCAATTGAAACACCAGTTTCGGCGATGATCTTGTTGATCATCTTGCCACCTGGACCAATGACATCTCTAATCTTATCTGGATTAATGATGATTGTTGTAATTCGTGGAGCATATTGAGAAAGATCAGCGCGTGGAGCAGGCAAAGTTGCCTTCATAGATGCTAAAATTTCTAATCGTGCTTCCCGAGATTGTTTAAAAGTTTGTTTTATAATGTCCCAGGTTAACCCTTGGGTCTTAGTATCCATTTGTATTGCAGTAATACCCTCAGCCGTACCCGTAATCTTGAAATCCATTCCACCTGGACCATCTTCAATGTCTTGCAAATCGGTCAGAACTTTCCAATTACCTTTTTCGTCGCTAGCTAAACCCATGGCTACACCAGCGACCATTTTTTTCAAAGGCACGCCGGCATCCATAAGAGCTAATGTTGAAGCACAGGTTGAAGCCATTGAACTAGAACCGTTAGAACCCAAAACTTCAGATACTACCCGAATGGCATATGGAAAATCTGTTTCTGGCGGAAGGACCGGCTCCAAAGCTCGTTCGGCCAAAGCACCGTGGCCAATCGCTCGATTACCCGGACCACGCAATGGACCCGTCTCGCCATAAGTAGCAGGGGTATCACTATAATGATGCATGTAACGCTTAGTCCCATCTTCTTCCATGGTATCAACAGTTTGCACATCGCCTGGGGCGCCAAGAGTAACGACAGATAACACTTGAGTATCGCCACGCATGAACATGGCACTGCCATGTGTCCGTGGTAACAAAGCTACTTCGGAATTTAAATCTCGAATCCCGGTCAAAGTTCGACCATCAAGGCGTTCATCGTTATCTAATATTCTCTCGGTAATATGTTTTTCAACATATACTTTCACACGACCGAGAATAATTTTTTGAATAGATTCATCGACTTCTTTGGCCTTTAACATTTCCTCGATCGCTTTGGAAAATTTATCTACCATATTTACCCGTTCCAAGCGGCTTTTCTTTGGAGATTCAAAGATCCAATCATTAACATGACTAGCGATAAAATCTATTACCTCCGCCTCAACGGCGCGAACAGTTTGTTCTTTTTCATTCAAGTTCTCTTCCCATTTTAACTTTTCCGCACCGACTTCTTTTTGGATTTTATTAATAAAATCCAAAACCGGAGCTAATTGTGCGGCACCAAATTGCATCGCGCCAATCACCTCTTCGTCAACAATCTCCGTACAACCGGCTTCCACCATAATAACCTTTTCTGGTGTGCCGGCTACCACTATATCCACTGTGCCCACCGCTCTTTCAGCAAAAGAGGGATTAATTTTCCATTTGCCGTCTATTTGACCAACCCGCACGCCGGCAATCGGGCCAGCCCAAGGGATGTTTGAAATGGTTAAAACTGTCGCCGCCGCGATCATCGACGGAATTTGTGGATCGTTATCCCCATCATACGACAAGACAGTCAAAATAACCTGGATGTCGTTACGCATTTTCTCGGGGAAAAGCGGGCGAATGGCTCGATCTACCAAACGACCAGACAATATCGCCTCATCGCTTGGTCGACCCTCACGTTTAATAAAACGACTACCCTTAATTTTACCAGCGGCATATAACTTTTCTTCAAAGTTGACCATGAGCGGAAAAAAATCTATACCGTCGCGGGTATTTTTACTCATGGTGGCAGTCGCCAAAATTACTGTATCGCCATAGCGAACAGTACAAGAAGCATTAGCCTGAAGCGCCAGTTTCCCAACTTCCACTTCCAAATTCCTACCCCCCCATTCCATGTTCCATTTTTTAACTTCCATACTTTTACTTTCTTCCGGAGCTGACTTGAAGGCCCAAGACCTGATTCAGGCCTTTCCGTCTTCAAACCAACTTCGTTAATAAATTATTTCCTTGGTTTAAAATTATTAAGGATCAAAAACTTCTTTTTATCCTGGGCTAAATCAATAAAGTCATCAGCTGATTCAATCAAACGACTGGAGGTGGTTGGACCAAAGGCCAAGACCTCCACCTGCTTACCTTGGTTGCGTAAATATTCTACCAGAGGGATATAATCCCCATCACCAGAAACTAATATAATAGTGTCCAAACTTGGTGACAAACGAATAGCGTCAACGGTAATGCCCACATCCCAGTCGGCCTTTTTTTCTCCGCCGTAAAAAATCTGGAGAGGCCGTTCTTTTGTCTCTATGCCGAGATTGTACAAAGCATCAAAGAATGGCTGCTCTTCTTTCCCCTCAGTCCGGACAACATAGGCCAAAGCCCGGATAAGTTTACGACCCGCCGTCGCCTCTTTTACTATATTACCAAAATTTACCTTAGCGCCAAATAGGTTTTTGCCGCTATAGTACATATTCTGTACATCAATAAACACCCCTACTCTTTGATCGGGGTGTTTTAAAGGATGTGTTTTATTCTTTGTCGGTATCATCTCCTACTTTTTCCATTAGCTCTTCCTCAACCTCTTCGTCGTCACTAATCGCTGGGTTGACGCCGGGCTTAACCAAAACTTTTGGTTGTTTGATCTTTAATTTCTTTACTAATTCATCGTAACTAGCCCCGTTCTCTTTCTTTAAGAACCTCATCAAACGACGGCGGCTGGAAACCTTACGAAGCAAACCGCGACGAGATGAATGATCTTTCGGATGATGCTTCAAATGGGCAATCAATTCCTCAATCTCGGCTGTTAAAAGCGCAATTTGTACCTCACTTGAACCAGTGTCTCCCTCGTGGGTCTGGTACTTCTTAATAACTTGCTGTTTCTTTTTTGTTGGCAACATAACATGCATATTTTTCACCGAGCGCGACCCGGAGCATGTTCCGAGGCGTTCGGCCCCGATATTCAGTCGGGGATAATTAAAGCTTCATTAATATAGCGGAGAACCGGTATTTTGTCAAGGTACTAGGCCAATTTTTGCCTTATTATAGAGAAATTAACCAGCGAGACGAGAAAAGGCAAAAGTGGAAATGGCGTAAGCGGCCACGGTTATTACTAAACCAATTATTGCCCCACGCAAAGTGTCTTTAGCCTTCTCCACATGTTGGTCGTTCCCTTGGGCCGTCATCCAACGTATACCGGCATATAAAGCCAAAGCAAAAAATAGGATGGCGATCAACCCTAGACCAGCACTAATTATGGTGCCAATCAGAGCATACACGTCCCGACCACCATCATAACCAGCGTTTTGACCAGTGGCCGTTAGGCCGTGGTCATCGCCTTGCGCCGCAACAACGACCGGAATACTTAAAAAGAAAACTAGGGCTAATGAACCCCATTTCTTAATTTTTTCAGGCGATATTTGAAGCATAATGACTTTAAAGCATCTTTATTATACCACATCTTGATTTATCTGTAAAAATGCCGTATACTAGCTTTGCTTTTTGAGCGGCCCCATCGTTCAATGGATAGGACACCTCGCTTCTAACGAGGGAATGTGGGTTCGATCCCTGCTGGGGCCACGGGGCTAATCCCAATCATGGTGCCTATGGTATAATGGTTATTACGCGAGATTGTGGCTCTCGCAATACCGGTTCAATTCCGGTTAGGCACCCCTAAGAAACTCCTCCACCCCGGAGGAGTTTTACTTTACTTAAAACGGAAGATAAACTACAATTAACGAGTGAGCTAAACACATCTATGTCAAAGGTACTCATCTTATCTCTTAAAGCCGGTACCGGACATCGCATTGCTGGCGAGGCTCTGGAAGAATATGGCCAGGCCCATTTCCCAGATTGGGAAGTTAAACATGTCGATGCCACGCCGTACCTTTCGCCGATTTCTTTTTTTTTCCACATCCGATCATATAACTTTTTAAGCGCCAACGGTAAATGGCTCTGGAAACTAGCTTACAATTTTTGGGATCGTAAATTCCCAGCTAAATTTCTCCGACAGCTGGCAAAGATTCAATCGAGATTAAACCCCCGACTGGTCAAGCTATTAAAACAAGAAAATCCCGACGCGGTTATTTTTACAATCTTGGGCTGTGCCCAAATACTTCTACCGGTGATAGAAAAAGAATTCCCTAACCTAAAAACTTTTGCCCTCATTACTGACTACTCTGTACACAATATTAACATCGTACCAGGTGTAAAGTACTATTTTGTTCCTACTCCGGAAGCTAAAGAAAAAATTATAAATAACCCCGTGCCGCATGAAGAAGTAACCATTACCGGCATACCAGTCCGCCAGTTATTTTTAACCCAAACCAAAACTCCAGGACTATATGAAAGATACCATTTTCTCCCCGCCTGGCCCACCGTTGTCTTCCTAACCGGAGGAAACGGCGTGGTTAAAGCCAAAACCTATTTAAAAGAACTTTTAGATTATCCACACCCTTTAAATTTATTTGTAAACACTGGTAATAACCCGATACTTTTTAAAAATTTAAGAACCTTAAAATTTCCATCTTGGATAAACTTCCACTTATCAAAATGGACTGACGACCTCCCTTCTCTCTTTTCCATCGCTAACCTTGTCATTACCAAACCCGGTGGGCTAACCGTGACCGAGGCCCTACACCAAGGCGCTCCACTTTTACTCATCGACCCTATCCCCGGTCAAGAAACTAACAACTTAGACTATTTAGAAAAAAATCACTACGCAGTAGCTTTAAAAGACCATAAAAAAATCAAAGAATTAGTGGCCGATATAATAAATAAAAAAATTCAACTAGCCGTATTCCCCCAGATAGACAACCCCGCTGAAAAAATCTTTAAAGTAATCGAACAAAAATTGGCTCCTAAATAGGAGCCAATTTTAATCGCCTATGAATTTTAATAACAACCTAAATCCTCACAAAAAGGATCGGGTTGCGGTTCGTAAAAAATACCACTGCTATAATCTGTGTAATTACCTTGCGCGATTCGAAACGCAAACCAAGTAATCGAATAAGCTGACAAAAGAATTATGAGGCCGATGATAGAATTCTTAAGTAAACCTTTAGATTTCTCCACTTGCTGATCATTGCCACCAGCGGTCATCCAAAGGTAACCGGCATAAATAATTAAAACTACAAAAATAATACCCAAAAGTTGCAAAGCCGAACGAATTATCATTGCCACAATTATCCGCGGATCTTGTGGGTTACCATAGCCAGCGCCCGTTGCACCACCCGCCGCATTCAACTGTTTGCCAATCTCCTGCGAAGCAGAGGTATTTTGTTCATTTTTGGCTGTTGGGTCAACATTTTCTTGAGCCAAAAGCTCAACTGCTGGGTAGAGCAAGAAGCTGATAAAAACTGAAAAAATAACAATTTTTTTAAACATAGTCTAATTTTAAGAACCCCAAAACTCCGACCAACTCGAACCAAATCCTTCGGAAAAGCCTTGCCAAAAACCGCCATCGGCTTCTGGACCGCCAACCTGGCCAGCGCCAGTTGTCGCTACCCCGCCCACTTGCCAAACGATAAAAGCGGTAATACTATACGCCGCTAAAACTACAATGAGCCCAATTGTCGCTGTCGTAATAATTCCCTTGGCCTTAGTCACTTGTTCGTCTTTACCTTGGGCCGTCATCCACAAGAAACCAGCATAAACCATAAGGACAAGAAAAATAGTGCCGGTCAAAGACAATACTACCTTGATGTAACGGCCCACTGTTTCGGATAGTGTAGTATCGGTAACTCCGGCTGTCTCATAGCCACTTTTGTTAGCTACATCTTCAGTCAGAGAATTAATGTTCGGACCAGCCAGAACTGGCTGACTGAAAAAAAATGTTAGACCGATAATTAAGGTTATAAATAATTTTTCCATAGTACTATTAATTTTCAAGTATTATCGGGCGTTGTAGTCACGTTGATCCCGTTGCCTGGATCGCTTGCACCGCCTAGCTTGTTGGTAACAAAATAAGTAATGGCATAAGCCGCCAGAACCACCGCTAAACCAATAATTGCCGCTCGAATGATATCCTTGGCCTTAGTCACTTGTTCATCTTTACCTTGGGCAGTCATCCACAGTATGCCAGCGTAAATTGTCAAAATAAAAAATATTGTCCCGACCAGAGATAACACCGCCTGGATCACAGTGCCCACGCTTGTCGTTAATTCTTTTTCTAAGCCCGAGCTTCCTAAGGCTTTATCTAAATTCTCTCCTGCCCCCTGTAAACCTTGAGCCTGAACTGGGGAGCTAAAAATTAAAACGCTGACCGCGACCAATAAAATAATAATTTTAGTCATATTTTAATCTAATAAACTAACGCAACAAATATTTTCTCCACCACCTGGACATAGTGAAGGTACTTGGCGGCTAACACCGCTACCAACATCACAATCCGCCGGCGCCATACAATCACCCTGTTCCCTCACCTCGCATTCTGTAAGACACGTGCCATCATTACAAATTTTGTTATCTCCGCAATCTTTCCCGTCCATATCTGCCACCGAACAATCTACGGCCGGCGTCTCGGTAGAACCGGCTTCACCATTCACCAGTTTATCAAAAACAAAAGTCGAAATAGCATAAGCCCCAATCACGATTATTAACCCGATTATAGCCGTTTCAATTAAATTCTTTGCTTTATCCACTTTCCCGGACTCACCCAAAGCAGTCATCCAAAGAATACCAGCATAAAATATCAACCCAAAAAAGACAATTCCCAAAAACGACAGGGCGACCGAGATTATATTTCCAATCGCTTCAGGAATACTGCTTGCTCCAGCAAATGATTTTGAAAGTCCTCCTGCGTCCGCCGTTGCGCTCACTCCATATTGATCCGCTAAAACTAAAACCGGCACCATTACGACTAATAGCACACCGAGCGTAAACAAAATTTTTGTTAATCGCATAATTCTTAAGGGAAGATTGAAAACTCCTTTACTTTCAACCGTCTCCTAAGAGAGTTGGGGCGCGCTTGACGCCATGGCAAATGACCGGCCAAGCGCGCCCTTTCTCAAAGAAAGGTGACCTATATTCCCGGAGCATTGATCGGACCAGTATCCGTAGTTGTAGCTGTAATAATCTGATTAAAGATAAACTGCGTCAAAGCATAAGCCGCGAATATGATAACCAAACCAATAATACCAGAATAAATCCATTTCTTGGCTTTCCCGACTTGTTCGTCATTACCACCGGCAGTCATCCAAAGGAAACCACCGTAAATAATAATCACCACTGTTACGATACCAAGCAAACCCAAAGCCGCACGAATAATACGAGCAATGGTTATCCGGACATCTTGTGTACCTAAACCGGTGTAAGCACCATATTGCACGCCTAACTCTGAGGAACCAACATAATCGGTGCTTGTTGCTAGCGCCTCACCCGGCAAAGCCAAAAGTCCTCCTAAAAGCAATGTCCCCATTGCCACGATACCTAACATTTTCTTTAATTTCTGCATATCTTCACCCCCTTTCTGTTGTTAGTTGAATTCATATTCAAAATTATACCACACTTGGCTATTTTAGACCAGTCAAATATCCTATAAATGTGTCTAACAATAGATAACTGGAAAAAACTAGTATCACTCCGATCGCTGCCCATAACATCGTCTGTGTGCCACTCTTTACCTTTTCAGCATTACCAGCTGAAATTAACCACTGGAAACCACCGTAAACAAACATCAATAAAGCCAAGGATCCAATTATCCCCAGCGCGGCCTGAATAATTTTACCCAATACTTGAGGAACTTCCGTCGGATTTCCGCTTAACGGATTTGTAAGACAAGTATAACCGGTTGGACAAGATCCTCCACTTTTAGTGGCGGGGGGCGTAGAAGTGGCTTTTTCAACCACAGACGCGCAATCACCGTCTATTGGACCCGTGCATCCCCCAGGACATTGTACGGGGGCACCACTATCTGGTTTATCAAAAGACTCACAACTATAAGCACACTGACAGTGATATTTCTCTGCCCCAAAAGCCGGATCTGCTAAAAATATGAACCAGGATAAGCCTGCGATTAACGTTAAAAAAATAATCACTTTTTTCATAGACTATGCCACTGATTTGAAAATAAAATCTACCAACACATAACTCCCGAGCATCACTATTACTCCAAGCGTTGCCCAAATCAAAATATTTTTAGCTTTGTCTACCTGCCCAGAATTACCGGCCGAGGTCATCCACAATAAGCCAGAATAAATATACAAAGCCAAGGCAATTGAACCTACAAAACCAATAAGTAATTTGATAGCACGGCCGATTAGATTTATCACGCCTGATTCATCCGCGCTTAAACTGAGCGGATTTAGACTCTTCGCGCTCGACTTTACGTTTTCCATGCTTAAACCAATTGCTTTTTCTTCGGTTTTGCCAAGGTCCGCCTCAGTATAACTGGATCCACAGGTAGCATCGGCGCTTTTAAGATCGGCCACTGTTTTTAGTTCTTCCCCAGCAGAACAGGTTGCCTCACTTTCTTTGTTCTGTTTTTCCACACCACATTCGTGTACGATCAGGCCTTCGTCATCACCAACCTTCTTGCAACAACAATAATTTAATATCTTCTGAGTTTCGCTTTGACAATTACCTTCTTCTACATATGTGACTCCTGCGCCAGCCTCCACAATCTCTTGAACCGTCGTTAGACGCATACAATCTTTTGTAACTGTAGAATTTAAGGGGTTCTCCGTAATAACACACAAACAAGGCTCATAAATTTTCATTATGCATTGTCTTACGTTGGGATAACCGGGGTTGATTCTAATTCTCCCAGATGGTCCAGTACAGCCGGTTCCATCTAGTTCAACCCTTGGGATACTAGACCAACCAACGCCAGCTTCTCCGCTTTGAATTTGAGTATATTCGTTTCTGTCGCCTACATTAAATTTTCTCCAGCTTGACCCTGAACCCGTACTTAACTCGCACCAACACCCAGTATTATTTTGATTAGAAAAACTAGCCTGGAGATAATTTTCCAATTCCCCAGCCGAGACAGGGGTAATCTCAAATAAAAACACTAAAACTCCTATTGCTAAACTACATTTTCCCCACCAGTTTATTTTCATAGTAACTTATAATCTAAACCCACTTTGTACCCCAATAGTCTCGGCTAAAAATCCAATTAAAATGTAAGCACCAAAGGCAATTACAAGACCTGTTACTGCCGCCACCATGGCTCCTGTCCCTTTTTTAACCTGTTCAGAATTACCACGCGACAAGATCATAACAAATCCGCCATAGATGAACATAACCAAAGCTATGGCACCAATAATTCCGAACAACCACCGGCCCAGATTAATTAAGGTAATTACAAAAATTGAAATATCCCGACATTCTGGGGTTAAGGTATCCTCTAACACACAGGGTGGTAGAATCGCCCCTGCATCTTTTGAACTATCAAACTGCTGGTGATATTCAGAAATAGGATTGTATTTAGTACGAAACTGCTCATCCCACAAATCTTTCTGGGCGTTACAAGTACTCTGATCCATGGTGTAACAAAGATACATGTCTGTAGTCTTATCAAAATTCTCGGGGGTACACTGGTCTTTGCTATCAACTGGAGTGCAAATCGAAGAACCTTCTGCATCCTTATAATTTTCGAGAGTCAGTTTTTCCATGTTTGCCGAACAAAAACAATAAGTGGCTTCGGCGAGTATCGGACCACCTTGGGTTTCCACCGACTGGGGTAAGAAAAAAAACAAAACAAACAGAATTCCAGAAAAAATTATTCGTACCAAATATTTTTTCATATCTTACAATGTTTGATTAACCTTTGTCGCTCCCCGATTTAAAACATTCTGCTTCAACTGCATAACCTTATCGTTGTCAAACGGTACGGCGTTCCATTCATCCACCATATCTTGGATTGCCTTAAGGGCCGCCTCATAATTCCGACCACGATACCAGTTTTCAGCTACCAAAACTTGAGAAATAAACGGCGCTAATTCAATTTTATCTTTTTGTTCATTAATTAAAGCCCGTAAAGCCGTTGGCCGCTTACTTAAATCTAAATACTCTTTGACCAATTTAGTATAAGTCAAAGAATTAACCAGGTTCCAGGCTTCGTTCTGGTTCTTCGACTTCGCGACTACCGTCTGAATCCAGTAATTGGCGACGTTCACCGGCTGCTCATTATTAAGTTGCAACATCGACATTACCTCAAAATTCAACTGCGGCGCTCGAGCTTTTATGAGAGGATAATGGTAACTATAACCAAAGAAAAAACCAGCCTTGCCTTGCACAAAACTGTCGAAGGCGTTACCCAAATCCTTGTTCCAGGAATAGGTGTCACGAGCTGGGTTAGAAAAATCCGTATAAAAATTCATCACATTCATCGCCGGACTTATGTCATTGTTACGCGGGGCGTAATTAAACACGGCTTGGCCGCTTCGCGCCACAAAATCCACATTGCTTTGGCGGTAAAGCACATACAAAATGTCATCAACACCCGGGACATTTTCACCGCTTCCGATGGCCACACCAGACTGGGTAACTTTTCCGCTCGTCCGGTCATATTTGGTTACCTTTTTAACCGCCGCCTGAAATTCTTCCCAGGTCTTGGGCGGCTCGGCCACACCAGCCCGATCAAGAATATCTTTGTTATAATAAATAGCCAGAGCATCCAAAGATAATGGCAAGCCGTACACTCTCCCCTCAACGACCACGTCGCTTTTCACCGTTTGTACAAAGTTTCTTTCAATATCCAAAACTGTCGGCAACGCGTAATCACGTGAATTGATTTTTGTTTCCGTGCTAAACTGATTTTTAATAATCTGCACCGTGGTATCCCGGGCCCCTTCCGGCATGGGTGCTAATTTACTTTGAAAAGTTTTTACCCAACGATTACGAATCGAAATAATGTCTGGTCCCCGATCTTCGGCTAGAGCCTCAACTAAACGAGGATACAACTCCTCCAACCTTAACTGACGAACGTTAACTGTAATATGTGGTCGGTCGATCCGCCATTTAGCAATCGTAGCATTTAGGGCGTCGACGTCATCAAAAACAGTCCAATATTCCAAGGTAACCGGCTGAATCGCCTGCTGTTCTTTTTTCGACAACCCTTTACAACCAAATCCGGTAAATACCAAAAAACTCATGACGAAAATGAGTGTCAGTATGCTTGCTTTCTTAAGCATAGGGCAATAAAAAAAGTGTGATATTTTGATTGGTTACATTATATCACACTTTAGTTTGGTTGAGTATAGTAAATTATTTTAACAGACCTTCTTTCTTCGCAAAATGAATCGCGGTTTCGAGTAGGGCTAATTTATTACCGGTATCAAAGTACTTTCCCTCATAAACATAGGCATAAAATGGCTTTTTTGCCGCCAAAGCGTTAGCCGCATCAGCCAACCAGATCTCGCCACCCTTCCCGGCACCCTGTTGCTCGAGCGAGGGCCAGATATCTTTGGTTAAAATGTAACGCATGCCGCCAACGATCAAACCGTGGGGCGAAACTTTATCCAAACTTGGTTTTTCCACAAATCTCTCCACCCGGTAAACCCCTTTTTCTTTTCCTTCTTTACCGTAGACATTGCCGTATTTCATCATCGCCTCTTTGTCTTCAATTTTTTGTACCCCAATAATTGGTGATTGTTTTTGGTTAAAGACCTTAACTAATTGCCTTACGACTGGAATTTTAGAATCAATGATGCTGTCGCCATCGGAAAAAGCAAACGGCTCGTCGCCTAAAAACTCTTTGGCACATAAAAGCGCGTGCCCGTTCCCAAGCGGCTCGGATTGGCGAGTATAAAAAAATTTAACTTTTTTAGTCAAATCTACCAATGGTTTGATCAAATCGTATTTACCCTTACTTTTTAAATACTCTTCAAAATCTATATCACGATCAAAATGATCTTCAATCGCCCGCTTTTGTGAACTGGTCACAAAGATAATTTCCTTTATCCCACTTTCTACCATTTCTTCAACAATATATTGCACGACTGGTTTGTCTAAAACCGGCAACATCTCCTTTGGCATCGCTCTGGTCGCTGGCAAAAAGCGTGTCCCGAGCCCGGCAACTGTAATAACTCCTTTTTTTACTTGTAATTTTGGCATAAATTTATATTTCATCGGATTATATTTTTTAGTATAACAAACCTGTGGGCTTAGGCAAGGGTATTAATTTACTACTTCCACCTCTTCCCAGCTAATGAGGTTGTATTCTGACCCAACTGGGAAACCGGGTGGTGGGTTATACGTCAAATTAACATCATAATTAGAATTCGTTATTTCATAGCCCGAGACTACTTGTCCGCCCCCTGATACCCAACTCCAGGTCCAAACACCAAAAGTGATAACCGAACCAAACGTCGTCAAACTTTCTTTAGTGTCTCCCGAATAAAAATACCGTTTCGTTGCCCCCGACTTGGCCAAAAGAGCTCCGTCTATTTCTAAATAATCTGGCGAGTTGTGTGGAATCAAAACATCTTTTTCCCCAATCAAACCCAAAACATGATTACCATCTTTCGCCAAGTAAGTAATATTCCCATTAATTATTATTGATTCACCGGAAGCCGTTCCAATCGTTGCCCGACCATTAACTACCCCATCCACCCAAACTGTATCTTCAACATAAATATACCCATTAGCCGGTACTGGATAAGTAGTTGGTGAATTAGTCGTACGAATGTCTATGCAATAAGTATGAAATTTATTTTCACCAGTATCCTTCCCCGAATAACAATAGGTCCGGGTTACCTTATACACCTTAATTGTCCCATCAGCTTGAAAACTCAATCGCCAACCCTCGTCACCAGAAGAAGTTAAATAAAGTCCGCCACCTTCATCGGCCCCCTCTTTAATCTCTGCCAATTTAGCCGTAACCGCCGTAAAATCTTTCGCCGGTACTGGATATCGCCAATATTCTTGCGGCCCACCCACACCCCAAATCCCTTCCTGGGTTTGATTACCACAACCATGGAATTCTTTACAAGTATAAGTGGCCATGGCGCTCGTTATCGGCGCATCACCTAAACCATCATAGCGAATTCCGCCATTAGCGTGAAATTTACCGTGCGTATATTCAGTATCGCCAATCCAGACATCGGTATTAGTCAAAAAAGCATAGTCAGTCAGAGCCGGAAAGCCAACCCGCGCTCGGAGTTTTCGTTTACTATCCAGTTGGGCGTCTAACCAGCCTGTAGATTCAATAGTTACAACCGTTGACCCAGAAAGTGGCGGAGTAATATCTAAAGAATAATGTCCAATAACATTTCCGTCTTTATCTTCATAAGCATGGACGTAGGGACCGGGGACCCCGGTGCCATCTTGGTAATCCGTTTTATTATGCGCCAAATGCCACCGATAATAATTAATCCCTGCTTCGGCAATCTGAAAAGCCATCTCTCGATTATGTTTAAAATTCGATGCCCGATTTTCCATAATCGCGTAGCTCACTATACCGGTAACGATGATCGTAAAGGCAATCGAACCCAACACCAAAACTGAAATCAAAGCCTGCCCGCGGTGATCGTGGTAAAAATTTTGTAATAACTTTTTCAAATTTATTAACACATTAATTAGTCTTTAAATTCCTAATTTCCACTTTGGATTCAATCGAAAATGGCACGGGTGTATTATTTGGATCTTCCTCCAACATTAGATTGATTTTAATCAAACGAATTTGTGTTGCGTCAATCGGTAGAACCATCGGGGTTCCGGTGGCAAAAGAAAAACCTTCGTTATAATAAGTAAAAACCGGGTTCTCCCCATTGGCGACATCATGAACAATGTCTACTACGGTCTCAGTCGCCTGACTATATACCAAAGGATTACCGCTGGGCTTAATAACGCCTTTTTTTAAGGTCGCACCCGCCAAAAAGTAACGCACCTTTTCACGATAGTTATCGGTATCAAGATTGGTATAAAAAATAATTGAACTGGTCGCGGCCGATTCAATCGGATAGGCCCCTAAACTAGAATAATTCGTTTTACGAATTTCATTGGTAAAATCATGGACAATTTTTCGACCCTCATTTTGTGTCGACAATTGTTCCCAAATAACATCTCGTGAGTGGTTACTAAATAAGAACAACGACACGGCGCCTTCTACCAACAAAAGCATACCCGCCATCGCCACTAAAGCTTCGAGTATTGTAAACCCTTGGTAATTGTATTTTAAATTTTTCATCATTCTTCTAGAGACATGTCTATCATGACATCACTCTGGCCACTGACCTCTATGATCCCAGTATATGGAGCATACCCACTCCGGCTAACTTCAATATTATAGACTGTGGCCGACAGACTGTTAAAAAAAGCCTGGCCCGGTGGTAGACAGGCATTAGTAAACGTAAAGGCCAATTCAGATAAAATAGAGGTATAATCTTGGTTAGCAGTAGACAAAAAGACTTTGTAGCGCAAATAACGATTACCGTCGTGAATCGGGTTAATTACTGTGTCGACTAGATTATAATAAGTTCCGGCTGTACCATCCGGTCCAATATAATCCCAACTCGCAGGGGTACTCGAATTAGTGGTGGCAATCTGAAAACGAATTGAGGAGGCACCTGTTTCTACAGGCTGACTCAAAGGCTCAAAAATAATATTGCGAAAATCCACACTACCGCCCAGGTCAAAAGTGGACGATTCTAAAATACCGCTTGGCACATAATCCCCGCCCGTCCGTTTTAGGGTTAAACTCCCGACCGGTGAATCGTTGTCTACCCCACTATCATCACTAAAGTATTTATCCAGAGTAATATATTCGTCTTGCCCGCTACCACCTGACCAATCGGTTTGGCGTGTATAACCCAAATCAGTGGTTTCGGTTTGGTCATAAGTACCATCATACAAACGAATCGTGGCCGAAGATAACGGCAGACTCGTACCAGCATCTTTCACTTTTACTAATAAAGAATTCGTTGTGTGGGGACGCAAGATAACACTCATTTCTTGGTTTTGACCTGGTTCAATATTTACCGGTAACATGGGGATCGAACCGGCGACATCATAAGTTGTAAGTAAAGGCGACAAATAATATTTATCCCATTCAATCGTCGGGAAAGAATAATCTCCACCGCCATCAGTCGTAAAATCTTCATCCAGCTTATAAACATTTGGTTCAATGCCAAGTAACTTTTCCGTACCATGCAGATTCAATCCCACGCCCCCAATCGGGACACAGCTTGGCCCCATCGTGTGGAGATTCAAACTACCCAGGCGATCAATAGAAAAATAAATTTCTGTCACCATCTGGCTCGCGACGTTAGCTGGTAGCTTTACAGGGGTGGGTACCTCCGGGCTGGGAGATAATGTGTAATCAGAAGAATAGCCTTCTTTACTAGCTGTAATCTGGTACCCCATCGTGCTTGTTGGAACATCCACTAACTTTAGCCAACCGTCATTGTCCGTAGTCTCAGTTAAATCAATCACTGGATTAACGCTATTATTTACTACGTGGACATTAGCACCAACAACCGCTAAACCGTTTTTATCAAATACTTGAATAAATAACGCACCGTTGTCGCTAGCGCCCTCCAAATTACGAGGGCCAATAATCGTACTTAAAATTACTGGCGTCTGTTGACGACAAGAATCACAAATAATAGAAAATTCTACCAACTTGTAATCCGCTGGTGAAAGATCGTTCGGGTTGCCACCGATTGTGCCATCATAATTATCGTCAAAATTACGGACTGTGGCCGTGATGGTAAACGGCATGTTATTCCGTGTCACATTTTGCGTGCGCGGGATCTCTCCGGGCGGCACGCCGTTCACAATTCCAATCTTGTCATAAACCATATTTCTTACTGTTTCAACCTGCTCGGCCAATACCGATGTCTCAACAATCTTCAATCTCGACTGGTAAACAATTTTAAAAACCATGTTAATTGCCCCGTAAACCCCAACGACGAATAACAAAAATACCCCGGCGGCAACAATAACCTCCACGAGTGTTATGCCTCGTGAATTAAGTTTAAAAAAATATCCCCCTGATTTGTTCATGGGGATATTATAGCAGAAAAACTAAATTAGTTATAGTCAGGCCACCCTTGCTTTTTCTCTAAACTCATGCTATATTTATCTGCGTTAAACCCAAGCGGTGGAATTGGTAGACGTGCAAGCACAGGTTGACCTTAAACTACTGATATGGTACACTGTGCCCATATGAGACGGAGAACTTGGTCTAAACAACAACTAATAGAAGCAACCAAAAAATGCACCAGCATAAGACAAGTTCTTAAATTTTTGTCATTAAGAGAGGCGGGTGGAAACTACGCACAAATAAAAAAATATATTAAAGAAATCGGCATAGACTCAAGTCATTTCACTGGACCCGCCTGGAGTAAAGGCAAAACGGGCATCGGCAAACCACGAATCCTTTTAAAAAATATTTTAGTCAAGGACAATGATTTTCAAAGTTACAAACTTAAAAAAAGGTTATTTAAAGAAGGATTAAAACAACCAAAGTGTGAAGAATGTGGCTGGTGCCAAAAATCAATCGACGGCAGAATCCCCTTAGAACTAGATCATGTAAATGGGGTAAGAAACGACAACCGATTAGAAAATCTACGAATTCTCTGCCCTAACTGCCACAGCTTAAAAACAACACACCGAGGAAAAAACATTAAAAAATAAAAATGGTCCGATGGTGGAACTGGTATACACGCGACACTTAAAATGTCGTGCCGCAAGGCATGTGGGTTCGATTCCCACTCGGACCACCAAAAAATACAGTCTTTAAAGACTGTATTTTATTTCTTTACTCTCACTATTCGAGGTTGGCTCGCCTTACCATTTCTTTAAAATCTCTAAACTCTTCCTTGTTAAACCCAACCACTCTAGTACTCAACAAGCTCTTTTCGAACATTTCAAAATCCACTCTTGCTACCCGGCTAACCTTTTGTTGTCGCGTACTCACCTCATGGACTACTTCTCTTCTTGCGTAACGATTAAACAATACCCGCCATTCCTCAATCGTATGTTTTCCAACTAGATCTCGGACTTCTATTAAACCAGGTTTTTTGTGTTCAACAATTAAAGACACTGGTTCTTTAGGTGGCTTAACTAACTCTTCTGGGTGAAATCGTTCTAAAACCATATAAGCAATTTAATTTTAAACAATTATTTCCTCTTCGCCTAATTTAAAATTTACCCATCGAGCGGTTGCAAATAAAAAATCGCTCAAACGATTGAGATATTTATACAATTCTGGCCGTACATCCTTCTCTTTCCCCAAAGCCACCAGCTCTCGTTCCGTCCGACGACAAATAGTTCGTGCTTCGTGTAAATACGCCCCCAACAAGCTCCCGCCAGGTAGGATAAAATTCTTGAGCGGAGTCATTTCCCCCCACATAGCGTCAATTTTCTTTTCCATTGTCTCGACTTGTAAAATTCCGATCACTTTAATATTCCCGGACTTCAAGAGCTCGCTTTGCAAAGAAACCAGTTCTGCTCCGACCTTAAATAGGTCTCTCTGGACGTCTTGCATATACAAGCGAAGTTCTTTCAAAAATTCATTTTCCGTTTCCAGCTTTTGCATCTGGGCTACTGCCACGCCTAAAACCGCGTTGAGCTCGTCAACATCCCCTACAGTTTGGAGGCTAATACAATCTTTGGTGACCCGCTCCCCACTTAAAAGCGAAGTTTTACCTTCGTCGCCGGTTTTGGTATAGATTGGAGACATATATTTAAAATTTAAAAATAAGTTATATTGCTATAATGCTCTTTTAATCATAAACGTAACATTCGGATTGGCATTTTCATAGGTAATTTTCTTATCAGGGTTATTATTCTGCCAGACACGAAATATCTCATCAGCGAAAGATTGGCCGACTGTTTCAACATTTTGAAAATCTAAGGTAATCTCACTAAACTTTTCTAATCCTAATAGAATTCTTCTCGCCTCAGAACGAGACAAAAGATTGCGACTAATTTTATATAATTTAACCTTGACCTTCGTCTTAAAAAATTCATACTCTTCGTTAGTGTACTCACGAAAAACATCTTCAGCTATTCTATTACTTTCTAACGAAATAGCAAAAATAATCATTGTACCTTTTTGTGTTTTCTTGTCTTCAAGGAACAAATCGGGAATCAGGTTGTTAAATAAAACCACCTTACCACTACTTTTAATTGTAAAGGCATCCGCCATTTTAGAAGTAAAGAAAATACCCTGACCAGAATGGTGCTCTGGGTCAGTGGTCTGTTTGCCTTTCAAGAGCTGTTGTACAGCTGATAAAATATCTGGTAGACCAAATTTATTTTTTATATGTTCAAAAATCCCCACACCATCATCGTGGACAGAAAAAATTAAAACATCATTCGATCTGGAAAAGGACACCTTAAAATTACTACCACCAGAATGTTCAATGGCATTATTTACCATCTCCAAAAAGGCGTATTCGATAATATTTCGCACGTTATCTTTTAGGCCTAATACTACCCCCGAATTCTGCTTTACTTCTTGTAGCACGTTTTCTTCGCTCTGATTACCGACTGTAAAAGACCTGTTGAATACGTTTACTTTTTCTTTTTCTTTTCCCCAGCTTTCTTTATTGGCTAAAACATACCGCGCCTGATTAGTACTACCCAAAAGAGCAATCTTACCCTCAATCCTCAACGCTTGAAAAAAACGATTAACATAACCCCGCGATAAGCCAGTTTGCGAAACAATCTCCTTAGACTCTACAGAGCCTTTTTGTTTAATTTTCTCTATAATTAGCTCTTTTATATCCATATAAGTAGACAAGTTGTATACAAGTTTAATAATAACACATAATACTAAACTTGTCAACAACTTGTCTACAAAAAACGCCTGGTTTTACCCAGGCGTCAAGCATCGAATTTATGTCTTCTACTTAGCTACAACCAGTAGTACTACCACAGTTAAGACATTTATAACAACTGCCATTGCGAATCGTAATATGCCCGCAAGTTGGACAGGGTGGCGCGTCCCCCATCATTCCAGAGAGTTGTTTATCTATAGCCTCGCCATCAATTTTCTCTTCAGTAATACTTGGCAAAACTGGTTGCTCATCGGTCGCCACTTCGGGAAGTTTATCACCTACTGTTTCCACTTTGTCCCCCAAAGGCATCGCCTTTTGCTCAACATTCGCTAGCGCCGCCATGTGTTCGGCCCGGTTCTTTTGAATACCAGTTGGTTTGACCTGAACGAAATCTGTCCGGCCAAGATACTCCATACCAAGTACCCGGAAGACGAAATCAACAATCGAAGTGGAAAATTTAATATTCGGATGGTCAGCCATACCGCTTGGTTCAAAACGGGTGAAGGTAAATTTTTCAACATATTCTTCCAGGGGAACGCCGTATTGTAAACCCGTAGAAATAGAGATGGCGAATAGATTCAAAAGACTACGGAAAGAAGCTCCCTCTTTATACATATCAATAAACACCTCACCCAAACGGCCATCCGGATATTCACCAGTACGAAGGAATATTTTTTGTCCGCCCACTTTCGCCTTAATCGTTAACCCGCTTCGCTTATATGGCATCTTACGTTGTTCACCATGAATGTAGATCTTTGTTCCTTGGCTTGTGCCATCGTGGGCATACTTCACCTGGGCATTTTCACTAGATACGGCTTGCTGGATGTCGCCGTTCTCTCCACTAAATAAAACGTAGTTATGTCCAACCGGCGCCTTAACTTCTGGTGTTTTAATTGGAGTCTTGTCTTCAACAACTTCTTTCTTTTCTTCCTTTGCTTCGGCTTTTTCTTGGCCACTATCTTTACTCTTTGAAGAAAGCGGCTGGGATAATTTACAACCATCGCGATAAATAGCAATCGCTTTCAATCCTAATTTCCAGGAAGCAACATAGGCAATTTTTACATCCTCAATCGTCGCCTCGTTCGCCATGTTAATAGTTTTTGAAATTGCTCCAGATAAGAAAGGTTGAACAGCAGCCATCATGCGGATATGGCCTAGATAATGGATATATCTTTGACCTTTTTTACCATTTTTGTTAGCGGTATCGAAAACAGCATAATGTTCCTTTCGTAAATGAGGGGCGCCTTCAATTGTCATTGCTCCGCAAACATATTCATTCGCTAGATTTATTTCATCATTAGTAAATCCAAGAGCAGTGAGCAAATTAAAGTTAGGATCATTATATTGTTCGCTGGTAAACCCAAGTCGCTTTAGAGTATCTTCTCCAAAAGTCCAGACATTAAAGGCAAACTGTAATTCAAATACTGACACTAATCCTTTCTCCAACTTAGTAATATCTTCATGAGTAAATCCCTTGGCCTTCAAAGCCTCGTGGCTTAAAGCCGGAGAACCTCTTAGGGTACCATGGCCCTTCAAATATTTAACAACGTCTTCTACTTCTTTACTATTGTAACCTAAAGTCTTCAAGGCAGTTGGCACCGCTTCGTTTACAATTTTAAAATAACCGCCGCCGGCTAATTTCTTAAATTTAACTAACGCAAAATCTGGTTCCACACCCGTTGTTGCACAATCCATTAACAATCCAATGGTGCCAGTCGGCGCCAACAAGGTTGTCTGGGCGTTTCTAAAACCATATTTTTCCCCCATTGCCAAAGCTTCGTTCCAAGCCTCGCGGGCCGCGGCTAATAAATATGCTGGGGCATATTCTGGACTAATCGGCATTGGTCTAACAGCCAACTCCTCATACTCTTCTTCCGGCGCGCTAAAAGCGGCGCGTCGATGATTTCTAATAACTCGTAACATTGCCTCGCGGTTCAAATTATACTTGGGGAACGGACTAATGGCACGGGCGATCTCGGCCGAAGTCTCGTATGACTCGGCCGTCATGAGCGCCGTAACACTACCAGCAAAAGCCAGAGCCTCGGGAGAATCATAAGGAATACCGGCGGTCATGAGAACACTGCCAATATTAGCATAGCCCAAACCTAAAGTACGGAAGTCATAACTATTTTGAGCAATTTCCGCGCTTGGATATTGCGCCATTAAAACGCTAATTTCTAAAACTAGAGTCCAAATACGCGTTGTTTGTTTAAATCCATCAATGTCAAAGGTGGCGGTTTCCGAATCATAATAATGAGCGAGATTAATCGAGGCAAGATTACAAGCAGTGTCGTCTAGGAACATATACTCTGAACACGGATTCGAACCATTAATCTTCCCCGAATTAGGACAGGTATGCCACTCATTAATAGTGGTATCAAATTGGACGCCTGGGTCAGCACAAGTCCAAGCTGCACTCGTTATCTTGTCCCATAAATATCTAGCCTTTAATTTTTTCATCTCTTTACCATCAGTCCGAGAAAGTAAAGACCAGCCGTTATCATTCTCCACTGACTCCAAATACTGTTGGGAAACACGTACAGAATTGTTAGAATTTTGCCCGGAAACTGTTTGGTAGGCCTCACCCTCATAAGCGGATTCATAACCGGCTGCTAACAAAGCCGCCACCTTCTTTTCTTCTCCTACTTTCCAGTCAATAAATTCTTCAATATCCGGGTGATCGATGTTTAAAATAACCATCTTGGCGGCGCGACGTGTAGTACCGCCAGATTTAATTGCGCCAGCGGCTCGATCGCCAATTTTCAACCAACTCATAAGACCAGATGAACGACCACCGCCCGAGAGTTTTTCATTTTTCCCCCGTAAACTGGAAAAATTAGTACCTGTCCCGCTACCATATTTAAACAATCGCGCTTCTCGTACCCACAAATCCATAATACCACCTTCGTTAACCAAATCATCTTTTACTGACTGAATAAAACAAGCATGCGGTTGCGGATGAGTATAAGAATCTTGAGAGCGCGTCAGTACTCCAGTATCCGGATCAACATAATGGTGACCTTGAGCCGGGCCATTAATTCCATAGGCCCAATACAAACCAGTGTTAAACCATTGTGGAGAATTTGGCGCCACCATTTGGTTTATAAGCATGTACGCCAATTCTTCATAAAAAATCTGAGCGTCTTTGGCACTAGCAAAATATCCATACTTTTCTCCCCAATAACGCCAAGTACCAGCCAAACGGTGGGCGACTTGTTTCATGCTTTTTTCTGGACCCAGTTCTGGCGAGCCATCTTCTTTTAATTTAGGTGTCCCGTCTTCCTTATATTGCGGCACCCCAGCCTTCCGAAAGTATTTTTGCGCCAAAATATCCGTCGCTACCTGTGACCACTGCTTCGGCACCTCGACATCGTCCATTTGGAATATGACCTTACCACTAGTTTCCCGAATAACCGAAGAACGCAGTTCGTATTCGAACATATCAAACGGGCTAACGCCTTCTTTAGTGTATTGTCTTTCAAACTTTAAACCTTCTTCAGAATAAAGAAAGCTAGAATCAACCTCATAGGTACGAGTAGCCGTTTGTGTTTTCATAGGTAATTAGTAAATTTCTTATTTATTTTTAAAAAACCAATTCTCTCTCCTGCCGAGTCCACTATAAATAGTGTTTAAAATATATTTCTACCACTAAATATAGTATTTTCTTCCCCAGCCATCTCATTATAGCACAAGGCCAGGCCCCCTCCAAATTTTTGTGAATACCCGCTATTTTAAAAGAAAAAGGACAAAAAAATAACCACCTCCCGGTAAGTTATCCACATGGCTTTCCCCCAAAAACCATCTACTTTTAATTATCCGTCATTTAAACCTAGGGTCGCGATAATATCTTCGGCCCTTTTTACCGCCTCAACTTCTACTTGCCCATCTGTCCAGTCCGGAAACTTTTCGCGCAAACTATTTTCCTCCTCAACAATAAGCGCCTGACGTAAACCTGACAGCTGACTCTTCAAATCCATCATCTTATTTTGCAAACTCTTTAAAACAGTGGCGTCACGATCAACCGAAGGAATGTCGTTGCCAACTAACTTCAGCTGACTACGAATCGCTTGCACAGCCTTAACAACTTGTTGCATGTTGGCAACTATCTTTTGCATTTGTTGTTTCGCGCTCTTAACCTCACGCAACATCTGCTCGGCTCTTTCCCGAGCCGCCATCTTTTTTTCCGCCTCTTCAACTGCCTTTTCTTTCGCTTCCTGATTTATCTCCTGCCCTTCGGCATAATTACGTCGCCTTAAACCATTTTCTTGTTCTTTTTCAAACATACTAACCGCTTTACTATAAATAGTATTTGTAATACAATGAAGGCATTATGCCAGAAAATAATGAAAATGACAACCGAGTCTTCGATGAAGAGGCTGGGCCAGAAGAAGTCTCTTTAGAACAAAGTCTTCGACCTTCGAATTTAGGAGATTTTGTCGGTCAAAACCAAATTAAACAAAATTTAAGCATCGCGATTGAAGCCGCCAAAAAACGTAGTGACGTACTAGAGCATATCATGCTCTATGGCAATCCTGGTCTTGGCAAAACCACTCTCGCTCATATCATCGCCAGGGAAATGGGAAGTAATATTAAAGTCACCTCCGGACCGACCTTAGAAAAAGTTGGTGATCTCGCCGCCATACTCTCGAATCTTGAGGAAGGCGACATCCTGTTCATTGATGAAATCCACCGCTTAAACAAAACCATTGCCGAAGTTCTTTATCCGGCCCTTGAAGACTACGCCTTAGATATTATTATCGGACAAGGACCGGCGGCCAGAAGCATCCGAATGCCACTATCCCGTTTTACTTTAATCGGGGCCACCACTAAATTAAGTTTGTTACCCGGGCCACTTCGTGATCGCTTTGGTCATGTCTATCATTTGAACTTTTACGAAAACGAAGATATTGAAAAAATTATTCGTCGCAATTCCAGTTTATTATCTACGGAAATCAACCCGGAAGCAACCACCCTCATTTCTACTCGCTCTCGCCGCACCCCCCGTATTGCCAACCGTCTTTTAAAACGCGTCCGGGATTATGCCGAAGTAAAAACTGGGGCTCCCATTGATACCAAAACTGCCAATGAAGCACTAGCGCTCCTTTCGATTGATGAATATGGCCTAGATGATGTTGACCGTCATTTGCTTTCCGCTTTAATTGAAAAATTTGGCGGTGGGCCAGCCGGTTTAAATACCTTGGCGGCGGCTATTGCTGAAGAAATGGATACGATTGAGACTATTTACGAACCATTCTTGTTGCAGATTGGCTTCTTGGAAAGAACCCCCCGCGGTCGTAAAGCCACCCCCAAAGCCTATGAACATTTGGGTTTTGAGCTTCCACCACAAAACCAAACTTTAATTTAAAAATATGATTACCGCCCCACTTTACGTTTTACTTCTTCTTTACTTTCTTTTTCTGGCTATTTTTATAATTTTTTCTTGCATCAACCTGTGGCATGTCTATTCGACAGGTAACCTAACATTTACCAGCTTCGCTGTTACCGTAATTGTTGGCATCGCTACCATTTTGGTACTATATGCTACTTGGACACTACTCCAAGACATTGTCTGGACCGAACGATTCACCCTCTGGAACAATGATTGGATTACTGGCTCTTTTAGTCCTTATAGCTATTAAACCTATGTCGCTCTCTTCACTAATACACATCAAACCTTACGAAAAAATTATTCACGCTCTTCGCCGTCATCCCCTCACTTTCCTTCCGACCATCCTCTTGTTTTTAGCCCTCATACTTGTCCCAATAGCTTTGTACATCATGATCAGTAACATGTTTCCAGACTTATTGGCTGGACCAATTAGCTACCCCCTCTTAGTTCTTTTCGGGAGCATCTACTGCCTATCTCTTTGTCTTTTCTTTTACACCTACTTTGTAGATTTTTATCTCGACATGTGGGTTATTACCAATGATCGACTAATCGACATCGAACAAACTGGATTATTCGCCCGCACAATTGCCGAAGTCGACCTTTACCAGATTCAAGATGTTACCTCAGATATCCGGGGACTTTTCCCAACCATATTTAACTACGGTACCATTTCGCTTCAAACCGCCGGGACAATACCAAAGTTTATTTTTTACAACATTCCTCGACCACATAAACTACGTGAAGAAATTCTTGCTCTCGCCTCCGAAGATAAAAAATTCCATACTGGACAAAAATAAATTTGATAAGTTTCGTGCCGCCTACTTCCTATATTAGACCCCTTGGTCTTTTAAAGCCTGGCAAGCAGGACAGTTATCAAAAAAATCAACTTCCTCTCTTATTTCTATATCCAAATTATCCAACCACTCTTTGGCTTGCTCGAATAGCGCATCTCGTTGCCACTCATACCAAACCGACAGCCAGCCCCCATCACTATAATTTCCCAAAACATCCTTAAACCTTCTAAAAGAACCTCGACCATTAAGAGCAACCAATAATTTTTCATACAACAGATTGTCTTCGGCCTTAATTATTTCTTCAGAGTAATCAACCATCCATTGATACTTTTCATCTGACGATACCCCGTCAATTCTTAAAAATGAGCTGTCAGCGTCTATCTTTTCCATTAGTTTGTCATTTACATCCCCATCTTCAAATTCTTCCAACACAAACTCCACTTCTCCTGTTTGAGTATTTAAAAAGTAATGGTGCTCCGGATTATTATCATCTAAACCATCTATTAACATATCCAAATCAATCTTCTTCCCGTCTGGTAAAACAAAATTAATCATACGTTTATTATTAATTCTTGACTAGTTAGAAATATACCATATTAAAAAACAAGATAAAAATACTTTAACAGTAAACATCAAGAAAACGAGAAAAGTGTCTTATTTTAACAAAATAAGACAAACTCGGTAGTAAGGGTGAAATCATCCACAAAATATGGCTTAAACACATTTTTGTGATATTTTTTGCCTTAAAATAGATGCTAATTGGGTTTTCTAGCCCCACCAAAAGTTCTATTAACTATTTATCTGGCGTCTTTTATTTGACAATTATTTATTCTCATTATATAATTCGTAATGAGATAAAAAGAGTAAATAATCTCATTTAAACTAATTTAGTGGTCAAAATATGATAAATGACATCATTTTAGAACAAAAAACTAGAAAGGATAACCTTCTCAAAGAAACCTACATCCCTCGCTACCAGACGGCAAAACTAGCACAGATGGCAGAAAACAGCCTAATTAAAGTCATTCTAGGCCCTCGACGTGCCGGAAAATCTTTTTTTGCCACTCACACTTTTAAGCCAAATGAGGTAGCCTATGTTAACTTTGATGACGAAAAACTGTCCAAAATACAAAACTATGACGAGATAATAAAGAGCGCCTTGGCTATCTACGGACAAACTAAATTTCTGCTTCTGGACGAAATACAAAATTTACCCAACTGGGAACTTTTTGTTAATCGCTTACACCGTAATGGCTATAATATTTTAGTGACTGGATCAAACTCAAAATTACTTTCCAAAGAATTAGCCACTCACCTTACCGGGCGCCACTTACCTATTGAACTTTTTCCCTTTAGTTTTAACGAATACTTGCAATACAAAAAATTTAATACAAACACCAAGGAACCGATGATTACCGAAGTAAAAGCCCAACTGTTGGAGCATGTTAACACTTTCATGCATAATGGTGGTTTCCCAGAATTAGTAATCCATGAATTAACACCGGAAACCTATCTAACGCCTTTTATAGAGTCGCTGTTGTTTAAAGATGTTATTAAGCGTTATAAACTACGTAAGCCAGACCACGTAGATAATTTGGAAACCTACTTAATAAACAACGTGGCAAAAGAATTTACCTATGAACGTTTAGCCAACAATCTTGGCCTACCTAGTTGGGCAACAGTTGTGAAATATATGAATTACTTAGAAGAAGCTTACTTGTTGGTAGTTCTAAGTCGCTACTCGCACAAGGTATCCCAAAGACTAAAATCACCAAAAAAAGCCTATATGATTGATAATGGCTTAATAACCTCAACTGCTGTGCAACTTGCCAGAGACAGTGGCAAACTTATGGAGAATTTAGTATTTACCGAACTACTAAAGAAAGGACTACGGCCTAATTTAGAACTGTTTTACTATAAAACTCGCAATGATAAAGAAGTAGATTTTATTATAAAAAAAGGAACTTCAATTGATGAGCTAATACAGGTCTGTTATGATCCCTCCGGTCTCGAAGTAAGCGAACGTGAAACTAGGGCTTTACTCGAAGCTAAAGAAGAGCTGTGTGCTGAAAAACTAACCGTGCTTACTTGGGATGATAAAAAACAAATAAACAAAAACGGCACCATCATAGATTTCGTACCGCTTTGGGAGTGGCTGACTGCCTAATTGGTATTTTTTTAACAAAAAATATCAAAGACACTTCAATAAATACTCTATCTTCTTATAATCACCCCCCCCCGAAGCGGGCTGAAGTGCACCCAAATAAGAATAGCAAACTGAAAAAAATTCTTCATAATTACAATGCCCCGACCAATAATCATTAAGTTTGGTGTTAATTTTATTCCACATCCTTTTTCTAGTTTTAGGACGCATGGCTGTATACCCCGGGTACAGAATATAACCTAACCAATCAACTCCCAAGTGGTAAGGACGAAAAAAGATCTTATCTGGATGAACAGTTAGTTTTAAATGTCGGGCTAAAAACTTCTGCGCTTTTTTAAGTGCGCACTCTAAATCTTCTCGCTGATTAGAAACCATTACAAAATCATCGCAATAGCGAAGATAATTTTTTATCTCCAAATTCTCCTTAACGTAATGATCAAACCGATTGAGATAAACATTGGCAAACAGTTGGGATGTTAAATTGCCTAATGGTATACCTGGGTTAAAACTCCGGATAATTTTTTCCAACAAATACATCAATTCCTCATCATGCACCTGACGTGCTATAATTTTAAGCAGTACATCGTGATCGACATTTTGAAAATACTTTTTAATATCCGCCTTTAAAATCCACGCTCCTTGCTTTTGTCTTTCTGATAAGCTAAGTTTTTGGGCGAGCCTTTGTACTGCGGTGTGTGTGCCTTTACCAGTCCGACAAGACCAGCTGTCAAAAATAAACGACCTCTCGAATAGTGGCTCGAC
>DATDYA010000013.1:0-6020 GCA_035289165.1 Patescibacteria group bacterium
TTTTACACTTTTGAGGCTTAAATCCCCCTCCCAATAACACGCCGAGGAGTTCTTCTGGTTCTCTATATATCATCTGCCAATCCACTACTTTAGATATAAACTTACGTTCATAGTTATTTCTTATATTACAAGTTATAAAGATCCCACCAAGAGGTAGAACGCTAAATATATCAGAGGATAGCTTTATCGCTTTATCCTGATTTAAATAATCAAGAAATCCAACCATTTCTATTATATCTGGCTTCCAATCCTTGCAGTATTTTAAAAAATTACTCACCTTATCATTACAATACTCAACTATCCCATCCTCTACGCCCTTTTCTAGCGCAATTTTTTTACTAAGTGCAAGAGCTTCGGGGCTCAAATCCAATAACTTGACATCAAACAAAACCCCAACCTTTTTCAAATCGGCTGCCACCTCGATAATTGCTCTTGCTGAACCTGAGGCTAAACTCAAAACATTAATTGGCCTTTTTTTATCACGGTGGAGATTTTCAATCGCTAAACCAAGTTCACGTTTTACCAACTTGATTCGATTCCTTGCTGCTTTCGCATTTAATATATTATGTTGCCAAAAAAAAGTGAATAAGCTATCTAAGAAACTACTTGTAAAATCAAGTTTACCATTGAAAGTATAAAGAAATTCAAGCGCACCACTAGTTTTCGACAATTTATATATACTAGCCGCCGATTTAGAAGATTTTGTAAAAATAAAAGTTCCTCCTCTCCAAGGTAAGGCATTTAAAATTGGGAGGATGATTAATCTAGAAAAAAATCTAACAAAAAAACTATTATTTTCATAATGTATATTTGAATCATCGTCTATTTTATAAAAAGTGACGCTGTTATTAGCCATAAAGTACCTTCTCAAATACGTGGTAGCTACCCATAAACCATTATTAACTCCGACAAATGTTTATTTATAAACCCCTACACCACGCTGAATCGAATAAATATAGCTTAATACGAAAAACGTGAAGGGCGCTCCAATCGGGTTAGTATCAAAATCGGTAAAAAAATAAATCAAAATACTAAAAAATAAGTTAGCAACCACCGCAATAAGCGTCCCATTCATCACTTTTCTTATCAGCGTCTTGTGGATACCATCGCTTTTGTTATATTTTGTAATTAAATTTCGGAAAGAAACAACCGCCAAGGCAATAAAATAAATTGAATAAACTGTTAGCCCCAACGGATTAAGTAATACCTTCAAAAAAGGAAACGCCGGTACTACTGATTCAACATACGCACCTGGGATAAATAACGATGCGCCTATAAAAATTGACAGAATCAGAAACCATAAAGCGATTTTAGAATCTTTCCGTTCATTCGAATACGGAAAGAAAAAAGTAAAAAGCATGAAAAAGTGAAGTATTAATAATCCTTCTAAAAATGTGAGCGTAACAAGAAAAATGCTGATGGCTTCTTCTGAGTAATTAATAAACATGGCTGGGATTGTAAATAGCCACATCCCGAGGAAAAAAGCCGACAGTCCAAAAAATAGATCAATCTTACTTTGCTGACCTTTCAGCAGCTTAATTGCAAAAAAAATTGCTGCAGCCCCCAATAAAACGTCTACGAGCAGGAGCGAAGTAAAAATAGCTTCTAAAAAACTCATATACCCCGTTAGAAATTCATAAATAATTTTTTAATCTATTCGTTAGGTAGCGCTTACCCATACCCGTTTTTAAGTATTTTTCTCTGGCAAAAGCATCTTTAATATTTAAACAAGCTTCATAGTAAATCAATTCAAATGGAATCCTATTTTTAGTTGAAAAAACTTTCCCCTGATTACGCAAAATTAATCTCTCCTTCAAACCTTTAGTACACCCCGTATACCATAGATTATCTTTTTCACTCTTCAAAATGTACACATAGTAAAACATAAATTTCTAACGGGGTAAATCAAAACTTCACTTTTAATTTAATCTCATCAATAAACCCCGTTACAGATTTAAACCTCTTAAAACTCATTCCTGTTTAATTTTTATTTGTAACGGGGTGAAAATACCATACGTAATAATCAACGGATACAGCCAGGTGATAAACTGACCAAACGGGTAAATACCGACTGTTTCCGGCAACCAGACCGTACCGCCGCCGCCAAAGCCAATAATGCTGGCAACTAAAATGTAGCCGGCTTTTTTCTTGATGATTCCGTCACTCTCTCGGTACCCACGGTACAAAAAATACAGCGAAAAAAGAGCGTACAGCCAGAAGTACATCACTGATACCCAGTTGTACGGTCCGCCCTCAAGCCAGAGATTGAAACCAACTTTCGGCGTGGCGCTGGCAGTGAAATAAGAAGTAAAGAGATTAACGGGAATAAAGATAACAGCAATAACGTATCCGATCAGCAGCAACCAGTGATATCGCTTTTCCTGATGAAAAAAACTTAAAATAAAATGCAGATAAAAAATCGGTATAAACGCCACGCCAAGCCGAAGCAGCCTTAGGTAAAAAACCGTTAACGGTAAATCTCCGCTCTGGCCGACAACGATTGATAACGCATGACCGGTCGCCCAGATTGCCACCGCCATATTCATTAAAAACCATAATCGAACAACTTTGGAATTAAAATTCCGACCCAGACTAAAAAATCCGACGGCCAGCGATGAAAATGCCAAAAGAAACGTTGAAACAATATAAATGTAAATCGATGGACTCATTTTATCCCGTCACAAATTTAAAATTCATACTTACCCTTGTCTAATCTTTATCTGTACCGGAGTGAAAATCCCGTAGGTAATCAGCACCGGATACAGCCACACAATCAACTGCCCATACGGATAAATCCCGGTTAAATCAGTAACGAAATTCGACGCGCCGCCGGCAAACCCAATCACCGCCGCCGCTAAGACAAACCCAATCTGCTTTTTCCGGGTCCCGTCGGCTTTGACCAACGCCACAAAGAGCAGATAAACAGAAAATCCGGCGACAAACGCGAAGTAAGTTAAAAACAGATAAAACCCGGGGCTGGAAATATTTTCATACCAACCAAAATTTTCTAAGAATCGGACACCGCCGATAATAGCGTTAGATAGCACCGACAATACTGCAAAGATAACCGCCGAAAGATACGACGCAAAAAATACAATCGAATACGGTCGGATGTACAGAAAATTTAAAACAAAGTGAAAAAACAGCGCCGGTATAAAAGAAGCGGCAACATACAGTATGCGTAAATAGTTCAGCGCTTGTTCGCCATTCGGGGCTGAAGATGCCACGGCGTACATTATTGTCCAAAGCGCGACAGCCAGACTTAAAGAAAACCACGTTCGGTTGATCGGTGAACGTGGGTTGCGAAAAATGGTAAACACTCCCAAAACCAGGGCGAAAAATGCCGTTAGTAATGTTGAGATGGTGACAAAAGTGCTCATCGTTTGAGCTTTGCTCTAAAACTTGTTTAATTTAAAATACTACCATATGACTGACAACTGTGCTGCCTCTAATTATACTAAAAAATAGGTAATATGTGAAATATGGGCAAAGAACTAAAAACTTGGATTAAGCGTACTTAAAAACCCACTCTCGCCCCGTACCTCCTGGTTTGTCGAGATAGTGCGGGGTACTAAAAAATGCCATAAAAGACAATCGCTCTTGCACTATTGACACTGCCCACCCCGATGCGTTAGACTAGGAACAATCAACCCATCCTTTCGCGAAAGGATGGGTCAACATAGCGCCTTACCCCGTTTCGGGGGGAGGCGTTTTATTAATAATTTAGTCGGCTGATTCTGGTTTTAAAAAAATCGGGACTAGCTGATTACATTCAGTTAGCATTGATCTTTGAAAAGGAAAGGAGCGAGTGTAATGCAAAAGTATCAATTATCCCCGAATGTCCGCATCATATCTGATTCTGAAACAGAAGCGACGATGGTTTATCATGCGCTGTACGGCAACCCTAGGATTGTCAATAATGAGGGTCTGCGATTCTTGAATCTGTTTAAACGACCAGCTACTGCCAAGGAAATCCATAAATTATGCGACGATGATCCAAGGGATACTATTCAGGAATTCGCCGAAATTTTTTTTCTCGTTGAGCCCGGCTTCGATGAAAAAAAGTTTATGCGAGAAAAAAAAGAGCAACAGCTCACGCAGGTGCATGAACGACGGACGGTTGATCGGATGGGCTTGGCGATCAGCGATTTGTGTAATTTTGGATGCACCCACTGCATTCACTTTCAACCCGACACCAACGCTGGTCAGGCTTTACCGCTATATCAACGAGCGTCTCCACAGCTCAATATGACTTGGGAAACTGCAAGGCGATGTGTAGACCAATACATTGCGTTGATGAAAGAGCAAGGAAAGAAACACGGAAAGATCCATTTCGGGAATGCAGAACCGTTAGTAAACTGGGCTGTTATTGAGCAGGTGCTTGAATACTGCAGTAAAGTAGGCGATTTCTCGTTTGAGTTTGCCATCAACACAAACGTGGTGCTTATGACTAGACACATCGCCGAGACATTAAAGAAGCATCAAGTCCGGATTGCAACCTCGCTCGACGGTGCCCAGAGAGCCAACGACGCTATCCGCGTTACGAAAGGCGGACAGGGAACATTTGCTCGGATCCTTGAAAAATTCGACCTTTTAGCAGAGGTCGGCTACCCTCTCGACGGATTCAGCATCACAGTTACAAAAGGCAACTTTGAACTCGTCGACACGGATATTCTCGATTTGGCGATCGAAAGGGAAATGACTTCAGTCGCCTTTGATTACGATCTTATTGGCCTAATAGATGTTCCGATAGAGCAACGAGTTTCAAAGCTCATGCGGCTCAAAAAATACGCCAATAAATATGGCATCGACTTCTTTGGAACATGGGATTCCCCTTTCCGTAATCTAACATCAGCAAGCCTCTTGTCTGGAGATCACGCATTTTGCGCCGCCGTTCAAGGTAAGTCTCTCGAGTTCAACGTGAATGGCAGTATCAAGATATGCAACCATACCACTACGCCAGTTGGCCACATAGACAACTTCGATAAAACATTCGAAAAGAGTGGTAACTTGATGCAAATAGTTGCCAACCGTTTTCCCGGAGCAGATGAGTATTGTTCTGGCTGTGAGATCGAAGGACCTTGTGGCGGACAATGTCATGTCACTAGAGAGGTTATTTCTCGTTCCGCGGGCGAGGAGCGACAAAAGCTTTTTGTCGATATGTGCGATTTCTACCGCGAGATTACCAGAGCGCTCGCCGTAGAATACATTCGGTCAAATGGAGCTGCGGCAGTAGATAATCGCCAACACTGCACCTTATGAAAGGAGGTGAACCAGATGCCTAAGATCAAGGTCAAGCAGATCAAGATTGCCAAGATTGTTCCCATGGCTTCAGGATCGTCCTTCGCAGGCAAACGAACTGGCTGCAAATAATGCAGTTCGCGGGATTAAGTACGCAAGTATTTAGTCCCGCTTTTTTTATCCCATTGTACTATAATTTCATTGACATTTTTTTTCGGCTCCCTTGAATTCACCGCCCAATAAAAAGCATTGAGATAAAAAATTGCGCGCATAAATCGATATTTATTCTGAAACAGTCTTCGATCCTCTATAAGATTTGACTTTGAAATCGCCACAATAAGTTTATTCATATAATCAGCCTCAAATGTCTGATCAATGCCTTGTTCTTGGTAGGCTTTCGCGCACTCATGATAATAAAGAAGGCGAGAAAGGTCATAATCAAGATCGCCGAATGACGCTAACTCCCAATCAAGAACTCCCGTTAAATTTTTTCCATCTGTAAGCAGGTTGTGAATAATAAGGTCCCCGTGAACTAAAGCAGTTTTTGTTATACTAGTAAATAACTGTTTAATCTCCGGATCATTAATAATTAATAACAAGTCTCCTATTATTCCATTCATTTGTTTGAATTTTTTGACACCAGCAATTTTTTGCTTCATGCCGTCTGTAAGGTAATCTAAAAATTTTTTATATTTTTTGCCAGTTGAAACTGAATAGACATGCTCTTTTGTTTGAGTCCTCTGATACTGCAAAAACTCCACAATCTGTGTAATGATGGT
>DATDYA010000014.1:0-5932 GCA_035289165.1 Patescibacteria group bacterium
ATGAAACCCCGCCGATAACCGCCCACGCCGGCACACCGTGGCCAATGGCCACGATCCCCATCTGGAACATTGTCTCCCCCTTTGGCCAGGTTATTGCCCTGGCGGCGACAGGTTGTTGGCGGACACAATAATATTTTTTTAGGATTTTGTCAACCTAAAAAAGTCCCGGGTACCCCAGGACTTTTCTTTTTTAATTAAATGTGGTTTATTTCTTTAACAAGTCCAACGCCTTTTGTATCATGACATCCTCACCCACCACTTCATTGTCGTAATCTTCTTTTACTTCAATGTCTGGAGCCACGCCTTGGTCGTTAATATTCTGACCATTGGGGGTCAACCATTCCGCGATCGTAATTTTCAGAGCTGAACCGTCTGGAAATAATTCAAAGTCTTGTACTGAACCCTTACCATAAGTTTGTTCGCCAATAATGGTGGCCAGTTTATGGTCTTTCAAAGCACCGGCGACAATTTCCGAGGCCGAGGCTGAACCGCCGTTCACTAAAACCACGGTCGGAATTCCCGCCAAACGATGATTACCACGGGAACGATGATCCCGCTGCTCGCCGCCAGTGGAACGCTCGCTAACAATTATCCCATCCTTTACCCATTCGCTTCCCATATCAATCGCCGCATCTAGATAACCGCCAGGGTTGCTACGCAAATCTAAAATAATTCCCACGGCGTTTTTCTTTTTTAAATCTTTGATCGCCCGATCAAGTTGCGAGGTAGTATCTGAATTAAATTGCATAACCCGAATATAGGCGACACTATTCTCTTTCATCGTGAGCCGCACGGAAGGTACATTAATTTTTTCCCTTTTAATCACAATCTCTTTAGGTTCTTGCAATCCTTCACGAAAAATAACCAGCTTCACTTCCGTACCCGCTGGACCACGAATTTTTTCTACTGCGGTATTTACGTTCATTCCAAAAGTGTCCTCTTCATTAATACTAATAATCGCATCACCCGGCCGAAGCCCCGCCCTTTGAGCTGGGGTGTTATCCAAAGGAGAAATAACCGTGATCTGTCCTTTCTTCATACCAATTTCTGCCCCAATCCCAGTAAATTCACCTGACAAGCTCTCCGCGAAATCCGCTGCTTCTTGTGGGGGCAAATAAACTGAATAAGGATCACCAAGGGACAAGACTAGGCCTTGAATCGCTCCATAGAACAGATCGACATCCTTAACCGGTTGTTTAACATACTTCTCTTTTACGCGATCCCAGACATCCCAAAATTGTTCGAATTCGACACTGTCGGTTTTATTTAATTGACGATTTAGATTTAAGACCTTACTAATCTCAATATTGCCCTCATCATTGGACAAACGCTGTTTAATCGCCCAACCCTGACCGACAAAAAGGCCTAGTCCAAAAGCTAAAATAAAAACAATAACCGTGAGATAAACTCCAATATACCGATGGGCTCGCTGCTTAACTGGTGTAATATCCATAATAATTTATTTTGATTATATTTTATTCTTTAATTACCTCAATCTTCGCGCCCGCTTTATTTAATACTTCATATAAATTCTCATAACCTCGATCGATTTCATAGGTATTACGCAAAATCGATGTTCCTTCGGCGGCCAACATAGAGATTAATACATTTACGGCTGGTCGTAAAGCCGGCGGCGCCATTAATTCTTTACCCTTTAGCTTACTTGGCCCCTCCACCCAGACACGATGCGGATCTAATAAAGTAATTTGAGCACCCATCTTTTGCAAGTCTAAAGCATAGACCGCTCGATTTTCATAAGCCCAGTCATGAACCAGTGTTCGCCCTTCGGCCTGGGTCAAAATGGGGATGAAAAGTGGTAGATTGTCTATATTTAACCCCGGGAAAGGTCGGCCTTCAATTTTATCAGCCAAGGCCATTAACTTACTGGGGGTTAATTTTATATCTACAATGTCAAATTTACCGTTCTTAGATTTTCTTGGTCGCAACAGGCTAAACTTCTGACCCATAACCTCCAGTTTAGTGAGTTCAAGTTCTAGAAACTCCAAAGGACAATTTTTTACCGTGATTTCTGATTTCGTAACAATCCCCGCCGCGAGTAGCGTCATGGCCACAATCGGGTCGGGCATGATTGGATAATTCTTAACTGGTTTTAAACTTGCCACTCCCTCAATCTCCAAAGTGGTCGTGCCAACCCCCTTAATCTTTGCTCCCGCTTTTTGCAAAAAGAAACAAAGATCTTGCACCATGTAATTAGCCGAAGCCATTTTAATTGTGGTTTTTCCTTTCGAGAGAACCGCCGCCATAATCGCATTGGCCGTCGCCGTGTCGCCAGATTCATACATAACAATCTTATCGCCTTTCAATGAATTGTAGTGAACGAGATAATAATCATCATGCGATTCAATTTGTACACCTAATTTTTCCAAAGCGTGAACATGGGGCTTGATCGTTCGTTTACCCAATTTACAGCCACCAGTTTTAAATACTTTAAAATCGTTAGCCCGTTTGGTTAGAGCACCAAACAAAAATAACGATGCTCGTGTTTTTTCACAAACCGAGCGATCAATATTAACCAGATCTAATTTTCCACTCGTATCCAAACCGAGCTTGCCATGACCCAAGTTTTTCACCTTAACACCAATACTTTGAAATAACTCCAGTGTTCGACTAACCTCCTCAATTTCCGGCATCGCTTTGAGCGTGGTTATCCCTTTAATCATTAAACTAGCGTACAATATGTAAAGAGCGGCATTTTTAGCCGACTGGTTATCTATGTCACCCCTTAACTTGTGTCCACCTTCAACAATTAAATAGGTCATAACTTTGACTGTTTTAGAAGTTTAGATTATTATTAAGTATACCTATTTTAGGCCTTCTTGACAATATGGAGTATCCTGGCGCCAAATTCACCAAGCCTTTCCGCCTCACCATCCTCGGCGTTTTTATCGCCGCCTTTCTTATCATTTCTCCAGCCGTTATCCTCTACTCCATTGGTTATCGCTATGATTGGCAGGCCGGATTACTACGCGAAACTGGGGCGATTAGCATTGACGTCGAGCCAGAAACCACGGTCGCCTATTTAAACAACATCAGATTGAAAAGTCGAATGCCGATCCGTCTAAATAATATTACTCCGGGTAAATACACCATACGGCTAGAAGCAGAAAATTATTTAACCTGGTTTAAAGAGGTTGAAGTAAAAAACAAACAAACAGTATATATTAAAGAAATAAATCTCATTCAAAAAAATGAACCAAAATTAGTGTTAGCTGGAAATGTTATTAATACTGCGCTTTCCGCTGACGGAAAATACCTCGCCTACGCCCTATCGGGAAACAATAACGTTCAGATTAAGATAAGAAATACCGAACACAATACTGATCGCGACCTGCTAACCATAGACACTGGTCACACCCCCTATTTTTCCTGGGCCAAAAATAAGAATCTACTAGCCGTTACTACTGACCAAACATCTTACAATGAAATTAGCTTTTACAACGCGGATAACCAAAACCCAGCGATAAAAATTACCAGCCCAACCGGGAAAACGATAACAAAGTTCCAATGGAACGACAGTGGCGAGGAAATTTACTATGGCTTGTCAGACAACACTTTACATGCTTTTAATTTAACGTCAAAACAAAACAAAAGTCTAGCCATTAAAGAGTATGCCGATTGGTTTTTAAATGGATCTGAACTTTGGATGATCCGGCCGACCAGCACCACTTTGCGCTGGGAAATTGTCCGTGAGGTTTATGGTTATTTCCAAAAATCCACCGAGTTTGACACGGTGGAAAATAATGAGTTAAATATTTTAGGTGTAAAAAAAGACGCCGTGCTAATCAAAACAGGTGCGGGCCAAGAAGTAACACTGGTTTACTCCGATCACCAGATAACTTTTAACGCTAACAAAAATTTAATTTCTAAATACAACGACTGGTGGTTATTCTGGACGCCATCGGAACTACGTACCTTCAACTATAACGAGGAACCCGCTCTGTTAACTCGCTCGGGTGAAACCCTAAAAGAAGTCTTGCCACTAGATGAATACAACGCCCTGCTTTTGGTTTGGGCCAACAAAACTACCATCATACACCCCTATTATTTGGTCAACACTCCTCTTTTTGAATATTCAATCAACCACCCCGTGGCCGACACCGAAAAAAGGATTCTCTACTACGTTACTGAAGTAAACAAACAAAATGGTTTGTGGAGTCTCAAATACTAATTAAATAATTAATCTATGCGTTTAGATATTTATACCGACGGCGGGTCCCGCGGTAACCCCGGCCGAGCGGCTCTCGGCGTAGTTGTTAAGGACGAAACCGGAAAGACAATTGCCGCCTTTGGCGAATATTTAGGTGAACAAACTAATAATTATGCCGAATACCAAGCCCTCATTGCCGGGTTAGAAAAAGCTAAAAAACTGGGCGCAACTGAAGTCGAGTGCATTATGGACAGTGAACTAGTTACGAAACAGATGAACGGTATTTACAAAATCCGCGAACCAGCTTTACAAAAACTTTTTGTCAAAGCCTATAACATTACACAACAATTTAAAAAAGTAAAATTTCGTCACGTCCTCCGGGCCAAAAATAAAGAAGCCGACAAACTCGTAAATCAAGTCTTAGATAACCTAAAAACTCCCGGCTAAAGGGAGTTTTTTAAAACTTTTAATAAGCGCGGTAATAAATCGTACCGGAAGAAATTTTAGGCGGATAACTAACAGTCGTGGTCGGAGTCACTATTTTAGAGGTCGTAGGAAGAGTAGTGCTAGACGTACGGATGGTGGTAGTTACCACTTTAATGGTATTTTTGTAAGTCGGCGTAACTAAAGTTGAAGTAGGTTTTACCAAAATTCGCGAAGGGATTGTGCTGGTCGGAATAAAAATTTTGGGGGTACTTGTAGCGAAGCGATTGGTAACACAATTCTTACACATAAACTTCTCGACTGCTGGTAATAAATTTTTCGCCCTCTCGACAATTTTTTCCCAACTAGTTCGTTTGTTATCAGCATTGACTCGGAGCAAGGTGTTTTCCTTTTCCCTCATTATTTTTTCTATCTCTTTAGTCTTTATTACTTCCAATTTTTCGCGTATTACTTCCGGTACTTTTTCTTCGACACGAATTTTTTCAACATCTAAAACTTTTAATGTTGTGGTTGGTATGGTAATTAAACGCTTTTTTATTTCTGATTCTTTTAGAGCCGACTGGATTTGCGCTTTTAAATTCACTTCACTTTTAGTATTAGAAGTGATCACTTTCTTTTGCTCTAATAATTTATTTTCCACCTGGTTGATCTTTTTAATCATCTTGTTTTTTACCACAATATTTTGTGGTTTATCTGGGGTCTTCTTTACTTTCTTCTCCACCACTGCCGCTTCTTCGTAACGACGATCTAACTGACGAATATAAAACTTCGTCTTCATGGCTGGAGTCACACTTAACTTCTCTTCCACTTTTTCAACCGCGGTTTTTATCGGGTAAAGTAAGGTGCCTTCTACTACTTCTGGTGAGGTATAGGCATAAGCACTAGTCCCGGCAAAGACAACCAAAACTACCGCCATAGCCGGAGCCAAAGCATAACGAAACCAGGCCATTTGAAACCAAGGCACCGAGCCATATCGCTTCCCCCAGGCTCGTTCTAATTCTTGACGCAGACTTTCTTTAAATCGATTATCCGGTCGAAGACCTCGCTTCATTTTCCACAAATTGTATCGGAGTTTTATCATAAAAATTCTCGGAGTTTCTTAATGGCTCGGTGCGCGGCCACCTTTATTGCCCCTTCTGTCATATTCTGCATTTCCGCGATTTCCTTATAACTATACCCAAAAAGATAGTGAGAAGTTACAATTTCCGCGTCCTCTTCGCTTAATTTAGCGATTAATTCGCGTATTTCATAATCTAATTGACCAGTCCGCACTGCCTCTTTGGCTTTATTTATAAGGTGAAAATCCTCTTCTACCTGGTC
>DATDYA010000015.1:0-7192 GCA_035289165.1 Patescibacteria group bacterium
TTGAATAGAATTATCCGCTCCCGTTGCCGTCACCTGCGAACTCCTCGGTCATTATTGCTCCGAACTACAGTGCTCATCCGGATGCGTAAAACTATTACCTGCAAACCTAAGATTTTTCAACAGAATTAATTGATTCATCCCCTATATGCTTAATTCACTCTACACCGTATCAATAGTATTACTTGTCGTGACCTCGATTGGTCTCGGTGTGTATAGCTATGTGAGGAACCCAAAGCCGTTTGTGGTGAGGCTCTGGGCTCTGACGAGCCTGGCGATCGGGCTTTGGAGCATTGGGTTGATGCTTATGCTTTTTAGCGCTTCCGCCGCCGCGGCGACCTGGTACTCACGTCTGCTGCACGCCGGCGCCGCCTTTATCTCGATCCTGTTTTTTCACTTCGTTCTGGTTTTTTTGTACCAGGCTTCGTCCCACAAAGCACTGGTTCGCTCGGGTTACGTCCTGGCGGTTATATTCACTTTTCTAAGTTTTTGGGGCAACGGTATTGTGGCCGGCGCGTCTCCCAAGGTTGGTTTTGACTACTGGGTTGACGCGGGCAGGCTGTATCCGCTGTTTCTGGCCTACTTTTGGAGCTACGTCCTCCTGGCCATTTATTTTCTCGCCAGCGGGTACCGCGCCAGCAGCGGCCCGATGAAACGAAAGGTATTCTATATCCTCCTGACCGTGCTGTTTGTCTCCTTGTCCGGCGGCTCGAATTTTTTGCCCCAGACCGCCGGCGTGTATCCGGTCGGCGGTTTCTTTACCTGGCTGTTTCCAATCTTTATCACCATCGGCATCTTTTTTGATGAAATAAGAATAAAATTTTAGTATGGAATTCTTAAGAGTTCTGTTTACGGTGGTTCTCTACCTCAATATATTGTTAGCCGTGGCGAGCTTCTTTTTTGCCTTTATCTTGCTGCGCCGAAGCAAAGGTGATGCGATCTACTTTAATTTTGGCATGGCTGTTTTGATGCTCGGAGTATGGATGTTTGTTACGTTGTCGGATTATTTTGGGTTAACGCCTTTTTCAAGCAGTTTACACGCGAGACTTGGTTTCTTACTGGGTCTTTGGGCCTTACATTATTTTTTAATCTTTACCTACTACTTCCCTTTGCAGAAAATGGTCACAAAATCAGTTACGCCGTTTTTTTATATCGGTACCATAGCCATTTCGGTTTTAGCCCTTTGGCCCGGCTTAATCACCTCGGCATCGGTGGATTTTCCTTTCAGGTATCGAGAGATTAATCCTCTCGGCTTAACGATTTATACCGTCTATTTTTCGTTTCTCGCCATCATCGCGTTTACTAATCTTTTTAAGCGCTATGAAGCCAGTGATGGCATCCACCGGCGCCAGCTGAAGAAAATTATTGCCGGCACCGCCGTTGCCGTTGTGGCAAATCTCTTTTTTAGCCTCATCAATTTTTACTACGTTAGCTTTGATCTTACACACCTGGGAATGTTTTTTGCTTTCACGATCTTGATTTATATTTATTTGATTTTGTTTTCTAAAAAACCGGCCTAATTAAACTTCACTATGGAATTTTTAAAGTTTATATTCACCTTGATTCTCTTCCTCAATATACCTCTAGCTTTAGCAAGTTTTTTCTTCGCTTACATATTGCTTCGCCGTGCGAAGGGCGATGCTATTTATTTTAACTTTGGCATGGCGGTTTTATTCTTGGGATTGTGGATAGCTGGCACTTCTCTGACATTTATTCCATTTATCCCCTTGTCGACAGTGGACTTTGAAATCATCAGCCTCATTTTTAGTCTTTGGGTCGTTCATTATTTTTTGCTTTTCACTTACAGATTTCCTTTTCAACTAAAGATAAATAAAGGAAGAGACACCATCTTCTATTTTTGTTCATCATTACTAACCTTATCATTATTTATTCCGAACTTGTACGTTATTGCAGCGGAGATCGATTTCCCGTTTCTTAGAGAAAAGGTTAATTATTTTGGATTTACCGTATTTATACTCTATGTATTCTTTTTGATATTATTTTCATTTCGAAACCTCATTAAAAAATATAAAATTAGTGATGGCGTACACAGGATTTATCTAAAAAAAATTATTATTGGAACATTTTTTTCCATTATAATTAGCATATTTTTCGGTTTTATGGTTCCTTATTTTGCAAACCTTGATTTTTCTTATATCGGGACCCTTTCAACGTTTGCTGTTCTTGCGTATATTTATTCAATTCTGTTTTCTAAAAAGATAGTATAAATCCGATTAATTATCGCGAGGAAACTTTAGTAAAGAACTTTAGCTTTTAATCTGTTTAATATGAGCTGGATCAATATCTGTCTATTGGTTGTTGCGGCCATTGATTTTTTACTTGCAGTATTAATTCTATCTCGCAACCCCAGAAATAAAATAAATATTTCCTTTGCCTTGTCGGTTTTTTTTGTTAGTCTTTGGACATTAGGAGTTACGATGTTTAGAGAAATGGATGATGTTGCTTCAGCGTTATTTTGGACTTATTTTCAAAATTGGTTTGGTGGCCTCGTGGTAATTCCCCTCTATTTTTTTTCGCTTTATTTTCCCTACATAAAAAAAGTGCCAACTTCTAGAATATATATATCTATTACAGCTAGTATTATATTTTTAGCATATATCGTTTTCATTCCTAATGTATGGGTTGTGCAAATACTTTTGCAGCCCCATACGAATAACTATATTTTAAATCGATTTGGGGCTGCACTTTTCGCAGTTTACTTTTGTGGCTATCTTGTTTTAGTTTTTAAAAATTTATTGAGTAAGTTTTTTACAAGCGGTGGTTCCCATAAGAAGGCCCTTAAAAAAATTATTTTAGGGATTGGTTTTTTTGGATTCTTCGGCACAATCTTCGCAGTCTTGTCTCCTGTATTTTTTGGTTCCGATGTAGCTGTTTGGGTTGGACCATTCTTTTCTTTAATATTGGTTCTCTATATTATCCACTTTTTATTTCCTTTTTCTTTTTTTACACTCAAAAGAGATGGATAAGATAAAAAGGATTTTAAAATATGTAGATGACCATCACCTCTATCCTGATTTACGGATTATAGAAAGTGGTGCTGAATCGGAGGTTATCATCGACGGAAAAAAAGTTTTAATGTTCGCATCAAATAACTATCTTGGGTTAGCTACACATCCGAAAGTCATTGCCGCAGCAGTCGAGGCGACTAAGAAATATGGATCAGGAGCGGATGGATCACGAATGTTATCTGGTAATTTAAAGGTGCATCGTGATTTTGAGCAGGCAATTACAAAGTTTAAAGGTGGGGAGGATGCAATTGTGTGGCCGACTGGTTATTCGGCAAACGTCGGTGTTATTTCCGCAGTGATGAACCCGCCTAAGGTAGGACCGCGGGATTTTTTTGAGACCAAAGGGATTATTTTAAGCGATGAATTGAATCACGCCAGTATCATAGATGGCTGTAAGATGAGTGATCAAAAAGTTGCTGTTTACAAACATTGTGATGTTGTGGATTTGGAGCGCCAGCTTAAAAAATATCGCCGTCGGCGAGCGCTTGTCGTAACTGATGGTGTATTCAGTATGGATGGCGACGTCGCACCGCTTGATAAAATTGCGCCGCTCTGTAAAAAATATGGAGCCATGTTGATGATTGATGAGGCCCATTCAACAGGGATGCAAGGGGCGCACGGCCACGGCACACTAGAGCGTTTCGGTCTTAAGTCATCACAGGACATTGATATCGTACTAGGTACTTGCAGCAAAGCGCTTGCCGCGACAGGCGGATTTGTTGTTGGTAGCAAGGATCTCATCCGATACCTGCGAGTTACCAGTCGTTCGTACATCTTTTCTACCGCCATGACGCCCGCCGCTTCCGCGTCTCTGATAGCCGCGTTGGATGTAATCGAGACTGAACCATGGATACGTGAGAAAATGTGGGAGAACGTTGAATATATGAGAAATGGATTCCATAAATTAGACTTCGATACATTCACGAGCGAAACACAAATTATTCCGATTTTGATTGGTCCAGATGATAAGGCGATCGAATTTTCTAGACGGTTATTTAATAATGGTATTTTTGGGCCATGTGTGCGATGGCCAGCAGTTGAAAAAGGTAAAGCCAGAATTCGATTTACCGTGATGGCTACACATTCAAAGAAGCAGATTGATTATTTGTTGAAATGTTGTGGCAATATAGGGACTGAATTGGGTATTCTATAGATTTATGAGACAAAAAGTATTTGTTACTGGTTCGTCGGGGTTTATTGGCGGCAATTTAGTCCGTGCTTTATCTAAAAAAGGTGATAGCCTATTATTATTAATTCGAAAAAACAGCAATATCGACCTTTTAAGATATCTAAATGCCGATTTTGTGATGGGCAGTGTCAATGATGTTTCCAGTTATTCTCATTTATTGAAAGAAGTCGACGTAGTTTACCATTTAGCTGGTGTGGTCACTGATTGGGCCTTTAAAAAAGAATATTATGAGGTCAACACCGAGGGGACAAAATTATTGCTGAATAAAGCAATAGAAGCTGGTGTTAAAAAATTTATATATATTAGTACTATTGATGTTTTGAAAAGAAGTCGGTATAGCCATAATGTTATCGATGAATTTACCGCCTACACGGACACTAAGTTGCCTTACCATAGATCAAAGATGCTAGCTGAGAAATATGTACTAGAAAATAATGGTGTCAATGGGATCGAAACCGTTGTAATCAGACCGGCTTGGGTATATGGCCCAGCTGATAAGACCCTCTTCCCGGAAATTATACGGCAGCTTAATACGAGTAAGGTTGTTTTTTTGGTAGGGAAAAAGGATACCCAGATTCCGCTTATATATATTGATAATTTAATAGATATATTGTTAAAAGTTAAAGATTATCGAAGTTTAGGTGGTGACACATTTTTAGCTTCTGATAATGAAGATATTACTTGGCTACGGCTAGTCGAAAAAGTAATGAAGGCAATGGGCAAAAAAAACAAAATAATTTTTCTTCCCTCATTAGTTGGCCACATATTCGGAGTCTTTTCGGATATACTTTTTAGAGCGTTGAATAGGAATACAAGGCCGACCATTACATCAATTAGTGTCGAGATGCTTTCGTCTAGTATTAAAGTGGACAATAGAAAACTAGTTGAGAAGTTAGGATATAAGCAGGCGATTCCATTCGCTGATGGTTTTATTCGGACGATGCGCTATTTTACTAAAGTATAAAATATGTTCATAAACGCTATAGGAATTGTCATATTAGTTGCTTCAATACTTAATATTTTTTTAGGTTTGTATGTATATGCTAGTAAAAGAAAAAGTACCATGGGTATTCTGTTCTTATTTTTTTCATTTTTTTCTAGCTATTGGATTTTTACTAATTTTTTAATTGGCATCTTTCCAACATTATTTTGGTTTAGGCATAGTTATGCCGCCGCTGCTTTATTTATACCAGCATCATTAATATGGATAATTTATCTAACAGATCAGAAACTTAGAAAATTTTTTTCATTAGTGTTCGTTTCACTCGGCATTATTATTGCGTTTATTACCGCATTTACAGATTTAATAATTAATAGTGCTGAAGGGATAGGCTTTGGCGGCGCTGAGCGAGTTACATTCGGTCCATTATTCCCACTTTTTTCATTATTTTTCCTGGGCATAATCTTATACTTTACCATTAAATTAATTGTTACTTATTTTAAAGCAACTGGGATTAAAAAAATTCAATTAAAGTATGTTCTTTTTGGAGTTATTTGCTATGGAATACTTTCATCTATAGTAAGTTTCTTATTACCTTTGTTCAGGATAACAATTTTAATACCATTTGATTCACCAAGTTCGCTATTTTTTGTTATTTTTACCTCCTATGCTATTACTCGATATAGATTTTTAGATGTTCGGTTAATTATTTTTAGATCTATAAGTTTCGGCATCCTCATCGCTCTTATCACCGGCATGTTTGCCGCGTTATCGGCAGGCATTGGTTCGTACCTCGAACAGGTTATCGGCTTCCGCTCCGACATTGTTATTGGCCTTATCGTTGCGCTCATTGTGACTGCAACTTACCAGCCAAGCCGAAAGTTTATTGAGGCGACTACGAGCAAATTTCTTTACAAAAAAAGCTACAATCCCGACAAGCTTTTAGCAAAAATCAATGAGGTCACTTCATCTATCCTCAATCTCGACCAACTGCTTAAGGAAATCTCAAAAAATTTAGTCGAGGCATTCCAGTGCGAGAAGTTCGGGGTCGCGCTGCTGACCAAAGAAAAAAAGCTGAAGGTCGCGTACTATGAGGGCATGAAGTCGGAGGTGGTTCAGTCGCTGGTTAACTACAAAAACATCGTTTCCATTCTGAAGCAGGAGCTCAAGCAGCGGCCGGGAATATTTGTCATAAATGAAATGAAGACCCAGTACGAGACCGGGGAGTACCAGCCGGTTGATCCGATCCTGCTGGGCGCGTTGAGCCAGAACGACCTTGCGCTGATTTCGCCGCTGTACGTCAAGGAGGCCTTGATCGGCGTTATCGCCGTGGGCACGAAAAAATCCGGTGACCTGTACACCCAGCAAGACATTAACGTGCTCGAAATCATCAGCGGCCAGGCGGCTATCGCCATTGAAAACGCCCGGCTCTACGACGAGCTCAAAGAGCTTAACAAGACATTGCAGCAGCGCGTGGACGCGGCCACCAAAGAGCTGCGCGCCGCCAATACCCAGCTGCGCGAGATGGACCGGATGAAGTCCGATTTTATCTCCATTGCTTCGCACCAGCTGCGCACGCCGCTGACCGTCATCAAGGGCTACATCTCGATGATGCACGAGGGCTCGTTCGGCCGTGTGCCGGCGAAAATCCTTGACCAGCTCGCTAAGGTCTACGCCGCCAACGAGCGGCTGATCGGGCTGGTCGAAAACCTGCTCGACATCTCGCGGATCGAGTCCGGCCGGCAGGAGTTCAAGTGGGAACCGGTGCAGGTTGAGCAGCTGGCCGCCACGGTGGTTGATAACCTCGGGCACAACGCCAAGAGTAAGAAGCTCAAGCTGATGTTCCAAAAGCCAAAGCAGCCGCTGCCGGTGGTAATCGCGGACGCGAGCAAGCTTCACGAGGTGATGATGAACTTTGTTGATAACGCGATTAAGTACACCAAAGAAGGGGAGATTATTGTTTCGGTCAGCCCGGAGCCGGCGGGCATGGTAACGTTCGAAGTGAAAGACACGGGCATCGGCATGACCCCGGAGGGC
>DATDYA010000016.1:0-2762 GCA_035289165.1 Patescibacteria group bacterium
TTTCCATAACTTTTTTAATTTGTCTGGCTAATTCTTTTTCTTTCCCTATTTTTACCTCGAATACCAGCTCATCGTGGACTTGAAGAAGAGTACGAATCTCTTTGTTGTCCTTTAAACTTTCTCTCACCGCGACCATCGCCATTTTCATAAGGTCAGCGGCTGTTCCTTGAATGGGGTGGTTAATCGCCATACGCTCGGCCGCGTTGCGTAACTGAAAATTCTGGGATTTAAGTTCTGGTATATACCGACGGCGACCGAAGAGGGTTTCGCAATAGCCTTCTTTACGAGTAAACTCCAAGGTGTGTTCTAAATATTTCTTTACACCATTAAATTCACTAAAATATTTGTCAATAAACTCCTTGGCTTGCCATTGTGGAATGTCCGCTCGCCAACTTAAGCCGTAGGCGCCCATGCCATACAACACACCAAAGTTTACTTCTTTGGCAGCGCGGCGCATGTCTTTGGTCACTTTATCCAAAGAGATATTATTAATTGCGGCGGCGGTCGCTCGGTGGATGTCTTCGTCTTTCGCGAATATTTCCATCATTTTTTGATCTTCGGCTAAAGATGCCACAATCCGAAGCTCGATCTGCGAATAGTCGGCACTAAGGAGTATGTTACCGGGTTCAGCAATAAAAGCACACCGGATTTTACGCCCGGCCGGAGTACGGATGGGAATATTTTGGAGATTAGGATCAGAACTAGAGAGTCGACCGGTGGCAGTTACAGCCTGGTTAAAGGTGGTGTGGAGCCGACCGGTCTTTGGGTTGACTAGGGTTGGCAAAACATCTATATACGTATTTTGTAATTTAGAGGTTTCGCGGTAGTTTTCAATTTCGGAAATTATGGGGTGTAGCGGACGAAGTTTTTCTAATTCTTCGGCCGAAGTTGACAAACCGGTTTTTCCTTTTTTCACCCCATCCGTAGGGAGGGCAAGTTTGTCAAAAAGTATTTCCCGAAGCTGAAGGGGCGAAGAGACATTAAACTCTTGGCCGGCTAACTCATAAATTTTTTCTTGTAACTTTTTAATTTCTTCAGCCACTTCTTTAGAAAGTTTTTTTAGCAACCCCAGATCAAGGGCAATACCATTTAATTCCATTTCGCCGAGAACTCCAACGAGTGGCATCTCCACTTTTTGGAAAAGACCATAATCATCTATGGATTTTAATTCTGGCCGTAATTTTTGGGCCGCCCGACCAATTTTTTCCAAAGTTTCAACTTCGTTAATTGGCTCGAGACCAAATAATCCGCCTTGGTTTCCGCTATCTTTTACCTCTTCTCCCAGTTCTTTTAAAACAATACTTTCTAAACTGTTGTTGCGACTACCGGGGGACAAAAGATAAGAAGCGATCATGATGTCAAAAAGCAAATTCTGTATTTCGACCCCCAAGACCCGCGTGGTTTTTATTAATTGCTTAAGATCATAACCAATTAGTTCGTTTTTAGGGTTGGAAAAAATATTAACAGTTTCTTTCATTAAATCTTTAGGTAAAAAGAATCCTTTTCCACCCACCCAAAATATCAGCCCACCAAAATCTTTAACCAAAATATCTGGACTGTTTAAAATCCCCTTGGCAACAAAGACTGCTTCTTTGGTTATTAATTCTTCCAGTTCTTTAACGCCTTTTTTGTCGCTAATCCTTTCGCAATTGGCGGTAGTTTTTTTTACCTTCTTGGTTTTAATAGTTTTTTTGTCCTCATTCACCTCTTCGGCAAACCCAGGCACGCGTTTTAATAGCGAGGTGAATTCAAACTCTTGAAATAATTTTAAGAGTTGGTCGCGGTCAAAAGGTTTAATTTCACAAGCCGCGAGATCTATCGCGAGGTCTGGTACGTGACAATCTATCTTGCCTAGTCGGTAGCTCATCTTGGCGCTGTCTTCGCCTGCTTCTAATTTCTTAATAACCCCTTCTTTCATTTCCTTCCGAAGAGCCGACCCAGAATCCCTAAGTTGTTTATATATATCTTCAATTCCACCATACTTTTGGATGAGTTTGGTCGCGGTTTTCTCACCAATCCCGGGGACACCTGGGATGTTGTCAGAAGAGTCTCCGCGTAGGGCTTTGTAGTCAATAACCCGTTCTGGCCCAAAGCCGTATTTTTCTACCACACCATCGTGGTCGTAAATAACCACGTCGCTCATACCTTTGCGAAGGGTGTAAACTTTGACAAAACCATCTACCAACTGAAGGGTGTCCATGTCACCCGTCACAATAAATAATTCTTTATCTTTTTTCTTGTCCGCTTTAAACATTTCCACCACTGTGCCAATAACATCGTCAGCTTCGTAACCCTCTTTGGTGTAGATTGGGAAACCAAAGGCGTGGACTAGTTCGTGGACTAGTGGTATTTGATCATATAATTCCTGGTCGGCTTTAACCCGAGTGGCTTTGTACTTGTCATACTCAACATGACGAAAGGTTTTTCCAGCGACATCAAAAGAAACCGCCAAGTGCGTTGGTTTTAGGTTGTGCAAGACTTTCAACATCATGGAGGCAAAACCATACACCGCATTCACCATCCGACCGTCCTTGGTGGTCAAGGGTGGTAGGGCGTGGTAGGCGCGGTGTATGATGGCATTGCCATCGATAATTACAAACTTCATAGTGAAGATATTTTACCTGTCACTAAGATTTTTAGCAAGAAAAAACACTCACCAAAATGGTAAGTGTTTTTATGTTTAACTCGTACACAGCTCTCTAGAAGAACTAATAACTTAGTTACTCTAGAGACCGAGCTGTGTACGAGCGCGCGGTCCCTGC
>DATDYA010000017.1:0-11555 GCA_035289165.1 Patescibacteria group bacterium
TAGTTGGTAACCCTTCTTAACGACCTGGTTTGAACCACATTCCGGACAGTTTTTTATTGGGCATATTATCTTTAGTTAATCTTTTAGCTGTATTATGCCACAAATCTTTATTTTTAGGTCCTATTTTTTTCTATTTAGTCACAATCTTTTAGAATAGTTGTGATAGACCCAGCGCACTTCCTTGTCATTACCAAAATCTAAAACCCGTTCAATAATGTACCGAGCATGCTTTTTTTCATCAATTGTTTTCGGGTCAACATCCCAAAATAAAGTCTGCCTAAAACGCATAAAAAAGGTATTCTGACAAATACACTTTACTGTGTTCCGACTAAGATATCCTCTTTACCATCATAATTCATGTCCCGCGTAGTAAGCGTCACTAAATTGCCATCATTAAAGGTTGAAGCAACCTTGAACTCTGACGCTTTTTTAAAGTCTTTTTTATAAATCTTAACCAAAGGATCGCGGCCAAAGCGCGACGCCACTACCAACTCCACTTTGCTATCCCCGTCAACGTCGCCCACCGCTACGACCAGTCCATTTTTAAAACTATTATTAAACGGCTTATATCGTTTTTCAATTTTCGTCATATCTTCATTGTAGACAAATACTTCCGCCACCACTCCCCGACCGGTGCCAACCACCACCTCTTTTTTTCCGTCTTGGTCAATATCCCCGATCGCCACATTGTAACCGCCTTGGTATTTTTTACCCAAAGGAAAAACTTGCTTTAGTAATTCACCATAATAAGTATATAATCTCACTTCATTACCTTTGGTGGGAGCCAAAGCAAACAACGCCACCTCGGTTGGACTTTTCCGAGAAACCGCCATACTCACTCCTCCGGTATAATTACCACCAAACGGAAAATCGCTACCCCAAGAGTCTAGGTTATCATCAAAGGTTTCTAAACGCGAACCAACGACAGTAACTAGTTCGTTGCCGTCATCACCATCCAAATCTCCGTTAAAGACTGTTGCCCCACCTTTAAACCGATCTTCAAACACGAACAGACCGTTACGAGTGCGGTTTCCTTTGTGGTCAAAAAAACGGACAAAAGAACCGTTGTTAAAAACCACACTCTTTAATGTCTGAGTGGTTTTTAACATCACCAGTCCGTCTTTGGCACCGATTCTGACTCGATCAGTAATTTGTCCGTTGTTCACTGCCGGGTCTTGTTTACCAATTATTTTTTCATACTCCGCACCCAGGTCCACAGTTTGGGCCTGACCAGTCGGATTAACCAGAGCCACACCATTCGAATATTCTCGCCGCCAAACATCGGTTTGGTATTGACTCGAACCATTCATGCCTCTGGCTTCACCGGTTGGATCACCTAAATCCACGTCATACTCATCGTACCACCAAACTTGCGAATGATCTTTGGTCCCGTAGTCAAAAGAAAAATAGACATCGTCAACGATAAGACTGCTCGCCAAACCAAAACGCATTCGACGATAATCATTTTGTTTACCAGTGTTATTAGTGTTGGCATTAAAAACATAAATCTGTGGATTTTTATTCTTGGCCTGATTTCTTTTTAATCCCGTCATGATACCACTCCACGAGCCACCCGCTTCCCATGGTGTTGGATAGTCCTCATACATCCGACCGTTAGCGTAAGGCTGTAAGGCTGGCAAGGAACTGCCGTTCATTAAAACATACTCGACCGGTAACTGCCGCCAAGTCTGATCAAGTAAATACACCATGCGTCTTGTCCATTCGGCATTTATCTCATCGGCGTTACCTCGCTCTCCGTCATTGTATAAACTGATATCGCCCTTATTCTGCCAAGAAATCCCATCATAAACCATGTCCCAAAATACACCATTCCAAATGCCTTGGCTTAAAATATGACTTTTGACATACTGAATCAAATAATCCGTTGACTCTTCGGTCATGTTGGTGTTTTGCAACCCCGGCCAATCCGAAACAATATTACCTTTAGTGTCACGGAGCCACCATTCGTCTTTTACCACAAAATCTTTGTACAAAGCATTGGCCGGATAAACCTTCCAGGACTGGTTATAGCTTTCGCTCGGGACATACGCCAAAAGAATAATATCTGGATTTTTAGCTTTTATTTGGTCAATTACACCTCGTCGCACAATACCCTGCTCTGGACTTAGTATTAGAAGATCATTACGGGCCAGGTAATCAATCGAAGTCTGGTCAATCGGCAAGGTGCCTAAATAATAATTCGCGAGCATTGGCGCCGACTTGGTCGAACGTAACACAAAGACACCGGAAATTAAAACGGCCAGAAATAAGATAATAATAATTCGGTAAGTTCTTAACATTTAAGATAAACTTCTTCTAATCTTCGTAAATATTGCTCTTCGTTATTCTCTTGCATCACCTTTACCCGCAAAATATTACCCATCGTCTCTCGCGCCTCGCTCTTCTTTTTAACCCATTCAGAAATTTTACTAACCAAGCTTTCAATATCCCCTGGTTCGAACAAAAGTTCTTCGGGCAGTAATTCCGGAATTCCCCCAATCCGGCTAGCGATAACCACTTTACGCCTTAAACAAGCTTCTAAAACACTCATTGGGTAGTTTTCATACCAGACTGATGGTAAAACTAAAAACTTGGCTTCAGCAAAAATCTTTTCTAATTCTTCTCCACTGACGTGGTTTAAAAATTCGACATTACCAAGACCAAGCTCGTTCGCTATTACCTTTAATTTTTTTTCTTCTAACCCGTCTCCCACAATTCGAAACTTCAAATCTGGCAACTGTTTCGCGGCTTGTAATAAAAATTCCAAACCTTTTTCCGCCGCCACCCGGCCAATATAAGTAATGTAGTCGCCTTCCGTATAAGGCTGATCTAAATTAATTTCAATTGGATTGGGAACCACGGTTATTTTAGACGCTGGGAACCCGGCTTGCACAAACTTATCTTTTAAAAACCGGCTAGGGCTTAAATACCAGTCAATTGCCGACAAAAATTTGTTCCAACGTAAAAAATACGCTTCAATGGTCGCGATAAAACTTTCGCCCCAGCGTTCCATACAGTTATTTACTAAACAACGGTAATACTTACCACCCATCGCTTCTTCGGCGATTTTACCATGATGGTAAAGATTATAATTGGGGCTAATTAGTTTGTAATCATGAAGCGTCATGACCGTTCTAATTTTCTTTTCTTTCAAAACTTCTAAAATGGACCCAGACAACTGGTGATAAAAATTATGCAGATGCACGACATCGGGCTGAAAGTCTTCCACCAACTTCCTAAACTTATCTCGAGCTTCCGGGTTATAAATTGCTTTTAAGCCGGCAGAAATTTTTTTAAGCCCCCGGACTTTTGCGTAATCGACATGGGTAACAAAATATTTATTCTCAAAAATATTCTTCGGGTCATGCATGCCAAAAATCTCGACGGTGTGACCAGCCGCCTCTAAAATTTGTTTGGTTTGGATTGACACTCTTTCCGCCCCACCGCGTAAATACCAATACTTGTTAACTAGCAAAATGCGCATAAAGTTTGTGCTTCATAAACCACAGACCGGCTTTTAAAGGATGTTTTTTAATTGCCGTTCGAGCCGTGCAGATCATCCAGACCGGGATTTTAAGATCATCAATTTTCTTTCGCACCATTTCTGCCTCGTTTGATAACCAAAACTGTTCAAAACTCTGTTGACTGTCTATTTCTTTAATATTTTTTAAAACCACGTTATGTACGACCGATGGATAAATATCTCCGGACGGATCCAAAAAGAAGAAGTCCCGTCCCGGCGCATTAGATAACATTGGTCGGTGGCTATTAACAAATTTCTTCATGCCATAAGCAAAGTATCCTCTCGCCCAACGTTTAAAATTCCAACTCTTTAACTCCTGACGGATTAGGTAATCATATTCACGATTCAATACTTCACCGCGTGGATTATGGACATTTTGTTTCCCCCCAAAATAAAACTCCGAGTTCTGGGCAAAACTATGAGTGAATTCTACACCCAACTCTTGGCTCAAGTTATATACCTTAGACAAATGATTAACGTTTTTATCCGTAGCGGTAAAACCAAGCCGCAACTTCGTAACACCGATTTCCTTCAATTTCTTGACGGTCGCAATGGCCTTGTCAAAACCACCGGGGATACCTCGCATTTCATTATGCATTTCCCCGATTCCATCAATAGAAATCGCTACTCCAATATCTGGTTTGATCTTTAACAACTCTTTAGTTCTTGCGACAATTAAATCGGTCGCAAAACCATTGGAAGAGATAATAACCCGTGCCGCGGGCGATGCGGTAACTACATTTTTTAAAATCTCAACTATATCTTTCCGTAAATATGGTTCCCCACCTGAAAAATTGATATCTAGTAGGCTACTTGGCAATTTTAAAAACTCCTCGGGTGCTAACTCGGGGCTATTTTTTATCTTCCAAATGTCGCACATCGTGCAACGAGAGTTACAGTTGTAGGTTAAAGCCAAAACGCAATCAACTGGTAAGCGACAAGGCATAATGATAAATTATGCCTTTATTATACTAGAAAATGGTACTGCAAGCAAGCCAGCCGAAAATATAATTTCAGTCTTCTTTAGGCTCTTAAATTAAAAAGCATGTACTATCTCAGACATGCACAGGTTCTGGAACCCTAAATAAATACCTCACTAAACTCGAATACCGTATTTTTTAATTTCTGCGACTAGTGGACTGGTTTCGTTTTTAAAATCCCGAACTGTAAAACTGTGCGGTTCAATTCGTAAGTCCACTTCCCGTCTTATTCGTCTTAACCAAAAACTATTTTCTAATTTGGATAATTTATCTGAAACTACCGCCACATCTATGTCGCTGTCTTCATGAGCGGTATTTTTAGCAAAAGAACCAAATAAATATACTTGGGCAGCAGGAAAACGACCGGCTCGTAGCTTGCGAGCGTAATTTTTGACAATTTTTATTGCTTGATCTTTTGCCATAATATTTGGTACAATTTTTGAATTTTTTCGAAATATTTCTTAGTATAAACAGGCGTACATTTTTTATAAAAATCCAATTTATACTCCGGATACCGTGTCCGAATATTAAATTCGTTAATTTGGTCCAGTAAATCAATATCTTTTTCTGAAAGCCCTGCGCCAGACAGCTTTTCTAAACGAACAAGGTCGTGAGTAAAAGGTGCTTGTGAACCCGTTTGTGAGACAACTAAAGCTTTCAATGCTTTTTCTAAAACAATATGACCAAAGAACAAACAATCCGAATAGCGCTTAATTTTATATAAGGCCAGCATTGTTTCGTAGTCATGTTCAGCCGTAAGCTTCCAATAATTTACCAATCCTTTTTGATCCATATAAGTAAAAGATACCACAAAAATAGATCAAAAGCAATACATTCATATATTTGACTAATATAACGACATCTTTAAACTAAAGTACATTTGTGGTATAATCAAGCTAAATTTAAGATATAAAAAAGAGGCATTCCCGCGGGACGAAACCCTTTGGTAGTCCTCTCATCGTGATAATACAAATATACTATACAATAAAGATTTTGCCAAGACTTATGGTCAAACTCATCACCCAACTAAAATACTCGGCCCTCTTTTTTATCGCCCTACTTCTTTTTACCATTGTGAACCCCTACACCGGGGGTGACATCCTGGCCTTTTTAGTCTTAGCCTTTTTCCTTTTATACAAACTATTCGGTGACTACGCGCTCTTGGTTTTTCTAATCATCCGACCAACCATCGATTACTGGCGGGATTATGTCGTTTTGTCCGAAGATGAATTTCGTTTTAATGTTAACGCCGGTATTTCTATCATCCTACTCGCTTGGTCAATTTTGTTTTTTATCAAAAACCATGAATATTGGAAACAAATCCCGGCCCGACGAATTTGGCTCGTCTTTCTTGCTTGGGTGGCGATCACCTATACGTATACCTTTGACAAAAGTTCCACTGTTACCGAAGTATTAAAAGCCGCCAACCTCTTTGCCCTCTTTGGCGTAACTTTTGTCATGCGTTTTAAATACCCAACCAAGTTTAATCGCTATTTCCGGAAAACTTTACTTATCGGTGCTCTCCCCCCACTCGCTCTCGCCATTTACCAATACTTTACCCACTCCGGCCTCATGATCGATGGCGTTGCCAATCGCCTGTACGGCACTTTTGCCCACCCAAATATCTTAGCCACCTTTGCGCTACTCCTTTTCATTTTTTCTTTTGATACTTTTTTCAAAAACAAAGAACGCTGGCTATTCCAACCATTCAATGCCTGGTTTAAAAACCAACAAGATCTGTACTTTCTAGCTTTTCTTTTTCTGGCCGCCATTATTACCTTAACCTATACCCGCATTGCCTGGATTGCTTTTATTTTTTTCCTTGTCGCTTACGGAATTATTAAAGCGACTAAACTGACCTTGTCCATCCTCGCTATTCTAGTTGTCCTTTACGCCTCCTTTTTCCCCATTAACCACTGGCTGACGAGCTCATTTAATATTAACCTGCAAGAAAATGCTGTAATCGCTCGCTTGACCACCCGCAACCGCGAAGCAGATTCGATTGCCTGGCGACGGGACGTCGCCAACAAAGTTTCCCCTTTGTTTCGTGACCGCCCACTCTTAGGCTATGGCTATGGATCTTTTGCAACAGTTTGGGATATTAATAAAGGTATCCAAAACATCTGGGACAATACCAGTGAAGCCCACAATGACTACCTAAAAGTTGCTTTTGAAGCCGGCATAATCGGTCTGCTGTTGTACCTCGCCATCTTCGCCGCCCTTCTTTACCGAGAAATACAGTACGGTAAAAACCACAAATGGCCCAACACCATTTTTATCTTGAGCATTCTCGTCTACCTCATCCTCTCCTTGTCAGACAACATGTTGCACCACACCCCAGTCATCTGGTCTCTCTGGGCAATCTGGGGGTACTGGAGCGCCGAGCATGCGTAAGTTTGACAGTACAAAACTAGGTGGTATAATACCTCCTACTGGAGTTAAAAATTTGAAAATAAACTATGTCCCAGGAACAAGATATTAAAGATCTTTTAGAGATGGTGTCTTTTATTAAAGACAATGGTCCCACTAAAGAAGATCTGCAAGCGGCAGAAAAAAGGTTAGACGGACGAATAGACAAAGTAGAAGCGCGCTTAACCCGCGTTGAATCGCAAATGGTTACTAAAGAGTATTTAGATGAAAAACTCTCGGATTTACGCGGAGATTTAGTTATTCTCGTTCGCAAGGAAGATACTAAATTTATGAAACTCTTAGAAATTTTGAAAAAGAAAAAAGTTATCGATGAAGCAGAAGCGCAAACTATTGGCCAGATGGAACCGTTTCCTCAATTAGCCATCTAAAAAAACCAAACAACTAAAGACCGCCTAGGTAAATTCTAGGCGGTTTTGTTTTTTAAATTTCACTAACTTGCCAAATTATTGAGAAAAGATTTAATTGGTACCTCTTTCTGCTTCAAGCCTCTTCCCGTTAGAAACCTCTTTTTTAATTTCTTTAAAAAAGAGGTTGACCATCTGAACCAATTTTGGCGGCGGTATATATTTCCAAATATCCGAATTATCTCTATCAAAAAAAGAATAACGACGCCCAATACCTAATTCTTTTACCCATTCAACGTGTGCTTCGTGCCTCATTTCTTCGGCCTGCGCTTGGTCACCAAAAGCTGAGTACCAACCCGCCCAAGTAGCTATTCTTAGGGAGGATGACGTGAACAAAAAGACTGGTTCTTTATACGGCGACATTGATTGTTTTGGCATACAAAAAAATAAACATGATTATATATTACACCGGATAAAAATAATAGTTAAGTATAATTTTTATCCTTTTTCCAGCCCAATTATGTCTAAATTGGCCAAATAATTACTCCGTTTCGATTCTTTGGCTAGCTATAATAAAAAAACCCTAAACCATCAACAAGACTATATAATAAGGCATAAAGTAAAGCGTCTGGCCACTCACCTCTTTTTTCCCTAATTCATTTTTGGTAACCACTACGCCGTATTTTATATTTTTCTCTGCCATATAATTAGTTAAAGTCGCCAAATCCTTCTGGCCAATACTATTCGAAAACTTAACTTCTACCGGCAGTTGTTTTAGGTTTTGGCTAATTAAAAAATCTATTTCTTTTTCTCCCTGACGCCAAAAACTGACTACCTCATTAACATTGCTACTCTTATACTTTTGTCTCAAAACATTGTATACGACATTTTCTATAATCTTTCCAAAAGCCTGAGGCACCTCGCCAAAATGAGAAGCTTTAAACCGATTAATGGCACAGATAAAATTGACGCATGGCGTATACACTTTCTTTAAAATCCGGCCACGTTTAATTAAGCTCTTGTGCTGTTTGTAAAGAACTTCCAAAATATAACTTTCCTTTAGAAATTCTAAATATTTATTCAAAGTTAAAAATGAAACACCAGCTTCCCGGCCAATATTTTTAAGTTCAAAAACTGATCCGGCGTTATTTAACAGCTGGTAAGTGATGAGTTTAAACTCATCGGTTTTACCAATCTTAAAAATCCGGACGCAATCTTCTAAAACTTTGCCGATTACTGATTCGAGAACATAATCATGTTTTCGTTCAATCTGATCAAAATTCCTTATTTCCGGGAACTGACCGACAGTAATGAATTCTTTGGCTAATTCAACCAATTTCTGTCCATAAAAAGTATTATAGCCTCCAATTTCTCCAAAAACCTGGGGTAAATTAAATAAATCAAACTGATCGATTGTTTTTACCCCCTCATTATTTACTTTAATAAATTCTCTAAAAGACAAAGGTGGCAAATAAAAATCAAAAATTCTACCAGCCAAACTTTCCTGGTGCTTTTCTTTTAAAAGCACACTCTGCGATCCCGTGACAATAAATTTAATTCTTTTATTGCTTAGGTCATAATAACGTTTTAACACGGACTGCCAATTTTCAATATATTGGATTTCGTCAAGAAATATATACACCTGCTCATCTGGCGAATAGCGCGGAATCCTTAGAATTTCTTCAAAATAGGTCGCTAAAACTTCATCTAAAAAAACAGATTTTTGCGGCTGGGTAGAAAAATCAAAAAGAAAATAAAGAATGTTTTTTGATTTTACGCCATCCGCTAATAATTTTCCGATTAATTGTTTTAATAAAGTACTTTTACCAACCCGTCTTAAACCAATAATGTTTAAAATCAAAGAGTGACCAAAACTGTCTGCGAGAACATGGTACAGGTCTCTTTTGGGTAGTTTGACCTCCTCTATTAGATAGTCGTCCTTAAACCACCATTCGTTTTTAACCTCAAGCTCTTGCCTATTTATCATAATTTTAGTTAAATTACACTATAACTAAATTCTATTTTGATTATAGCATACTTAAACTATTATGTAAAGTACGACGCTGTGGACAATAATTCGTCTCTTTTCGACCAATCATTCGCCAAAATCTAACCGCTTTTATACCTGGTTTTATTTTCTAACGTGTCCCTAATTTACCAAAAAATTAAGTACTAATTTTACCATCACCTCTTTCTGTTTTGGCTCACTCTCCGCAATTAAGAGTGCGATCGCCACCAGCGCATTATCATTGATCTTCTTTTCCCCATTCTTTTTTAACAAACTCTTGTTCCAGGCTAAAAATACCACAAACAAAAAAGAGGCCAATCGTTTATTACCATCGCTAAACGGATGATCTTTAATCACAAAATACAGTAAATGCGCCGCCTTTTCTTCCACACTAGGATACAGATCTTTACCTGCAAAAGACTGACTGACACTGCCTAAAATAGACGCTAGGGATTCGCCTCGCTCGCGTCCGAATAAATCGCCGGCCTCTTTCTTTTTTAAAAGATTGTTTTTTAAATCATTCACCAAAGATAAGGCCTCGTCGTAAGTTAATACTTTTTTGACCTTGGTAAATTTACCGGCCGGTTCCAACTTTTCCTCATCATACTTCTGCAACAAAACCCAAGTATTAGCATAGTCAGATATTACTCTCAAGATCCCGTCGGCCTCACTACCGCTTAACACTCGACTGTCGATAGTTTTACGCACTAAATTTACCGCCTGTTCAAACTCGTTTAATTGTTTACCACGTAATTCTAAAAGCCTCTTTTGGTTAAGGCTATACCCCTCTAAAATATGTTTACGTAAAATACCCGTTGCCCAAATACGAAACTGGGTGGCCCGCTTGGAGTTAACCCGGTAACCAACGGATAAAATGGCGTCTAGATTAAAATACTCAACTAACCGTTCAACCTGTCTGTTGCCCTCTGTCTGAACTGTTGCAATTTTTGCAACAGTTGAACTTTTCGACAATTCACCACTTTTAAATATGTTACTTAGATGGCGAGAAATACCAGATTTATGCGTATAAAATAATTGGGCTATCTGGTTTAAAGTTAACCAGACCGATTCACTTCTCACTTCTGCTTGGATCTTAACCTCTCCATTTTTATCCTCGTAAATAACAATTTCTTGGCTAATGTTTTCTCCTTTGGACATATGCAATACTAAAATTTAACAAAGCCATTGTAACACAAAAATAAAAACCTTGATGATGAAGCGCACCGGTCGATCAATCTAATATATCCTTTTTTAATTTTTTCGCTTCAGCCAGAAAAAAATCTTGCCACTCTTTATGATCATTTTTTTTAATCATACGTGGGTAATCTTTCACTTTTGTAGATTGTACAAATTGCGCCCCCAACTGTAATGGATCCACGTGCCAATCAAACTTAATCTTAGCTTGTTTGATCAAGCTGGCGATTGACCACGGTTCCTTTTTAAGTATAAAAAACAAATCAATAAAATCCCGCGAACGAGGATTTTGATAAATCGTAAAAATTTTATTTACGGCAATATCTAATAGACTGTCGACTGCCAACCCGTCAACTTTCTTTTTTTGTTCTATGCGTGGAAAAGGAAAAAAAGTAAACTCAGTTTTAATCACGTCACCATCGCTTAAATGCAAAAAAAACAAATTGCGATTGAATGATTGTTGAAAATCAATCTTTTTTATTTTGGCTTGTTTTTGAATCTTTTTCCAAAATGCATAAATCGGCTGCGTGTCAAATTCTTTTTCGTTAAAAAAATCCAAATCTTCAGACAAACGATGTTGCAAATAATACTCGGCAAGAGCCGTACCACCGGTTAAGTAAAAAGACTTGGCTAAATATTTTTCAGCATCAATAAGTTTCAATAAATTCTTTTGATTTTCGCTTAAAATCGTTTTTGTGGCCATAACAAAATAGAGAGAAACCTTTTCTTTTTGGGGTCAAGCCGCAACTTTTTCCAATGGGTCTTAAGACTTTTTGCATTAATTTTTTCTCCACCTAAACCAAAATTAACCAGCTGTTCGAGGCGCCAGTGAATATACTGTTCTTTATGTTTCTTGAGTTGTTTTATGTCCACCGTCCAATTGTTCATATAATGCTAGTATATCACAAAAACCGTGGAAAAGCAACCATAAATAACCACAAATAAGCTTAAAATTTGCCCTTAACAGGATTTTAAAACCACTCTGTAACCAAATCTAAAAAATATTTTGAAATTAGGAACGAGAGCAATTTTTCTTTTTTCTAAAGTGTTGTGGCCGGCGGCGCACGTCCGTACTT
>DATDYA010000018.1:0-6716 GCA_035289165.1 Patescibacteria group bacterium
GACGTAGGTATCGTCGGGTTGCATTCCGGTAGCCATAGTGCCCACCCCCTCGATCGCTTCTTTAGCGGGGGCCCAACACCGGTCAGACAGCTGGCCACTGGTGGCGGCCAGTGTCGCGATTGCGACCCACCACATGACGCGCTCCTTCCCCGGGCTTATGGCCCGAAACGTCAAGAATTCATACCTATTTGGTACAATAACCCAAGTGTACAGTTAGTCAACGGGGGTGGGCCGTACATTTCTTATTATGCCTTTAAAAATGTTATTGATTTTACCCGTCTTTTAAAGTAAAATTAGTTAGTTAATCTAAAATTTGTTTTATGCCGGAGTTACCAGAAGTTGAAACCATTCGCCGTGATCTGACGGAACATATTTTGAATAGAAAAATTACCGAAGTCCAAGTACTGGCTCAAGAAAGTATTCGCGGATCTTATACTGGGTTCCAACGTGTTTTAAAAAATAATCGTTTCATCAAAATTGATCGGGTGGGTAAACTCCTTATTTTTGTCTTACCTAAAAAAACCTACCTTCTTACTCACTTAAAAATGACCGGCCAATTTATACTTGTCCAAAAAACCAAACGCCTTTCGGGTGGACACCCATTTACTAATATTGAAGCGCCTTTACCTAATAAATTTACTCGGGTTATTTTTAATTTTGCCAACGGAGCCAAACTGTATTTCAATGATCTGCGGCGCTTTGGTTATATGCAAATTGTAAACGAGGCCGGATTGGAAAAAACGCGCTCGCGATTTGGTCTTGAACCGCTAAGCACAGAATTTTCCTTAGTCCATTTTGCTAATCTTTTAAAAAACAAAAAAACAAAACTGAAGGCTTTGCTTTTAGACCAAACTCTAATTGCCGGCTTAGGAAATATTTATGCCGATGAGGCTTGTTTTCTGGCTGGTGTTTTACCCGGCCGCGCTTCCGGATCCTTGAAGGCCAGCGAAATAAAAAAACTGCAGGCGGCCTGTATTAAAGTATTGAAACTGGGGATAAAAAACCGGGGAACAAGTTTCAGTAACTATATAGATTTAAAAGGGCAAAAAGGTAAACACTATGAATTTCTAAATGTCTATGGCCGGAAAAATAAAAACTGTAAGAGATGTAAAAAACATACCATTAAAAAAATACGTCTAGTTGGTCGTGGGACACACTTTTGTCCGGCTTGTCAGAAATAACGGGGTAGTCTATCATCTAGGAGTATGACCAAATATTGGATTGTTTTTAAAAACCGGATTGGGACAATTTTTGCGTATCGACTAAATTTTTTTATTGGCCGTTTGCAGGGTCTCATTATGATCCTGCTTTTGTATTTCCTCTGGGTCACTTTAGCTAAACAAACTGGTCGTTTTGCTGGTTTTACACCGGAAGAAATTGCGACCTATGTTCTTCTTGTGAACATTCTTCGGGCTTTTGTTTTTGGCAACCAAACCAGATTAATGGCCAGCGATATTAACAAAGGGACATTTTCGGTAAATCTAGTGAAACCGTTTAGTTCAGTTTCTTACTACTACTTTCACGAACTGGCGGAAAGGGTCATTGGAACCCTGGCCGCTATAGCGGAGACACTAGTTTTAACCTATTTACTTAAGATTAATTGGGTTATACCCAATGGCTATACCGTCTGGATTTATTTTACTCTCGCCACCATCCTCGCCCAGTTGATCTATTTCTCTTTTAGCACCTTACTTAATTACCTGGCTTTCTGGTCGCGCGAAGCCATGGGGCCACGCTTTTTATTTGAGTGGATTCTGGAATTTGCTTCGGGTGCCTATTTCCCACTTACCATCTTAATGGGTGGAGTGTTTTTTTCCATTCTCTACAAATTACCCTTTATCTACATGATCTACCACCCCATAATGATATTCTTACAAAAAGGGCCCGGCAGTGACATGCCGGTCGTTGTATACGGCGGAATAATTTGGTTGGTAATTTTAATAATATTAAATAGAATAATGTTCAATTTTGGCATCAAAAGATACACCAGTGAGGGAATATGAAAAAACACGCTCGCGTTTGGCTACAACTTACCAATTGCGCTTTCATGAGCTACACCACGAACCGTCTAGATACCTTTAGTTATTTTATTGGTAAGACTGTCCGCTTCGGCTTCTTCGCTCTCATGATTTTTTCCATCTTTAGATTTACCGACAATATTTCCGGCTATGGAAAATATGAAGCTTTATTGTTTTTCCTAACTTTTAACCTAATCGATTCCTTGAGCCAAGCCTTGTTCCGCGGTGTGTATGTCTTCAAACCTGACGTGCAACGTGGACAGTTGGATTATCTTTTGCCCAAGCCGGTTAACACTTTATTCTACATTCTTTCCCGCTTGACCGATATGCTGGATATAATTTTCAGTTTATTGTTAATTGTTCTGACGATGCTTGTTATTCAACGACTACCAATTACTTGGGGCGGGGTGGAAATGGGCTGGTACACGGTACTGATTATTCTCGGACTTTTGATTATAATAGGCATTCACATCTTAACCGTGGCGATTACAATTCGGACTGAAGAAAGTGATAGTATCATCTGGTTATACCGCCGCGGCCTATATCTCGGTAGTTTCCCTCCGGAAATATTTAATTCTACCGGCCAATTCCTATTCACTTATATCCTGCCAATCTTTGTGATTGTGGCTTTCCCAGTAAAAGCGTTATTGGGGTTATTAGATTGGCAAAATATTTTAGCCGCACTAGGGTTAACTATCCTCTGGTTAGGAGGAGCAATTTTGTTTTGGAAAAGCAGTTTAAAAAAATATTCCAGTGCTTCCAGCTAGTATGGGAAAATACCTAACAATTATTAAAACCGCCTGGCAAAGATCAATGGCCTACCGATTCGATATTATCGCCTACCGAGTTGGCGACCTAGCGGAAATGTTAATCATTATTTTAATGTGGTCAGCAATTTATGATGGTAACACTAAGATCGGTAACTATACTCTACCGGAGATGCTGACTTATCTTATAATCGGGAACCTCGTCGCGGTTTTACTCCGTAATTTTTTATACGAGGTGGTAGCCAAGGATATTAAAGACGGCTTACTTTCCGCTCACTTACTCAAACCGATTTCTTACTTTCGTTATATTCTCGTGCGCGAAATCGGCCGGATCGCCATGGTGACCATGATTTCAGGCGCGACCCAACTAGTTGTTACGGTGTTTTTCATTGACCAGATAATAATCAACAACGACCTAATGGTAATTAGTGTGATTATTTTAATGGTGATCCTGGCTTTTGTTATTGAGATGCTCATTTCCTATCTCTCCGGACTAATTACCTTCTGGCAAGACGAGGTGAACGGACTAAACTTTATTATCTTACGACTTCGAAAATTCTTTGCTGGTGGCTATTTCCCCTTAAATCTCTTGCCACCCTGGTTTTTAACAACAAGTTTTCTATTACCTTTTGCTTATAGTTTTTTTGTCCCCGCCCAAATTTATCTAGGCCGGTTATCCATCCAGGCTGGGCTTAAAGGTATTCTGGTCGAGATGGTCTGGATTGTTCTGTTATATATTTTTATAAAAATCACCTGGCACTTTGGCATTAAAAAATATGAAGGGGTGGGAATTTAAAAAATAATTAATTTTAATCTTATGGCTACTATTGAAGTAAACGGGCTGTCTAAAACTTACGAGTACTATAAAAAACAGGCGGGGTTATGGAACTCATTAAAGAGTTTATTCCATCGTCAAAAACTATTTACCAACGCAGTAAACAAAATTAATTTTACAATTGAAGAGGGTGAAATGGTGGGGTTTCTTGGGCCAAATGGCGCCGGCAAAACGACTACTCTAAAAATGTTGTCCGGCATCCTCTACCCGACAAGTGGCGATACGAAAGTTTTAGGCTATACCCCATGGAAAAGACAGGCGGTATTCCAGAAACAATTCGCTCTGGTCATGGGTCAGAAAAACCAACTCTGGTGGGATTTACCGGCCATGGAAAGTTTTATCTTAAACAAAGAAATCTACGAGATCCCAAAAGATCAATTTAACAAAACACTAGAAGAGCTTACTGCTCTACTAGATATTAAAGATATTCTAGAAATTCCTGTCCGTAAATTATCTCTCGGCCAAAGAATGAAATGTGAACTGGTGGCCGCTCTCATCCACTCTCCTAAAGTGCTACTTCTTGACGAACCAACCATTGGTTTGGATGTGGTGTCACAAAATAATATTAGAGAATTTTTAAAGAAGTACAACAAAGAGAAAAAAATTACGATTGTTTTGACTTCACACTACATGGAAGATGTTGAGGCTTTGTGTGATAGAGTTATAATTATTAATCACGGCAGTATTATTTATGATGGCCAATTAAAAAAACTAATTGACCAACATGTCCATCACAAGATACTAGAGGTTACGTTTACCGAACCGGTTACGAATGACAATCTAAACAAATTGGGAAAAATTAAAGAAAAAACTGACCTACGGGTTGTGTTGGAAGTACCAAAAACCGAAGCAAAACAAGTGGCGATTAAACTTTTAAATGACTTCCCAGTTGATGACATCCTAATCAACGAGGTGGAGATTGACCAGGTGATTAGGAATGTATTTACAAAGTAAATCAAAAACTTACTTATAGTACCGTCTGTCGGTACTTTTTTTTATTAAAAACTTCTACCAAAAAGCCAATAAATATTTAATAGATCATTTTTAATTTTGAAAGTATTGCCACGATTGAGCAACCCGAGGTAGGACTGCAATACTACTGGCAACGGTTGATCGGAAATCCTCCTAAACATTCTTTGTTTAGTTTTCACTCTCAACTTTTTATAATCAGGGAAGTGTACCCACCCGAGAAAATCCACACCCGAAGCGTGAGTTTTTAAGGTTATCTTTGTGGGGTGCAAGGTTAAATTTAATTTATTCAAAAGAAACACACGCATTGGCTCAATAATGTTGTCCAACCATTTTTTGTCACGGGAAAAAACTACAAAATCATCAGCATATCTGAAATAATGCTTGGCTTTGAATTTATGCTTTGCCCACTGATCAAAAACATTCATATAAACATTGGCAAAAAGCTGGGAAGTAAGATTGCCAAGTGGCAACCCGACATGCTGTTTTTTCTCACTGTGGTAACTGTCAATCACATTGGTAAGAAGCCACATTATATCTTGGTCGGGAATATAATCGGCTAAAATATCCAACAAAATTTTATGATCAATGCTATCAAAAAACTTTTTAATATCACACTTTAACACCCAGCACGTTTTAGTATTATTTTTACTTACGCCATATGACTTAACATCAAAACTTTCAATCGCCTTATAGACGCCCTTGTCCAACCGACAAGAATAGGAGTCGCTTATAAACGTTCTTTCAAAAAATGGGTACAACAGCCGGTAAATAGCATGGTGAAGCAATCTGTCCCTGACTTTGGCTTTGCGGATGTGCCTACGTTTGGGGTCGTTAATATAAAAACTGTGATAACCGCCGTGCCGATAAGTTTTATTGGCTAAGTCATCGTATAAATTTGTGATGTTATCAAGCAGATTCATTTCAAAAGTTTGTACATCAAGTTTGCTACTTTTACCCACCAAAAACTCTGCCCACGCCGAAAACAGGTTATTTAATTCAATAATGTCATTATAACTATGGCTCAATTTAATTTTCATACGCAGGCACATAATACTTACACCCAAGAGGATATCCCAATCATAGCAAAACTCAATGAGGGATACAAACTGTGGCATTCTTTTTTTGTCCATTTGTCGAAGATAACTCGTTATACTTTGGGAGAAAAAATAGACAATCTCTTTACTGACTGTTTAGAAATTGCTTTGCTTGCCAGTTATCGGCCAAAAGACAAAAAACAAGAATTGATAGAACAGTTAAACGCCAAGTTTGATACGCTCAAATTCTTTGTAAAGTTGTTGTGGGAAATCAAGGAAATTGACACTAATAAAATGACAGCTCTATCAATTCCCTTGACCGAGGTTGGACGAATGATCGGTGGGTGGATAAAGTTGTTCAAAGAAAATCCGGTGCAGAAAAATTTGTTATAAAGAAACTCCCTCAACATTGTGAGGGAGAATGACTGAACTAGCGGACGGCGAGGAAGCGGCAGTTCTCGTTCCAGTCGTTGTCGAACCAGTTGAGGTTGAGGTTGCGCCTGGAGCCGTTCCGGTTGAGGTAGGGCACGTTGCGGTTGCCGTTCGGGTTGACCCAGGACGAGCCGTCAAAATATATAAGATATCGTCTGCACCACTGCCCTTTGAATACTCGCGGGGCTGTATTTTAGTCGGGAATTTTTTCCACTGATATCTTATACCAAGTTCATCATTTTGAAACACGACAACAGCACTCTAAACAAAGCCTTGACCTTATTTACTCTCACTTATTGTTGTGTTCAGATTTCAATCGCCCAAAGCCGTAACCGTGGACAGAAGCATCTACTTTCCGAATGTATTATATCATATAAAATGAAGGACCCCCGCACGTCGCTTGCCGAAGCATTTGACGTACGGGGGCATGGGGTTGGGCCATTTGTGGAATTTTTGCAGCGAAGCGCAAGCGCCAAGAGTCCAAGGAATCAAGAACCAGTTCCGAGAACCCAAGGCGCCAAGCACCTCACTTGCGGACGGCGAGGAAGCGGCAGAACCCGTCCCAGTCGAAGTCGAACCAGTAGAGGTCGAGGTAGCGCCTGGAGCCGAACCGGAAGAGGTAGGGCACGTAGCGGTAGCCGCTCGGGAAGACCCAGGA
>DATDYA010000019.1:0-19130 GCA_035289165.1 Patescibacteria group bacterium
CGTCTACACGACGAACGCCCGGGATCTGATCTTCGAGGGAGTCGTCTTCCTCGTCTCTCCTGTGGCAGGAGCCTAGGTCTGAAGCCGTGGACGCAAGTCCACCCGCTTCGTACTCGGCTTCTCCAACCCCCGTCCCAGCGAACGCTTAAGTGCGTAAGCTGGGGCGGGGGTTCTGTGTATTCTAAAGGCATTTTCCTTCTTTGACACCCCCGACTTTTTAGGCTAAAATAGGTGTACTCGTATGACCTTACGTCAATATCTCATTCTCATGAGTTTAGGTACAGTCGCTTGTGCTATCGCCTGGCTTTTTATTGTTTTTAGCATTGACCCAACCCAAGCAGGGGTAATCGGCCTCACCTTCTTTTACATCAGTCTTTTTCTCACTTTACTTGGTGCTTTTTCAGTCATTGGCTTTCTCTTACGACGTAAACTCGTCTATGATGAGGTCGCTGTCTTCCGCCACGTCCGCCGCACCTTCCGCCAGAGTATTATTTTTTCCTTATTTTTTATCTGTGTATTACTACTTTTACAAAAGCAATGGTTCAACTGGTGGAATTTAGCCTTATTAATATTTTTAGTTCTCGTAACTGAAGGGATAATTTTCAGTAACCGAAAGAATAAACGGTATGTTCAATAGCTTCTGGAATAAATTTAAAAAAGAAATTGGGATCGACCTCGGTACCGCCAATACACTGGTGTATGTTAAGGATCGTGGGATTATTATTAACGAACCGAGCGTTGTCGCTGTTAACACTCGGACCGAACAAATCCTGGCTGTTGGTAATGAAGCCAAAGACATGCTTGGCAAAACTCCACCACATATCGTGACCACCCGTCCTTTGTCCGGCGGCATTATTTCTGACTTCGAAGTCGCCGAACGCATGGTCAGATATTTTATTGACAAAGTGTATGAAGATCGTCTGAACTTTATGTCCCGCCCGACTGTCGTTATTGGCGCCCCAATGGAAATTACGGAAGTAGAAAAGAAAGCCATTGTCGACGCTGTAACTAACGCTGGCGCTCGTGAAGTTTGGGTGGTGGAAGAACCCATGGCTGCCGCGATCGGCTCCCGCATGCCGGTACGTGAACCAGTTGGTAATTTTATCGTTGAAATGGGTGGTGGGACCTGTGAGATCGCCATCATTTCTTTGAGTGGAATCGTCACCTGGAAATCCATCAAAATTGCCGGCGATGAACTGAACCGTAATATTGTCCAATATGCCCGCGATGAATTTAACCTACTCTTAGGTGAAAAACAGGCGGAAGAAATTAAGATTAAAATTGGTTCGGCCGTCACGCTTGCTGAACCAATGGAATTCCCCATGCGCGGCCGCGATCTTTTAACTGGCCTGCCGAAAGAAATAATGATTAACGACACCCATGTTCGAGAAGCCATGATTAAATCTCTTCGCACGATTGTGGATAACATTAAAGCCACCTTGGAAATCGCGCCGCCGGAATTAGTCGCGGATATCCACGAACGCGGAATTTTAATTTCCGGCGGCGGTGCTTTACTACGCGGCATAGACGAATTAATCGCCCGAGCGACTGAAGTTCCGGTTCGCGTTGCCGACGATCCTTTAACCTCGGTGGTTCGTGGCACCGGTCTTCTTTTGGATGATATGGAACTGTTAAAAGAACTAGCTGTCAACCCCTTGAATTATTCGGTTAAATAACTATGCGGACTAACCGTAAAACTTACGGTCTTCTAACAGCAATCCTCTTATTGCTGGTTTTTTTTCATTACCTCGGTTGGCTGACTTTTTTTGAAAATTTTGCCCGTAAAATTTTAAACCCCATTCTTACCGAAACCCACAAAACCAGCGTCAAGGCAGGGGATAACGTCCGGTATTTTAAAAACCGCGACGAATTTATTACTGCCTACGAAAATTGCCTGAACGAGAAGGAAGACAATAATGTTTTAAATACCAAACTTAAACTCCTGGAGGATGAAAATACTGAACTGAAAACCCAAATTAAATATCTTCAAAAGAATCCTACCGAGCATGTTACTCTCGACGTGGTGGGTCGCGATCTAAACAGCGCTGAACAAATCATAATCTTAAACGGTGGGAGTAACCACCAGCTGGCCGTTGGTCAACCGGTCGTTATCCGAGAGGGGATACTGGTCGGAAAAGTTTTTAAAGTCGAACCGAACCTGGCTTGGGTTCGAGTGGTAAACGATCATGGTAGTAAAATTGCCGCTACCATTCTAAATAACGACCACAGCCTAGGAATCGTCGAGGGTGGTTATGGTATTAGTTTGCGAATGAAATTTATTCCTCGCAATGAGGTTATTAATGTTAGCGAGGATGTGGTAACGTCGGGCCTCGACGGCCTACCGAGAGGACTTTTAATTGGCAAAATCGCCGTGGTTGAAAACGAAGCCTACCAGCCCTTTCAACAGGCTATCCTTACTCCTTCTCACGATCTAACTAAACTAACCGTCGTGACTGTTCTGGTAAAATAAACAACCAACCGAATGAAAAAAATCTGGAAAATTATTATCGCCCTCATTGTCTCCGCCGGTATTTTTTTCTTGCAAATTTTAGCTAAAGAATTTTTACCCTACCCTTTAAACCAAATTAACATCATTTTTGCCGCCATGGCCTGGCTCCTTATTTTAACCGGTCGAGTCGGCATACTTTGGTACGGCGCTCCGCTCGCTTTCCTAATTGAAATTTTCAGCAGTTCACAATTTGGTTTAAATAGTTTATTACTGTTATTTTCTTTTCTATTAATCTTTTGGTTGCTTATTAACTACTTTACTAATCGATCATTACTAATTGTTATGCTATTAGGCTTGATCGGGATGACGTTTTACCGATCGTGTTACATTTTATACCAACTAGTTTTTACTTCTGGCGGAGACAACATTAATTGGTCTCTCGGCGGCATCTTTTCGTTATACGGCGTCGAAATCATTATTACAACCGTTGCTTTAACTTTGTTCTACCTCTTAACCACGATCTTCATTAAAAAATTAAACCCCTCGTACATAAGCATATCCAAACTATGAGTGACCTCCGACCATTTAACATTAAAGGGGAGGGGGACAAGACCGGCCGGATGAAACATAAATACCGGATGTCTTGGGTTGAGGATTCTTTTCATGGTGAGGTCCACGACGCAACAGTTGGTGTTAATGACGAAGCCCGAAACTATGTCGGTCGAGGTATACCCCTCTGGCGGATTGTTACGGCCTTAGTTATTTTTGCCCTAGGAATCGGCATTGTCCTGACCCGAGTTTTTACCCTACAGATTATTCAGGGCCGGGAATACCGCGACCTAGCGGAAGGTAACCGCATACGTTTGCGACCCATTCCGAGCGAGCGAGGGATTATTTATGATCGTTTTGGTAAAGAACTGGTACAAAATATCCCCAGTTTTTCACTCGCCATCGTTCCCCAAGATCTACCAAAAGATAAAGAAAAACGTGAACTAGTTGTCCAAACCCTCTCCACCCGAGCGGAAATCCCCGAAGAAGATATTAAAAACTTGCTCGAAAAATACAAAAACTACAGTTACGAATCTTTGGTTGTCAAAGAGAATTTGCCCTATGACACCGCTTTAAAATTGTATGTTGAAAATGCCGATCTACCCGGCGTCTTGGTCGAAAGTGGCACCAAGCGCAAATATTTAAATAGCACCTCAAGCACGCTAAGCTTATCCCATGTTTTAGGGTATTTAAGTAAATTGAACGAGGAAGAACTGTCGGAATTAAAAAGTGTCGGCTACTTGCCATCAGATAACATTGGTAAATCTGGTCTGGAAAAAAACTTTGAAGCCGCTCTCCGGGGAGAATATGGGAAGAAAAAAATTGAGGTTAATGCTCTCGGGCACGAACAAAATGTTTTGGCTGAAGAAGCTCCCCACCCCGGAAACAATCTTTATCTTTCGCTCGACCTAGAGGCGCAAAGTAAACTCGAAGAAATTGCTAAAGCCCATCTAATAAAAGTAAAAAAAGAAAAAATTGCCGCCATTGCCCTGAACCCTGAAAACGGCGAGATTTTAGCCATGGTTAATTTACCGAGTTTTGACAGCAACGATTTTTCCGGCGGCATTACTAACGAAAACTACCAAAAATATACCGAAGATAAAAACCTGCCGCTTTTTAACCGAACGATCGCCGGAACTTATCCACCGGGTTCAACCATTAAGCTAATTGTGAGCGCGGCGGCCCTGCAAGAAGGCATCGTAAACTATACCACTGTCTTTAATAGTGTCGGCGGCCTCCGTGTCGGCAGTTGGTTTTTTAAAGATTGGAAAGCTGGCGGCCACGGAATAACCAACGTCACCAAAGCTATCGCTTGGTCTGTGAATACTTTTTACTACTATGTCGGTGGTGGCTACAACGATTTCGTAGGCCTTGGCATTGACCGTCTAACTAAATATTTTAAAATGTTTAATTTATCCGAAATAACCGGTATTGACATTCCCGGTGAAAAAACTGGTTTTATTCCCAGCGAAACTTGGAAAAAAGAAAAAAAGAACGAACGTTGGTATATTGGGGATACCTATAACATTTCCATTGGCCAAGGCGACCTGTTGGTAACCCCACTCCGAGTGGCCTTATGGACTAGTATTGTTGGAAATGGCGGAAAGATTGTTACCCCGCATTTTGGCGTAAAATTGACTGATCCGATCACTAAAGCCGAGACCATTCTTTATAAAGGCAACGAAAAAAAAGTTAATGTTAACCCTAGCCACCTCGGGATTGTTCAGCAAGGCATGCGAGAATGTGTTACTATCGGTAGCTGTAAACTACTCCAAACCCTACCTTTCCAGGCCGGAGGGAAAACTGGTACTGCCCAATGGAGCAGTACCAAAGATACTCACGCTTGGTTTACTTCTCTCGCCCCGTATGACGACCCCAAAATTGTGGTAACAGTCATGGTGGAAGAAGGTGGGGAAGGAGCCACCGCGGCCATGCCAATCGCCCGAGACTTCCTTGCTTGGTGGGGAAAAAAATATTTGACACCTTAGCCTCATGTGCTATACTTTTAAACACCACTAATATTTAATATTTTCTATGGACGAATCAAAGAATTACATGAGCGCCGAAAGTCTGGCCGCCTTGAAGGAAGAACTTAAAACCATTAAAGACAAAACCATACCAGAGATTGCTAAACGCATTGACGAAGCCAAACAACAGGGCGACCTATCCGAAAATGCCGAATACCATCAAGCCAGAGAAGATATGTCTTGGGCCCAAGGTCGTTTATACGAATTAGAAGAGTTGATTAATAACGCCGAAATTATTACCGCCATTAAAGGTGATGTCGCCGCTTTGGGAAGCAAAGTAACCGTAAAAGTGGGAGATAAAACCAAAGAATACACTATTGTTGGACCGCAAGAAATTGATCTGGCCAAAGGGCACATCTCTAACGAATCACCAATCGGTGAGGCTCTTTTAGGACACAAAAAGGGTGCTAAGGTGGAAGTGTCAACGCCGGCCGGGGTGCAAATTTATGAGATTCTGAAGATTGAATAACTGCCTAAATTTTGCCCTCGACTCTGGTCGGGGGTTTTTTGACTAGACAATCGAAATAAGCTATACTTTATAAGTAATTTTAAGTATTTTTTATGCCAATAGACATTAGTGAAGAAGCAATTCGGCTTCAACATCTAGAGAACATCCGGTCGGCCGGAATCGAGCCTTATCCCGCCCACACTAAACGAACCCACACGCTTTCCGAGGCGCGTGAGGCTGGTACCGATAGCGAGGTTATCGTAGCTGGTCGTATCGTTTCCAAACGAGAAATGGGTAAAATCGCCTTTTGCCACCTGAAAGATATGAGCGGTCGCTTACAAGCGGTCTTTTCAGCTAACCAACTTGATCCAGAAAAATACAAATTTTTTATCAAACAGTTCGACTTGGGAGATTTTGTATCGGTGCGGGGTAAAATCTTTGTTACTAAAGCCGGTGAGGTCTCCGTCATGGTTGACGAATTCGACATTTTAACCAAAACATTATTACCTTTGCCAGAAAAATTTCACGGTCTTTCCGACATTGAAATTCGTTACCGACAACGCTATTTAGATTTACTCGCCAATGAGGAGTCCTTGAAGATCGCGAAAGCGCGCAGTCTTTTAGTACGCGAGATTCGCAGTTTTTTCGACGGTCATGGTTTTTACGAAGTAGAAACCCCGGTCCTGCAAACTCTTTACGGTGGCGCCCTCGCGCGGCCGTTTGAAACACACCACAACGCCCTCGACATTCCGCTTTATTTACGCATTGCGCCAGAACTGTATTTAAAACGACTGGTAGTCGGTGGATTAGAAAAAGTATACGAGATAGCCAAATGTTTCCGCAATGAAGGAATTGACCAAAACCACAACCCAGAATTTACCCAGATTGAATTTTACTGGGCTTATGCCGATTACCAAGACTTGATGGACATGGTTGAAGAATTGCTACCCCAGCTAATTACCAAACTTGGCTTGCCATTAAAATTCGAAACCGAGGGGCAAACTGTGGATTTCACCCCACCGTATCCACGTGTCACTATGAGAGCTTTAATTCAAGAACACGCTGGTATTGATATCGAGGATTATCCAACACAAGAAGCTTTGTACAAAAAAGCTATCGACCTTAAGGTCGAAGGCATAGATAAAAATACCGGCCGTGGAAAATTATTCGATGAAATATATAAAACCTACGCTCGACCAAAAATTGTCAATCCGATTTTCATGATTGATCACCCGGTTGAGCTGTCTCCTTTAGCCAAACGCAAACCTGAAGATGCGCGCTATGTAGAAAGAGTACAATTGTTGTGTATAGGCGGCAACGAACTTTGCAATGGCTGGTCCGAGTTAAACGATCCTTTGGATCAAGAAGAGCGTTTCCGTGAACAAGAGCGTTTAGAAGCCGCCGGGGATGAAGAGAGTATGCCGTTTGATGAGGATTATGTTACTGCTTTAAAACACGGTCTTCCACCAACCGCGGGGTTAGGTATGGGCATCGATCGCTTGGTAAAATTATTAATGAACGCTGAAAACCTTAAAGAAGTGATCCTGTTCCCAACTTTGAAACCGGCCACCAAGGAAAGCGAATAAAACAACTAACGACCTTACTCATTTAATTGTACCTGCCATATGAAAAAAACCCGAGTAATCGTCTTTGGTACTTTTGATCTTTTACACCCCGGGCATCTTCATCTCTTAAAAGAAGCCAAAGAATACGGCGACTATCTTATCGTGGTCGTCGCCCGCGACAACACCGTTGAAGAAGTAAAAGGTAAAAATCCAGTGAACGACGAACAGGCGAGATTAGAAAACATTAAAAAATTAAATATTGCTGACAAGGTTCGTTTGGGCTACATTGACGATCGTTACAAAGTAATCGCCGAAGAAGATCCCGACATTATCGCCCTAGGTTATGACCAAAAAGTCTTTGTTGATCGGCTAACTGATGTTATCCCTGACCATACTAAAATTGTTCGCCTCACTTCGCACCATCCAGATAAATACAAAAGCTCCAAGCTTAGAAAAGATCACGGCCAATCTTTATGACAAAACAGATAATCTTAATCGCTAGTACCAACAAAGGGAAGGTGGAAGAAATCCGTTCACATTTAAATGATCTTCCTTTTAAATTTATCGGTTTAAATGATCTAAATAAAAATATCCCCGAACCCGACGAACCATTCCCAACGACTTACTTTAATGCACTTAAAAAAGCCGAGTATTATGCTCAAAAAACGAGACTTTTAACCATTGCCGAAGATACCGCTCTTTATGTAAACAGCCTGGGCGGCCTGCCCGGAATTAAATCCAAACGCTTTGGCGCCACTCCCGAAGAAAGAAATAACAAGCTACTAAAAGCCATGGTGCCGTACCAAGGAACAAAACGCAACGCTCGCTTCGAAACGTCGGCCTGTTTGTTTGATCCGAAAGATAATTCGGCCCAAATATTTGGTGGCCAAGTTAAAGGAACTATTGCTACCTCAATTCATCCCGCTCCTCGCGGGGGGATGGGCTATGATGCCGTTTTTTATTACCCACCTCTTAAAAAGTATTTTGCTGATCTGACAGTGGAAGAAAAAAATAACGTTAGTCACCGCGGACAAGCTATTACCAAATTGAAACATTATTTAAACAAATTAAACCAAGCGCCACAATATTTGGTGCCGGTGTCATTAATAATAAAAGATAAAAAAGTATTACTTTTAAAACGTCGGGATCCGAGACCAGATCTCAATGATCGGTTTGAATTTCCCGGTGGGGGAGTAGAATATGGAGAAACAATGGAAAAATGTTTAGAACGCGAGACTTTTGAAGAAACCGGCTATCACGTTGAAATAATTCGACAACTACCAAAATTCTTTACGGCCATTAGAAACAACAAAGACGATCACTACCAAGTTTTTACTATTTTATTTCTTTGTAAAATTAAATCTGGCCGATTAAAACTTAACCCTTCAGAACACTCCAGCTTCGGCTGGTATACATACAAAAAAATGATGAAAACCAATCTTATTCCTTTAAATCGCAAAACGATACAAAATTTAGAAAACAAAAAAATACTTTTAAAATATATAGATTAAGAATATGCTAGACCTAAAATTTATTAGGGAGAATAAGGCAACAATCCAAAAAAACTGTACAAACCGACGGGTTAAGGTCGACCTCGACCGCTTGTTAGAATTAGACGAAAAACGTCGAACCTTGATTCAAGAAATTGAGGAAAAGCGCGCCTTGAAAAACCAAAAATCCAAAGGTAAGCCGAGCGAAGAAGAAATCGCTAAACTCAAGGCCGTTGGGGATAAAGTTAAGGATTTGGAGTCGGCTTTAGTGAGGACCGAAGAAGAGCTAAATAAACTAATGTTACAAGTTCCTAATTTAACCCATCCCGATTCGCCGATTGGTGGGGAAGAGGATTATCGAGTTGTCTACACTAACCACGAAGCAACTGTTTTTTCTTTTCCACCCAAGGATCATGAATCACTGCTCACCGAACGTAATTTAATTGATTTTGAACGAGCCGCCAAAGTGGCGGGCGCAAAATTTTATTTTCTTAAAAATGACCTGGTACGACTCAACATGGCGATGCTGAATTATGGCATGGATGTCGCCTCAAAGTATGGGTACGAAATCATGGAGACCCCGGATTTAGCAAAAGATGAAATACTAACTGGCGTTGGCTTCAATCCCCGAGGTCCAGAAACTCAAGTTTATTCGATCGAAAATACCGACCTTAGTTTAATCGGCACAGCCGAGATAACTCTTGGCGGTTACCACGCTAACGAAATTTTAGACCTAACCCAAGGACCCAAAAAATATGTAGCCCTGTCACATTGTTTTAGAACCGAGGCCGGTTCTTACGGACGAACAAGTAAAGGTTTGTACCGTGTGCACCAGTTCACTAAATTAGAGATGTTTGTCTATTGTAAACCAGAAGACAGTGAAAAATATCATGAAGAAATATTAAATATTGAAAAAGAAATTGTTGATGGGTTAGACATCCCTTATCGCGTTATTGATATCCCAAGTGGAGACTTGGGCGGCCCGGCTTACCGAAAATACGACATCGAAGCCTGGATGATTATGAATGGCCACGATGACAAACAAGGGGATTATGGTGAGATAACAAGCTGTAGTAACTGCACAGACTACCAAGCGCGCCGCCTAAATATCCGTTACCGCAAAGAAGATAACTCTACAGATTTTGTTCATACTTTAAATGGGACGGCTGTTGTTCTAAGCCGTTTCCCAATCGCTCTAGTCGAAAACCATCAACAGGCTGATGGTAGTATTACCGTGCCACAAGTTTTACGCCCCTACCTTAACAAAGAAAAAATTTAATTTTTAATTAGAATTATATGACCGAAGAAGAAACAAAGAGCGGATGTAATCTCCATGGCCCATATGAAGTGTGTGGGCACACAACGGAAACATGTCGTCCGGACAGTGCTAATGCTGACACAACAGACGATGATCTCACACCAGAACAAAGTCACAAGCTTCAAGTCAAATCACTAAAATATTCTATGGACATGCTTGATGAAGCCGGTCATTTAGGTACATGGAGACAAGATATTGCCATGACGATAGCTGGTGACTCATTAAAGGGAGGAAAATTAGAACCTATGCAGCAAAATAGGCTTCTTGGCCAAAAATTAGAAACTTTTGTGGAATATCTAGAAGATGATGTGCTACCTTACGCTTCTGATGAGGAGATAAGGGTTGCAAGACAATTAGTTGTTAAATTAATGGAATTCCAAGCAGATCCGAAAACCCATCTTGAAGAATTGAGCCAAATATTTTAGCTAACGAATAAAGTAATAAATTATTATAATTTGTTGTCCTATGGAATTTTTATACACTATTTTAATTATAATCGCCGCGATTATAATCTCGAGCATCCGTCAGATCAACCAGTACCAACGCGGAGTGAAGTTTATGCTGGGTAAATATATTAAAACTATCGAACCCGGTTGGCGAATAATCCTCCCGGTCATTCAAAGCATGAAAAAAGTAGATATTCGTACTAAAGCCGTTGACGTACCACTGCAAGAAGCCATTACCAGGGATAATGTTTCCGCAAAGATCAATGCCGTAATTTATTACCGAGTTAACGATGCCGCCAAGGCTTTCTTAGAAGTAGAAAACTTCTTTTACGCGGTTAGCCAGTTGGCTCAAACTACCATGCGCAATGTTGTTGGTGAATTAGAATTGGATGAATTGTTAGCTAACCGTGAAGCGGCCGCAAAAAGAATCCGAGAAATTGTCGACATTGCGAGCGATCCCTGGGGAATTAAAGTGGAGAGTGTTGAATTAAAAGATATTATTCTGCCCGAAGACATGCAGCGTGTCATTGCCAAACAAGCCGAAGCTGAACGTGAACGCCGCTCGGTAGTTATTAAAGCAAGCGGCGAAGTTATGGCGGCGGAAAATCTTTCTAAGGCCGCCGCCATGCTCTCTGCCCAGCCTGGCGCTTTGCACCTTCGTACCTTAAGCACTATTAACGACGTCAGTTCCGATCAGTCCAACACCGTCATCTTCGCTATTCCCTTAGAAATTTTACGGGCTTTTGAAAAGTCCAAGGAATAATTATGTTTACTTGGGTCGAAGTCAATACTAGAGCGATTAAACACAATATCGCCGTTTTTCGCAAATTGATTGGAAAAAATAGACTCCTCATGCCAGTTGTTAAAGCCAATGCCTATGGACATGGGATGATTGAGATTGCCAAAATATGTGACAAAGCTAAAGATGTTGACCGTATTTGTGTAGTCAGTGGGGGAGAGGCAATTGCCTTGCGTGAAAATGGCATCAAAAAACCAATTCAAATCTTAAGTTTCTATGACTTAGACAAATCCCTTACCAAATTAATTGGCAAAAATATTATTTTCCCCGTATATAGTATTGAACAGATTAATTACTTACAAAAAATAGGGGAGGGACTCAATAAAAAAATAAAAATACACCTAAAGCTAGACACTGGCGCGGCTCGGACGGGAATTTTAATAAAAGACTTGGCCACCTTTATTCAAAAAATACACGGGTCTAACCGCCTAGAATTAGAAGGGTTAATGAGTCACTTCGCTTCGAGTGAAGAGAATAAAAAACATACTCGCCAACAAATTAAAATTTTTGAAGAGGCAGCGCGGCTAATCGAGGACACCGGAATTAAATTAAAGGTAAAACACATGGCCTGTTCGGCCGCCTCAACGATTTATCCGGCTTCTCTTTTTAATGGCATGCGCCTGGGTTTAAGTTTATATGGTCTTTATCCAGCCGAAGAAATAACTAAAATTATTAAACTCAAACCGGCCTTATCTTGGCATACTAAAATAATCCAGGTTAAAACCCTATCGGCTGGGTCTAAAATTGGTTATGGGGGCACTTATACAACGCCAAACAGGCAAACCATCGCCGTACTGCCGGTTGGCTACTGGGACGGCTTAGATCGCGGCTTAAGCAATATTGGAGAAGTATTGGTAAAGGGAATACGTTGCCCTATTCGAGGCCGAATCTGTATGAATTTAACTATGGTTGACGTTAGTAAAGTTAAAAACCCGGGAGCGGGTATGGTGGCTACGATAATCGGCCGATCAAAAGGTAAAATCTTAACTGCTGACGACATTGCTAAAAAAATAAACACTATTAATTACGAGGTAGTGGACCGGATTAATCCATTAATTCCTCGAATTTATCGTTAACATGCGCTACGTTGGGGGTGGTAATAATTCATTCCGAGAAAATCGACCGAAAGAAAAATTCTTTCGAAAATTTTTAAATATACTTAAAAAAAATAAAAGAAACCCTAGGCTCTCCGGACCAATCTGTCGCTTGCACAACCCTTACCACAAAGAAAAACCGGAAATGAGCGCCTGGCGAAGATATCTTGGTTTAATTTTACTCTGGTCGACAATTATTGCTTGGTTGTTTATAATGATTTATTCACCCTATTTTCGTCTACAAAAAATTATTTACAGCGGTTTAGAAATTATTAAAAAAGAAGACATTGATAACGACATCCGGCGCAATCTAGTAAAAGATGGGAGTTGGTGGCCAAAAAACAACTTTTTCTTCCTTAGCGAAAAAAATGTCGCCAATTATCTAAATGAACGCTATCTTTTAAACAATGTTACGGTTACAAAAATATTCCCAGATACTTTAGAAATAGATTTAGAAGAAAAAATATCTAGTGTTATTTACGATAACACCCAAGGTTATTATCTCCTCGATCAAGAGGGTAGGGTAATTAAAGAATTGGGGTTAATAAACGAAGACGAATTTAAAGTTATTACCTCTCCGGCGACCACTTCCACACCCACAACAACCGAAATGATCCACGAACCTAACTACCGTCGGGCCAAGTTACAACACGGCGCCTATCCAATAATCTTTGACAAACGTAATGCAACAACTACTCTAAACGAAATTGCTCTACCAGAAAAAATCGTGCAATCCGTTATCTTTTGGTCTGAAGCGGTGGAAAAACAGGGGATACCCCGCGTTAAGTACTTTGAGCTTGAAGGTATCTATTCGGGTATCAAGGCATATAATGAATCAGTTTGGGATGTTTTTTTTCAGCCACACAGCGATTGGCAGTCCCAAATAAATGTAATAAAGAATATATTAAAAACAACCCGGCCAACAGACTATATCGATGTACGATACGAGGGGAGAGTGTATTGGAAGTAGACTTGTGCTTTATTTAATTATATATTAAAATAGATATACAACGTCGTATAACATAGATTAATGAGCTTCGATATGGTACAATATATGGTATACTTATATCTATAATAACACCTATGAATAAATCGTCTCTACCATTAGTAAAACACGTAAACCCTTTCCTAGAATACTGCGAGGTCGAAAAAGGCCTATCACCCGTCTCGGTGATTAATTACCACAACTTCCTCAAGCTATTTACTCGGTGGCTAAAAGATAACAAGTTGGATAGCATCTTACCCCACCAATTGACGCCAGAACACATTTGGGACTATAGGCTACACCTTTCACGTCGAAAAGATAAAAAAGGAGGGTTTATAAAGAAGCGCAGTCAAAACTACTATTTAATCGCCATACGCAACCTATTAGACTATTTTACTGACCGAGATATTGAATCTTTGCCCTCTAGTAAAATTAAGCTTCCTAAATTAACTGACAAAGATAAAACAATTAAATTTTTAAAATTTGATCAAGTACTACGACTTTTTGATATGCCGGACACTTCGAGACCAGATGGTTTAAGAGACCGGGCGATCATCGAGGCCTTCTTCTCCACTGGTATGCGGGTATCTGAGCTCACGTCGCTTAATATACGACTCTTTGATGTAAACAACCTTATAAAAGGTAAGTTTACTGACTTAGAACTAACGATCAGTGGTAAAGGTGGCTCAACCCGAACCGTGTACTTTTCCAATCGAGCATTAAAGTGGCTTTCTGAATATCTAAAGACTCGAAAAGACCTCTACCCTCCCCTCTTTGTTAACTACAAAAAAACCAAGGGAGACAATGAGCACCGCCTAACAACTCGTTCCGTGGAACGTTTAGTAAAAAAATACACGGCCATGGCCGGTCTTCCAGTTGACGCTACTCCGCACACCCTGAGACACAGTTTTGCTACAGATTTACTATCCCAAGGGGCAGATATGCGTTCTGTACAAGAACTATTGGGTCACAAGAACATTGTCACAACCCAAATTTACACTCACGTTACCAACCAACAGCTTAAAGAGGTACATCGCAAATTTCATAGCGGAGAAAAATAAAAAAACGATTTTACGATCGTTCTATAAAAAATAATTTTTGAGTTTTCTGACCACCACTTTACTGTACTAAATAATTAAGTGGATTAACTGGAATACCATTTTTACGCACCTCAAAATGCAAATGAGCCCCAGTCACAAACGGACCTGCCCCAACCGTACCAGGAGTGCCCCCTGAATACCCTATAACATCTCCCCTATTAACAAATTGATCTTCCGACACGCTAATACTGCTCATGTGGCCGTACAGTGTCGAAATACTGCCCGTATGAACAATTAAAACATAACTATAACAAGAAGCTAGAGTGCAACGCTTAGTACGTGCCACATAACCAGAGGCCGCGGCCTTTAGGGGTGTACCTTGAGCGGCCCGGATATCGACAGCGCTATGCTCGAAAACCTTTTTAAAAGGATAATCCGGATCGCGGAAAGTCGCGGTAATATACCGACTTGGCGTGGGCCAGCTTAGGCTAACATCACCCCCTTCTTCAATTTTATCTTGCGACTCTAATTTTCTTCGAACCTGGTTTTCATAACTTCGGACTTCGTTTTCGATCGCCTGCGCTTGCTTTTGTAGGCCTGCTAGCATGGTCTTGTATTTCTGTTCTGACGAATGTGTTTCAGTCAACACGGTTTCTTTGTAATTTGACTGCTCACTAAGGTCGCGTCGACGATCAGCCAATTTAGAATTTAAATCTTCAAATTCCTGTTTTTTACTAACAACTTTACTCTTTTTATCTTCCAGATCCTCCTTGGCAACGCGCAAAGTCTTTACCGACCGGCCAAGATCAGTATAAACATTTTCCAAATATTTGACCTGGTTATAAAAATCGGAAAAACTATCATTGGTAAGCATTATCTCGACATAATTCTTCTGATCTTCAACATGAACATTTTTCACTATTTTAGCAATAATTTTCTTCTGTTTATCTATCGTCTTCTCTTTATCTTCAATGTTTAATTCTAGGGCCTCAATTTCTAGCTTGGCCTGTTTAATCTTTTCATTGGTCAAAGTAATATCTGTCTCAATCTGAATTAACCGATTGGCAATAATCGCTAATTGGTTTTTCAAAGAAATCGCTTCCAATTTTTTTGCATTAATATTTTTCTGTGTATTAGCCATCGCCTCCTCTAACGCTTTAATCTTCTGTTTCCCGGCTTCAATATCTTTGTTCAATTGCTCTATTTCCTCCTTGTTACTAGAGATATTCGCCGTTTCCGATAACGCAAAATTCGGGCTAAAAATTAGTCCGAGGATAAATAGAAAAACAAAAAACCTTTTTAGCATTTGTGACATAATAGAATTATACCACAGACGACTAAAAAGGCATAAGGAGGGGTGTGGAAAACTATTTTAGTTTGCCGATGGCAATATCTAAACGCTCCAAGGTCCACTCTTTCCCTAGTGCTTCTGCTATTTCATATGGACCAGGTGAATTTTGTAGACCAGACAAGGCTGTCCGCAATGGCCACAGGACATTACCTGTACCATACCCCTTCTCTTCTACCCACTCCCCTATCTTAGCTTCCAAATTTGTCAGCGTCCATTCACGAACAATTATTGTGTTCAAAAACTCCTTTAACTCTAGCAAAATTTTATGTGCTTCCGGTGAATCACTTTTCTTCCAGACTAATAGCATTGAATCGTAATTAGGCAACTCGATCATAAATTTGATCGCTTCCGGTAGTTCAGCTAGGGTAACGATACGCTCTTTTTCCAACCCAACGGCTTTCGCTAAAAACTCTTTTTCTACTCCCCCCAACCCCGCTTCCTCGATCCAAGCGCTGGCTCGTTCGACAATTTTTTCATTTGAAAGTTTTTTAATGTATTGCTGGTTAAACCAATCCAATTTTTGAAGGTTAAATACTGCCCCCGCTTTATTAACTTTTTCCAAGCTAAACTCTTTAACCAATTCTTCTAAAGTAAACAATTCTTTTTCCGTACCCGGATTCCAACCCAACAAAGCCACAAAGTTCACAATGGCTTCTGGCAAATACCCCTTTCTCCGATAGTCCCCTACCGCCACGTCTCCTTGGCGCTTAGACAACTTTGATCGGTCAGCATTCAAAAGCAGAGGCAAATGAGCCATTTGGGGAGCTTCCCAACCAAAATATTTATACAACTGGATATGTTTAGGTACGCTCGATACCCATTCTTCACCACGGATGATCAGATTGACTTTCATTTCATGGTCATCCACCACTACGGCCAGGTGGTAGGTGGGGAAACCATCTGACTTCAAAAGTACTTGGTCATCAACTAACTCATTTTTAAACCGCACTTCCCCACGAATTAAATCATTAAATACGGTTTCGCCCTCTTTGGGCATTTTTAAACGCACAATCGCCTTTTCACCATTAGCAATTTTGGTCTTGGCTTCCTCCAATGAAATACCTCGACAATGCCCATCATAACCCGTTGGTAATTTATTTTTTTGTTGCTCTTCTCGCAAAGCTTCTAACCTCTCGGCGGTACAAAAACAATAATAAGCCTGCCCGGCTTTTAATAATTGCTCGACATGCTTGCGATAAATATCCAGTCTCTCGGATTGAATATATGGCCCGTTTTCACCGATTTGAACTGTCTCACCGCTAATTTCATCAAGTTTTACCCCTTCATCTGGTACGATTCCGGCCCAATATAAGGATTGCAAAATATTTGCAACACCATCTTCAACATATCGCTCTCGGTCAGTATCTTCAATCCGCAACAAAAACTTACCGCCGGATTCTTTTGCCAAAAGGTAACAATACAAAGCTGTTCTTAGACTACCTACATGCAGATAGCCAGTCGGACTAGGAGCAAAGCGAGTAATATACATAATTTTACTTAAAAAAACTGCGCAAATAATAATAAAAAAATACTACTGTGGCGTTAAATATTCTTCTTAAACGTTTCGGTTCCCGAACCACCCGGTACAGCCATTCTAGCCCAATTTTACGCATAAAGCAAGGGGCCCGGGAGACTTTGCCAGCAATATAATCAAAGGAGCCGCCAACACCCATGGCTATTTTTACACTTTTACATTGGGGTAAAAATTCTTGAATCCACTTCTCTTGTTTCCCCATGCCATAAGCAACAAACAAAAGATCCGGACGTTTTTCGTTAATTTGAGAGATGATGCGATGATTATCCACAGTTTTTACTCCTAGTCCATAAAATAAGGTTTCTCCCTCTCTCCGTTTCTGGGTAACAGTAATAACTGGCCCCTCACTAAACCCGACGACTTGTAAAGCTGGAAATTTTTCTTTTAATTTTAACGCTACTGCTTCAACAATCTCCCGCCGGCCAGAACCAAGTAAATAAACACTTTTCCCCAACACCTCGGCTCGGGCGCACAAGTCCAACATAAAATCCACACCAGTTATTCGGGTGAATCCTCCCAAAAAAGACAAGCCGAACCCATCGCAAAGATTAAGATCGCCAGAATTCAAAACCTCGCAAAAGGAACGATCTTGTTGCGCTAGCACCACCATCTCTGGATTAGGGGTAAATATTTTAGTCGATTTTTCACTCAACAAAAACTGCTCCGACTTCTCCCGGGCCTCTTGGAGCGACAAATGGTCAATTGCGACTCCCAAAAAATGCTTTCTGGCGCTATCCACATTATTCAATATTAAAAACAACTCATATTATACCAGAAAGGACAATTAGCGCAACCAAGCCAAAACCTGATTATATTTTTCTTGACAAGGTTTGCTAATGTATGTTTCAGTAAAAATATACTAGATTAGTATGTTATTTACCTAATCACCCCGCTCTATGAAAAAAGCCGTTATCGTCATCCCCACTTATAACGAACGGGAGAATATTTTAAACCTCCTCCGGGCCCTTGAATACGTCGAAGGACAAGCCTACCAATTATTTTACAAAATTCATATTCTAGTGGTAGACGACAACTCCCCGGATGGTACTGGTAGAATTGTTGAAAATTACCAAAAAGACAAGGACAATGTCCGAATCCTCTATGGGAAAAAAGAAGGCTTGGGCCGTGCCTACTTACGTGGTTTTAAGCATGCCAAACAAAAAATGCGTGCCGACGTTATTATCCAAATGGATGCTGACTTTTCTCATCGTCCCGAAGATGTTTTACGATTACTAAAAAACATCTCCGCTGGCGCCGATTATGTCATTGGTTCCCGTTACACCGCTGGTGGTACGGTTCCAGCCGATTGGCCCTTATGGCGACGTTTAAACAGCCAAATCGCCAACTTCGTCGCCCGTTATCTGGCTGGTCTACATAAAATTAAAGACTGTACCAGCGGCTTCAAAGCGATTAACACTGAAATACTTAAAAATATCCGCTGGGACAAGCTCAAAGTTAACGGTTACGTTTTCCAAATTCGCCTTTTACATGAAGCACTCCGAAAAGAAACTAGGATAACGGAAATTCCAATTAATTTCATCGACCGAACATTGGGAGAATCCAAGCTGGGTATTTCAGATATCATTGAATTTATCTTCCAATCATTAGCCATCCGCTGGGATAAATCCCAACGGGTTATTAAATTTCTTGTCGGGGCCAGCCTAGGTGTTTACGCGATTATTTATTTTAATCAACATCCGTTTGTTTGGCAGCCCAACAATCTTTTACTCGTCATTTTTGCCACCTTTTCCATCGTCATGACCGTTCAAAGTCTGGCCACAATCTTTGGGATGTTGCATGTCTGGGACAAACCAGAGCACCTAAGAAAAAGCACTTCTCCCAAACACTTTATTTCTCCCCGGTTTTCTTTTACCGCCCTGATCCCCGCTTTACACGAAGAAACGGTCATTGGCGAAACTATTGAAGCCGTCTCTAAAATTGACTACCCGGAAGAACTAAAAGAAGTTTTAGTTATCTGCCGCTCCGATGACCAGGCGACAATCGATGCGGTTAATACTAAAATTCGTGAATTAAA
>DATDYA010000020.1:0-5263 GCA_035289165.1 Patescibacteria group bacterium
CTTATTAACACCCTGGCACTTGACTTTATATTTATAATATATTATCATTCAAACATACATTTGAACCAAATATGAGTGCTTTAAACAATAGCAAACTTAAAACATTGACAAAACTGCTACAAACTGCGTCAGAGCCTAACCGGTTAAAAATTCTCTGTTTTATTTTTAAAACAGAGAGGGCATGCGTATCGGAAATAGCTAAGGGACTAAAACTAGGTGTTGCCACCACCTCCCACCACTTACAGAGTCTTAATGAGGCTGGCTTACTCACCCCCGAAAGAGAGGGGAAAAAAATATGCTACGGGCTAGTTAAAACAAACTTAATTAACGACTTAAAAAATTTAATTTGTAAATATAAGTAAAAAAATTGTATGCAAAACAAAGTTTTAGTTTACTCAACCACCTCTTGTCCGTATTGCCATATGGCCAAGGATTATTTTAAAAAAAAGGGTGTCGAGTTTACAGATTTTGACGTGGGTGCTGACCAAAACAAAGCACAAGAAATGATTCAAAAAAGTGGCCAAATGGGCGTTCCGGTAATAGACATAAACGGACAAATAGTTATTGGTTTTCGCCCAGATGTTTTTGAGCAATTATTAAGTAAATAGAATAGAAACCGGCCGATCCAAAACTCCCCACCGGGGAGTTTTAAAATACTGTAAAAAAGGAAAACGATGTGTAAAGAATAGATATAATCTAGGCATACATTATACCTATTGATAAATGGGTTTAAAACAAGCTCACTCGCTAATTTATCCCCAGCCACAGCTTTGACATATTGACCAAACACCCAAAATACTGTATAATTCTTTCCAATGTCGGCTACCATTAGCCGACCCAATCTAAATACATATTTATGTTATATACCAACTTTAATACTTTCGACGGAGACGAGGACAAAGACGTTCTCGATGGTGGAACTCTTGGAAACGACGATAACGACACAGATGGGGATGGAGATGAAGAAAAAGATAAAGATGCCGACGATATCGACGATGATACTGAGGATGATATGTAGCACATTCCCCCGACTAGCTCGGGGGATTTTTTTAAACTAAATTATTAACATGGACAATTTTCCGAAAATTTTAGTGGTTGGGCTACCGAAAGCTCACGGTGAAATTAAGGGCGCGTTTTATAACGGCTACCCAATACACAAAGGCTTTACCGATGATAGTCTAAACTTTGCTACCGTTTACGCCCATGATCACAAAATAATTCCTGATCAAAAAATCGTAACACGCGACCACAAAAATTTCTTAACCACCTTGCGTCAGGCTGGTTTTAAACTTCAAGTCCTACCATTCCCCGAAAACCTAAACCGTGAGGATTCCTTACACCATGACGGGGTATTTATTCGTGACTCGGGTTTCCTGTTTAAAAAATACTGGATTAAATCCAATTACAGCGTTAAAGACCGCCGACCGGAAGCCGATGCCTGGGCGGAAATTATTAAAACCCGCTTCCACAAAACCATTATTACTCCACCGCCTGGCGCCTACATTGAATTTGGCGAGGTCTATTATTTTAAAACTGCTACCAGCACCTACTACTTCGGCGGATTGTCCCGTTCGAATGAAAAAGGCCAGCGTTTTGTAAAATCCATTGTCAAACCCGACCACTTTATTTTACTGCACTCCCACGGCTACCACTTAGACACGGTCATGACGCCGGTCATAAACAAAGACAATGAATTGACCGCCCTAATCATTACAAAAAACATGTTTCGGGAAGACAGTTTGGACAAATTAAAAAATTTAAAAATTCCACTCATCACAGTCGGTCCAATGGATTCATCTGGTACTGGCGGTAAACTTGGTACTTACCACGTTAATTGTTTACCTGGGCCAGGTGTATTGGTAAACACCGGCAAATTTTTGACCCCCGGTGTAGAAGATAGACTAAAGGCCTTGGGAATAAAAAGATTTTACTCTCCTCTCACTTACTTCCGCTATGCCGGCGGATCATACCATTGTTTAACGAACGAAATTAACAACTAAAAAAACCCGCCGACGAGGCGGGGTTTTCTTTTGTGTCTTTTTAAGCGCGAGCGGAATAATCGCCGGTTTCCGTATTAACTAAAATTTCTTCGCCCTCTTTAATGAAAATTGGGGCTTGAACATGGAGACCGTTATCTAAAATTATTTCCTTTGTCACGTTTCCTGAAGCACTGTCGCCCTTCACGGCGGGTGGAGCGTCCACCACTTTGTACTGAATCTTTTTTGGCAACTGGATACTGACTGCTCTTCCCTCGTACATACCAATAATTACTTCCAAACTTTCTTTTAAATATTTAGCATCAGGACCGATCAAATCACCGTCCATTTCAATTTGTTCGTAACTTTGGGTATCCATAAAAGCGTAGTTATCTCCGCTTTTATACAAATACTGCATGGTCGTAAACTGCACCTGCACGATATCCACGTTTTCACTAGTTTTGTAGGTAGTTTCGATTACCTTGCCGTTGCTCAAATTCTTCATTCTCGTTCGGACAAAAGCCGCTCCCTTCCCAGGGTTTATGTGTTGAAACTCCACCACTACAAAAAGATCGTTTTGATTGCGAATGACGACACCTTTCCTAATTTCTGAAGTCGAAGCCATAATTTACGAATATTAATAACGGAAAAAATCCCTCTGGCTTTTGCCCGGAGGGAATATGTTTTACTTTGGTAAGTATGGCATTAAGGATGCCTCACGAGCGCGTTTAATGGCGGCCGCTACTGGTCGTTGGTGCTTAGCACAAAGTCCGCTTCGGCGTCGTGGAGCAATCTTCATGTAAGAAGAAACGAACCGACGTAAAGTGTTTACATCTTTGTAATCCACCACCAACTTATTGTTGGTGCAGTAATAACATTCTTTAGTTTTAGTATCTTTTTTAACTGGCATCATAACGATAGATTAGTAATTATTTCCTTACAATTTAAAATGGGATATCTTCAACTTTTATCTCTTCGTCGGTTGGCTCGCTAGGAGCGGCGCTCGGGGCTTGCCCTGTAGCAACGGCTCCACCACTAGAACTTTCACCTCCACGGGCGGAGTCTAACATGATCAAGTTTTCACCGACAATTTCTGTCCGGTTTTTCTTGGCGCCATCCTGGGCGGCCCATTCTCGAGTTTGCAAACGTCCTTCAATATATACTCGAGCACCTTTTTTTAAGTACTGGCCGGCAATTTCTGCCAACTTGGACCACAACACCACGTGATGATATTCGACTTGTTTTTGTTTCTGACCATTTTGGTCAGTCCACTGACGGTTCGTTGCGATTCCGAGTACAGCCACAGATTTACCAGTTGGTAAACTGCGCAATTCTGGATCGCGGGTCAACCGACCAAGGATGGTGGCGCGGTTTAGGTCCATCATACTTATTAAAGTTAGAATAAATTAAATTTAGGAATTAGAAATAATATTTCCATCCAAAATCTCATCCAACTTCTTGTTAATATCTTCCACGTCAATTTCTTCTTTCTTTTCTTCTCTCTTTACCGGCTCTTCTTGTTCCTGCATAGTCGTTACACCGATAGCATTAGTCGTATAATTAATCTTCTGGCTAGTAGAAACATTGGTGTTGAAATGAGTAATCATGGCACGAAGAAGATCGCGCATTAAACGTAACTTATCTTGAAGTTCACGAGCTTTGGCTGGTTCGGCTTCAAAGACGATGGTATAAAAATACCCGTAGCGAATTTGCTTAACCGGATAAGCCAAGCGATTCTTGCCTTGGTTATTGGTTTCGACATCTCCACTATGTTCTTTTACCACTTCTACCACCTCACCCAATCTCTTTTCTGCTTCGTTGTCATCAAGCGTACCAGGCAAGATCAAGAGTAATTCGTATTTTTGCATAACAAAAAAATATTAGTAAACAACTGTCTTCTTTTCACGGAGCATACGGAAAAAAAGACCAAAGGCTTATAATTACGCGTCTATAGTAGCAAGAACGAGGAAAAAAGTCAATATTCAAGGCTCTCTTGGCTATTCCAGGTCTTTATCTTCAGAAATAATTGGCTCTTCCCCCTTCAGTTTGCGGTCGTTTAGCATAAAAAGGAGGAGCATAAAAGCGGTGGTTAAAACAGCTAAAATATAGTAATTCGCCGCCACAGCCATACCAATTGCCGCCGCCATCCAAAGACCAGCCGCGGTTGTTAACCCCTCAATGTGGTTGCCACGACGAATAATCATACCCGCACCAAGAAAACCAATACCCGTTACGATCTGGGCGGCCACCCGTGAAGTGTCTGAACCAAAAACTGACAAAGATAAAATGGTAAAAAGAGCTGACCCACCGGTTACTAAAGCGTAAGTCCTGGGTCCTGCCGCCCGCCCCTGTCTTTCCCGTTGCCAACCCAGTACCGCTCCCAAAACAACTGCTAAAACGATTTGACCAAAATAATATAGTTCATTCATAAAATTTATTTTATTAACCTATTATACCATTTCCCTACTTTATGTTAAAATAAGCTTAACCAGCATTGACTTTATTATCTTAAACTGATATAGTATTTCTGCTTTTTGGGCCAATAGCTCAGCTGGTAGAGCAACGCCTTTGCAAGGCGAAGGTCAGGAGTTCGAATCTCCTTTGGTCCACAAGACGCGACTGGCGTCACAATGCCGAGGTAGCTCAGTGGTAGAGCGAAGGACTGGTTTTCGGTCCTCCTGTCGGTAACGACAGGGAAAACAATTGGGTGAATTCGGGGAAACCCTAAATGGGCAATCCCGAGCCAAGCCGGAGCGGCTTTAACTCCTCCGGAAGGTGTAGAGACTAGTGGATGAGTGCCAACAATAATTCCACCTTAGCGCCCAACACCCTGATTTTATTCAGGGTGAAGAGATAGTCCGATCCTTAAGGTAACTTAAGAAAAGGAAAATCCTTGCGTCGCGGGTTCAATCCCCGCCCTCGGCACCAGTTTACGGGGATTAGCGCAGTTGGCTAGCGCGTCTGGTTTGGGACCAGAAGGTCGTGGGTTCAAGTCCCACATCCCCGACAAGAGGAACAACTGTTCCGGTTTGCCGTCCTACTGGGACGGAAGAGGCTAATATGAGCCTCTTTTTTGTTTGTTAAACCAACATTATATCTGCTATTTTTGAGAGATACTAAGACTCGAACCTGTTGCAAATAGCGCGCCCTCAGCACATGCCTCTGGACAAAATCTACATAATGATATACAATCTCCTGTTTATCGTGCCTGCCTTGGTTATAACCAATCCAAGCCGTAAACAAACGTCCATTACAATTCATCATGTCTAAAACGTTGGACCGGGTCT
>DATDYA010000021.1:0-13779 GCA_035289165.1 Patescibacteria group bacterium
GCCGCCTGCGAGCAATCGCAAGCGGCCGCGCCCCCAACTAAGTTTCCCACTTGATGAGAGACTTTGAGAGGGCAGACATCAAAAAACCACTAGTTAAAACTAGTGGTTTTTTGTTGCGGCATTTTCCGTTGTTTGGTATTATAGTATCAAGTTAGATCGTTATTTTTAAGTCATCTATGAATATGGCAGAGGAAAAATTGGGTCGGGCCGTAGCTTTTGTCGGCCCACCACATAGTGGGAAGTCGGTTTTTTTAGCTGAGTTATATCGTCAGTTATTGGCGGAAAAAACCATAGGTAGCAAAGCATTTTTACAAAGGGCTTGCCCGGACGGTGAGGGGATGTGGTCGGCAGAAGCCGATCAAGTACTAGTTAAAAAACTACGTCAAAAAGGAAGTTTTGATGAGCCTACCATGAATTTTTTTGTTACTTCTATCCGCGGGTTACGTCGAAACAAACCAATTGTTTTGGTGGACTGTGGTGGGCGCCGTTCCAACCAAAATGCTGTTATTTTACAGGAGTGCTCCGACGCAGTTATTCTTTCTTCAAATCCTGAAGAATTCGCACCGTGGAAAGAATTTTGCGCTGCCAACGGCGTAAATGTTATCGCTGAATTCAAATCTGAGCTTTTAACACTCGAACAGCGGGAAGAACTTGATTCTTGTTTGCGTGAAGGCCGGGCGCTCGCTCCAGAATTAGTATCACAGGTAGAAACCAATCGCGCACCCTTTACCGGTACGATTAGAGATTTAGATCGTGATCGGCCTCCTGTGACTTACAAAGAAGCCCTGCACGAGGTCAGTGTCGCTATGGGCCGTGAATTTTTAGAAAATAAAGAAGGTAGAGAGCAGGAAATACCAAGTATAAAAATAAAATAAGTTTTTGTTTATCATATGGCAGGAGATACAATAACTTCGGGAGATATAGGAGAGAAGGTTAATGAACCAATACCAATAACCGCTGATGAAATTTTTAATTGGGTGGATACAATCAAAAAGACCAAATCTGAAAAAGACTGGTGGGGTGCAAAAGCCGTTGTCGATAGGAATGCGCCAGGTGCTGACAAAGCCGATCGGGGGTTGGCTATTAGAGAGGGTGGGCAAATTATGGCTGTTTCTCTCCTCGCCCCCGGACATTTAATCGGAGTGTTTGTCTTGCCCGACTATGCTGACCGAGGGTATGGAGGTTTGCTAATAAAGCGTTCAATTGAACTTCTCCTTTCCATCGGGAAAGGAGAAAAGATTAAAATTGAAGTATGTGACCGCCGTGCTGAAAGAATTATTAATCGGTTACCTGAAAATTTGAAACAATATTTACAAATAATCGATGTGATGAAAGATGAGTAGTTGGTTTTTAATAACCATATATTTTTGTACTGTATAAATTATCGTATTGACTTTTATAATATTTTTGATAATATATATTTATTATTTTTAACCTTAAAAATATGGTATCCGAAAACGAGGTATTTCCTCCAGACTACGGTTCTCCTGAAAAATTTAACATAAGTAGGCGCAAATATCATTCTGCGGATGAATTGCCAGCGCTTGAAGAAGAATTAGCAAGGGTTGGAGTGGAAGTTGAACTTCAACGTGGGCTGGTGTGGGAAAGCGACAAGGCAGGGTCTGAACCTGCAGATGAAGCATATGAAGCATGGGGCGCAAGACAAGATGAACTTTGTGACATGAGAAAAGAAATACTAAAAAATAAAAAGGACTAGAGGGGAGTAACAAAACATAAAAAATCCTCCTTTAGGGGGATTTTTTGTCGGGAAAATTCATTTGCTTTTGTCGTTTGTTTACGGTAGAATAGCTTGGCTAGAAAGATAAAATTTATGTCGAATTTTGTTCATCTCCATGTCCACAGTCACTACTCTTTGTTAGATGGCTTACCTAAAATTAAAGACCTAGTTAAGGCGGCTAAAGCGCGTGGTTTTACCGCCTTAGCCCTGACCGATCATGGCAACATGTATGGCGCTATTGAATTTTATGAAGCCTGTTTGAAAGAAGGGATAAAGCCAATCATTGGTATAGAGGCCTATCTCGCTCCGAAGAGTCGTTTTGACAAAGATCCGAATGATAAATATCACCACCTAATTTTACTAGCGACAAACTTTACTGGATACCAGAATCTGATGCAGCTCGCCAGCCTCGCCTATCTTGAAGGTTTTTATTACAAACCGCGGCTAGATAAAGAATTGTTACGTAAATACCACGAGGGGATTATTGCCTCGTCAGCTTGTTTCGGTGGTGAGATTCCCCACATTATCCGCAAAGAAAACAACTGGGCCAAAGCCAAACAAGTCGCCTTAGAATACCAGGAGATATTTGGAGTGGGGAATTTTTATTTAGAACTCATGGATTTGCCGGCTTTGTCCGGACAAATGGAGTTAAATAATAAACTGGTTGAGTTATCTAAAGAAACCGGTGTTCCTTTAATCGTTACTCGTGATTCGCATTACTTAGATCCGGGCGATGATGAGGCGCAAGATGTTTTGACTTGTATTCGTGATGGTCGGACGATTGAAGAACCAGATCGGCCAACTCAAGTGGGGATAGATTTGTCTTTAGCCAAAGGAGAGGAAGTCGCCAGCCGCTTTAAGCATGTTCCGGAGGCCTTAGAAAACACCGTTAAAATTGCCGAACGGGTTAATATTGAGATTAAATTAAACACCTGGCATTTCCCGCACATTGATTTACCCCCCAATAAAACCGTCGATGACCATTTGCGAGATTTGGTGTATGAGCGATTGGCCAAACTTTTAGAAATTACACCCGAAGTCAAAGAACGGGTGGAATATGAATTAAATATTATTGCCAAAAAAGGTTATTCTCCGTATTTTATCGTGGTATCAGATTATGTGGGTTATGCGCGAGAGCATGGTATCGTGGAAACCACTCGTGGTTCGGGTGCTGGCTCCATCGTGGCTTACGCCATGGGTATTACCACGGTTAACCCCTTGTATTTTAAACTTCCCTTTGAACGTTTCTTAAATCCGTTTCGTCCCTCGCCACCAGATATTGATGCTGACTTTGCTGACGATCGCCGTGATGAAATGATCGCCTATGTCACGGAAAAGTACGGTGCGGATAAAGTGGCGCAGATTATTACCTTCGGTACTATGATGGCGCGCGGCGCCGTCCGGGATGTCGGCCGCGCGCTTGGTTATTCGTATTCTTTTTGCGACCAAGTGGCCAAACTTATCCCCTTTGGCGCCCAAGGTTTTGACATGACGATTGAAAAGGCAATATCCTTAGAACCGGATTTAAAAAAACTTTATGACTCCAATCAACAGGTAAAGCGACTTTTGGATTTAGCCCAGAAAATTGAAGGTTGTGCTCGTCATACCTCGATTCACGCGGCCGGCGTAGTTATCTCACCAACTCCTCTGACTGACTTCACTCCTATCCAGTATGAAGTTGGTGGTGGAAGAATCACCACCCAGTATGAAATGCACGCGGTTGAAGATGCCGGGCTTTTAAAGATGGACTTCTTAGGGATCCGCAACCTTTCGATCTTGGGGCACGCGGTAGAAATTGTTGAAAAGACGGCGGGGGTTAAAATAGATATTTACAATCTTTATCCTTGGGATGATAAGAAAACCTATGAAATGTTGGCTCGGGGTGAAACTGTCGGTGTATTCCAGCTTTCCGGTTCTGGCATGACCCGTTATCTAAAGGAATTAAAACCCTCTTCCATCTTTGACATTATGGCCATGGTCGCCTTATTTCGTCCAGGCCCCATGGAATCTATTCCGGAATATATCCGTCGCAAGAACAATCCGGGGGAAGTAGATTACATCGACCCAAGAATGAAAGATTATCTCGATCAGTCTTTGGGTCTCATTGTTTACCAAGATGACGTACTACTAACGGCGATTAATTTGGCTGGTTACAACTGGGAAGAAGCGGATAAGTTTCGCAAAGCCATGGGTAAGAAAATTCCCGAGGAAATGATGAAGCAAAAAGAAAAATTCTTTAAAGGCTGTAAAGAAATTGGTAAAGTTTCCGAAGGCAAGATCAATGTTCTGTGGGAAAGAATTGAGCCTTTTGCGGCGTATGGATTTAACAAGTGTTTGGCGGGTGATACAAAAATAGTAGATCCTAACACAGGGAAAATCCAAACCATTGCCGAAATATATAAAAAGAAAAACAATGTCAAAGTTTTGAGTTTACAAGTTAATAAAAAATTGTCTGTCAGTAAAAGCATTAAGGTCTATTCTAATGGTCGTAAGCGTGTATGGGAATTAAAGACAAGGTCTGGCAGGCTTATTAAAACTACTTCTGAACACCGATTCCTTACTTTTGCTGGGTGGAAAAGACTTAAAGAATTAAAAACCGGTAGTTTGGTGGCCACGCCGAGAATAATTAAACACAACGCGTCTGCAAAATTATCTGCTTCAAAATTGAAAGTTTTGGGCTATCTTTTGTCAGAAGGCAATTTATGCCACCCCCATGGAGTTTATTATTATTCTACCGTGTCTGACGAGGTAAAAGATTTTGTTAAGCATGTTAAAAAAGGTTTTCGTAATGTTAAAATTACTATCGATGATAGCAAACCGGCCCTATCTGTTTATGTTGGTCAAACTAATCAAAAAAATGGCGATGAACTCCGTAATTGGCTGAAAGAGCTTGGTCTGTGCGACAAAAAAGCAACTGAAAAAATAATACCGAATATTATTTTTAGACTTAGTAAATCTGACCTCGGAATTTTTATGGGAGCCTTATGGCAAGGCGATGGCTGTATACATGTAGCAAATGACAGCCAGGTTTACTATGCCACCAGTTCCAAGATTCTCGCTGGTCAGCTGCAGCACTTACTATTGCGTCTCGGGATTATCGGCACCCTACATACCAAATCATTTAAATATCGTGGTGGCGTACGGCCGGGCTATACAGTCAATGTTAGTCGTTATACTAATTGGAAATTGTTTGATCGGTACGTCGCTCCTCACCTTATTGGCCATAAACAGCATATTTGGAAACAATTAATGTCGAATAATCAGATAATAAACGGTTCTATTTCCGAACGAGCGGCACGGGGGAGTAAAGATATCGTCCCTGTCGAGATCTTAGATGTTATTAAATTGGAATTAAAAAAGAATAATGTAAAATTAGGATCGTTAAAAAAATTAGGTATCGCCCCAAGACTTCTGTTTAAAGACAAGAAGAAAAAAGGTTATTTACGTGAAACTATTGAAGCATTGGGCAAAATTTCTGGTTCAAAGTTACTTCTTGATTATGGACAGTCGGATATATATTGGGACGAAATTGTCAGTATCAAACCGAAAGGCACAGAAGATACATATGACTTGGAGATTCCGGGTGATCACAATTTTGTCGCCAACGATTTTGTAGTTCACAACTCTCATGCTGCTAGTTACGGTGTTGTCGCTTACCAAACCGCCTATCTAAAATCTAACTACCCGGTCCAATATATGACCGCCGTTTTGATCGCGGAAAGCGGAGACATCGACAAGGTGCCAGCTATTATCCACGAATGTGGGCGAATGGGCATTGAAGTTAAACCACCGGATGTTAATGAAAGTTTCAAGAATTTTGCTATGGTTGGCTGGGAGAATGGTCAGGAAGCACATATCCGCTTTGGACTTTCGGGTGTTAAAAATGTCGGTGAGCATATCGCGGATGTTATTTATCATGAACGCAAAGAACGTGGTAAATACAAAAATCTGGAAGAATTTTTAAGCCGCGTGCAGGACAAAGACCTGAATAAAAAGTCTTTAGAGAGTTTAATTAAATGTGGTGCCTTGGATAGTTTTGGTTTCGATCGCGGGTTATTATTGGCTAATAGTGAAAATCTCCTAGCTTTCATCCACCATACTGTAGAGCAAAAAAATAGTTTACAGAATTCCTTGTTTACTAATTCTACTTTGCAATTAGATAACCACGTTCGTCTTGACCCGGCGCCTGACGCGATCGAGGCCGATAAACTAACCTGGGAAAAAGAATTGCTAGGTTTGTATGTTACCGCCCACCCGTTTACTTTTTTTGAACAAGCTTTGGGCAAGCATCTGATAGCAATTAAGAATCTTGCTCACCAGCCACGCAATACTTGGGTTGTTGTCGGTGGCGTTATTGACGCCACCAAGAAAAAAATTACCCGCAGCGGTAAGCCGATGATGTTCGTCACCATCCAGGACACTTCGCAAAGTTTGGAGCTGTTAGTTTTTCCTCGTACCTACGAAACCACCAAGGATGTGTGGATTGAAGGTAAAACCGTTTGTGTTATCGGCAAAACATCTGAAGAAGAAGGGGATGATAAATTATTCGTTGAGAAAGCCTATCTAATGACTAAAGAGAGCGTCGGAAGTTTGGCTAATCAACTAGCCTTTAGTGCCGGCGAAGCTAGCAAGCAACAAACAGCAGTAAAAAAAGAAGAAAAAGATGAGCTAATCTTAAATTTTTACCCCGTGGACGTTAAGTCAAAATCTGATAGTATTAAATCTATCTTGGCAAAGTACCCGGGGAAAGAGACGGTATATTTAAAGGTTGGTACTCAACTAATTAAAACTTCTTACCAGGCAGATCGCAACCCCGCTCTTTTTGATGAGCTTAAAATGCTTGTCGGGTATAACGTCCTGTAAACTTATGCAAAAATTTAGTCGGTATATTACTTTGTTAAACATCGTCTTACTCGGTTTGTCACCGGTATTTATTATTATCCTAATTTATTCCGAAACTGGTTCTCCTACTACGCCCTGGTGGGCGAGAGGCATCTTTGTCTCTTGGGCTTTTGCCTTTAATCTTTGGGTTGGATTGGGGTCACTCTTTAAAAATAAGTTGAACAAAATAACCACCCTAGTTTTTCTTCTCCTTAATTTTATATGGCCGATTTTAAGTTATTTCATTAACCCCCTCGAATCAAAGGGTATTTACCAAACAATCAATTTCCATTTCTTATCCCTGGCATTGGCTACCTTTGTTTTGGTTCTCGTTGGTCCCTTTTTAAAGAAAGTTTCGAGTGAAGATTTCTGGGCAAGGTTTAGTTGGAAAAATTTACGAGAAAAAAAAGAGAGCGTCTTACCGCTCCTCGGGCTATCTATTTTCGGGTTGGTTGTCTTTGGCTACACCTTGGTGCTGCCGGCTATCTGGGCGGAAACAATTTTTTTACAAAATTATCCTACTGCTACTTACGTATTCATAGTTCTTGGCGTTCGCTATTTAATGGTTATTTTAAATTCCTATTGTATCTTCAAAATTTTGTATTCCGAATCCATCTACGATTAAGTTTATTCCAACCCCCAGTTGGGATTCGCTCGCGCTTCCTCTAGACGGGGAGGCTTTTCTTTTTTAAGCTCGTGATAACCGGCAACCGCAATCATAGCGGCATTGTCCATACAATACGGCAGAGCGGGGATGCGGTAAGAAATTTCTGGGTTCAGATCCGCTAATGCTTTTTCAAGCGAAAGCCGCAGTTTTTTATTCGCGGCCACACCTCCGCCCAAGATTACTGTTTTAGGTCGGTATTCTTGTGTGGCTTTAATTGTTTTTGCCACCAGAGTATCCACAATTGCTTGTTCAAAACTGGCACAAAAATCTTCTAAGGTGGTAGCACGAGTGAGAGTGTTGTCGCGGAGCCAATACAGGGCAGCCGTTTTTAAACCGGAGAAACTAAAATTATAATCACCGCTATCCAACATTGGTCGTGGAAACGGTATAGCATCAATCTTGTCGCGCTGGGCCAGGCTAGAAATTTGTGGTCCGCCCGGATAAGGGAGGTCTAGTAGTTTAGCGACTTTGTCAAAACATTCACCAGCAGCGTCGTCTCTGGTTTGGCCAAGAATTTTATAATCGTTTTCTTTTTCTAAATACACCAAAGAAGTGTGGCCGCCGCTTACCACTAAAGCCAAGGCTGGGTAGGTGATGGGCTCTTCGGAATTCAATTCAACCGATAGAATGTGCCCCTTCAAATGGTGGACTGGGATCAGGGGGATATTCCAGACAGCCGCGAGGGCTCGTCCGGCCTCGAGCCCAACCAGAAGCCCGGTTAAAAGACCAGGACCGGCGGTTACCATAATGGCTTCGGGGCGGGGTTGGTCCATGAGAACTTCTTCAATTAGAGGTACGATTTTTTCCGCATGCATACGTCCGGCGATTTCCGGTACTACCCCACCATATTTTTTATGGATTTCAATTTGTGAAGCGGTTTTTTCATTAATAACAAAACAACCCTTTTGACTGCACTCAAGAAGGGCCGCGGATGTGTCGTCACAAGATGACTCAATGCCGAGGATAAACATATTTTTTAATCTCTGTGTCAGGGGGGAGAATCGAACTCCCGACCTCAGGGTTATGAATCCTGTGCTCTAACCGTCTGAGCTACCCTGACAAATACAAAAACTGAAGCCAGTATATCTAGAAAATGGATTTTAGTCAATATTTGGCTTTATCTACTCAATTATAGCTATAATTATATTAAAAACAATTGACAGGTTGATGGTCTACTGTTACGGTAAAAATATAGTTTACTTATTTAATTTAAATCTATGGAAAAGAAAAATCGTAATCGTCTCGTTGGTGGATCTATTGGCGCGTTGGCAGCCATTGGCACCGCTCTTTATCTAACTCGCACTGCCAACGGTCGAAAGCAGGCGGAGAACATTAGATATCAAGTGGCAGCTATCTGGGACCGAATCAGTAGCCAGATCACCCGAGCAAAAAAATTAACTCGGTCGACTTATGAAAATCTTGTCGATACTGTTGTAGATTCTTATGCCGAGCAAGAAGAAATGCTTAAAAAGGATGCTAACGCTCTGAAGCGCGAGTTTAAGAAACGTTGGGAAGAGGTAAAAGGAAAATAAGGCGATCCTCGCCAATTATGAAGGGGATTGTTTATCTTTAAGATATTGTGCCACGCCCGGGTTGTTCAAAAGTCTGTCGCGTCCAGTATGTAATCCTCCGCGAGCTTTGGTTGTACGAATCTTTTGGTAATTAGCCATGAGTACAGCTTCCAACTCTCTTTCTGCTTGGTTATGGCCGGGGACATTTCTTACCAAAAAAGATTTTAGGTATTTTACACCTACGGCAGTGGTAACGCCTTGTTGAAGCGGCTCACCACTCGAACTGGAATAATTTTTTATTTCTAATCCAGCTTCACCAAAGGATAATTGGCCATGTATGCTTAGTTCGCCAGCTCTTTCGTTGTATGAATTTAAGTAAGCATTGTTGTGGTTATCAACGAAGAGGATGGCAACTGTGCCGGGTTGGATGACAACTACGTAATTATCACCAAAAAAATATTCTGGTGTTACCTCTGCTTCGTGGTTCGGTGAGCGATCGATCCAGGCTGGCTGTGCGGAGTCATGTGGCATATAAGAAGTTTAGTAATTTGTTTAATCTTAGCATTAGATCTTAATTAAGTAAACCCCAGTCGGTTTACTTTTTTTGGTTTTAGGCTTAAAATATACCGTATAATTCATAATATACATATGACTAAGTTATTTTTAGTTTTTTTGGGCCTTATCCTAGGTTTTGCTGCGTCTGCTCCGGCCATGGCCGCTGGTGAAGTTAATCGTTTGTTACGTAGCGATTGGAGTAAATATGGTATTAATCCTTGGAATATTGATACCGACTATGATGGTTATGCGGATGAATGGGAAATTAAGAACGGGTTCTGCCCGACTAATCCTGCGGCGGTAAGTGTTAGAAATAGCGAATGTAAAAAAGGGAGCTTTGATCTTCGGGCAAAAAAATATATTGCGCCAGCCGCCGTCAAAGCCGTTGCCCCACGAGGAATCAAAATGTTTGCTTCTTGTGCGGCTCTAGATAAAAAACTAAAAGATGATACTGACCACTACCAAACAGAAGTTGAGATGGCCGAAAACGACAATGCACTGCAAAGCCTTTTGTCCCAGCCACTTAACAAAGTGCCAAACACTGTGGCGGCGATATTTTTTGAAAATTATTTACAGTATGCTACTCTTAATGATGTGGAGTTAAAAAACGAAAATCTTTTAGTTTCCTATCGTGATCATAACTATTACTTTTTAAGGACTAGCGGTAAGGGTGCGGTTTTCACGAGAACAAACAATGGCAACTGGCGGGCATTTCAGGAGATTTCCTTACCAGATTCAACGGCCGATGTTGAAAATATTGGGATATCTGGAAACAATCTTTTCGTTTATACTCGAAAATATACCAGTAACAAAGTTGACTGGTATGAGACACGGTTATATATTTATTCTTTGGCTAACCCGGCCGGCCCAGTTTTAAAAAGAACAGTCGTTTTAAACGGGTCGGTAAAGGATTCTTTAGCCAAAAATGGTTATCTCTATTTAGCCCTAGTCGGTGGCGCAACGAATTTCGAGACTACCGACAAGAGTTCTGACTTTCTACCTTTTACTTATAAAGACAAAATCGGTACAGGAAAAGAAACTAAAATTAATTTAAAACAATGTAACGAAGTCGAATACGTCGGACGAATTTTAGGCTCGCGTTACCTCTCTCTGGTTAGTGTTCCCTTAAACGGCGGAAAGGTTATTAATCGGACGATATTAGGCTCGACGGAAAGTCCTATATTTGAAGGGGACAGCCTGTATCTTTTATCGTTAAACTTTAACGACCGGTCAGTAGCCGAGTTTTTAAATGATCCGGCCGCTAAAACTGAAATATATAAATTTAATCTCGCCGGCGGAAAATTTATTTTAGATAGTAGCAATACCGTGCCTGGAGTAATTGCTAATTACGGTGCTCTGCAATTCAGCGGTGGTAATTTAGCGGTAGTTTCTAGCCGTCCGAATAACCATAACGAAAGGAGTGCCTCGTTGTTTACTTTTGATAGTCATCTAAACAAGCTTGGTTGGTATGAGAATGCTGTTACCAATGCACTAGTCGGTGGTCTTGAGTATAAAGATAAAATTGCTAAAGTAAAGTTGCAAGGCGCCATACTTTACGCAACGGAAAAAGGTAGCGTCATCTTTAACTTGGCTAACCCCCATACCCCCTTCAGCTTTGGTCAATTTAGTTACCCGGACTATGTCCAGAAAACTGTGCCGCTGAAAAAAGATTTTGTTCTGGGGTTTGGGTCTAATGCCAGCTATACGACGTCGACGCCGGGCTTCAATCCAGACGAAGGGATCAAGTTGGGTTGGTTTAATTTAGCCAACCATTACATACCGAATGCCTTAGCAGAATTAAGTCTTGGCAAGAAAAATAGTTGGCTCGGTAATTATCCCGATGACATCATAGCTTCTTCAGACGGGAAATACATTGCTTTTTATGCTACTGTTTGGGACAGCGACAGTACGACTACCACGAGTGAAACCTTTGACGGTATTATGATTTATCGCTTTAATGAGGCGGCTGGGTTTGTTTTGACCGGCAGTATTCCGCGCGATGATATTGGACATACTATAGACAAAATTACTGTTATCAAAGACCATTTGGCGATCTTCGGCCGTAATTATGAATATGCCTATAATTACGATGGTACCACCTATGTTCAAAAAAATGTCGTCCAGCTATATGATTTTTCTACAGCGGAGAAGAAGGCCGAATTGGTTTTAAATAAATAAGTTAAACAAAAACGTCAGAAATAGCCTAAATTCAAAACACCCGGATTAGTCTGGGTGTTTTAGTGTACATTTTTTATTTTATCTCATCATGTCTGTAACCGCGGCCAAGGCCGCCGGTAACTCCTTAACACCGTCGCTATCGGTAAAGTGTCCCTTGTTGTGCTCGGTCACAACTGAAGCCCCTAATTCTTTTGTAAATAAGTCTTTTTGTGTTAAGGGTACAAACGGATCGTCATCCGAGAATATGGCTGTAAAACTTTTAGCACGTTGTTTAACTTTTTTAAAATCGATTGGCGTCTCCATCCACGGCCTCGCAATCTCTTTGGATTCCTCACCTTCTTCCTCTAAAGTATTTTTGTCTAACTCCATCCAAGGGGCGATTAATAGCACCCCGGCCACCGCCACTTCTTGCTTTAATGTCTCAAGGTATCGTAAGACTGCTTGACACCCAATACTGTGGCCGATAAATATCGAATCCTGGTCAGGAGAAGCGATGTCTTGAATATGTCTAATCCAGGGATTAATTTCTGGTCTTGCGGGACTTGGCATATTCGGAGCAAAGACCTGAAAACCTTGTTTCTCGAGTTTGACTTTCAACCATTTATGCATCGGTTCGTTCGGGCTACCATCCCAACCGTGGATAATATAGGCTTTTTTCATAGGTAGTTGAAGTATTGTTTTAACAGGTTGACAGTTTACTGTAAACTATCAACTAAAGTTTTTATTTTTTAAAGTAATCATGCAAAATTTCTTTTGTCAGGACGCTTAAGTTTAAAGTTTCGAGTTTTGTTTGTTCTGATACAAGTACAAACCCGATGCCCTCGTTTACTATGAGTTTATCTGTAGAAATATTCCTTAATAAAGATATATTACAGATTCGGTCTTGTCCGTGAGTATCCTTGTCTTTTGTATATACACCAAAATCAACAAATTCTTTGGGATCTATTTTTAGAGATAGTTCTTCTTGTAATTCTCTTGCGGCGGCCTGTCTTGGCGTTTCCGTGCTCTTTACAGAGCCGCCAAAAGTAGTAATTTTACCAGAATTAATAACCGAAGGGTTAGTGTCCCTTTGCTGAAGAATTATTTCTTTGTTTTTTGTTTCTAACAATATCCCAGCGTATTGTCCGTTAAAATTTTGCATAAAGGATAGTTATTTAATGTAGTTTAACAAAAAAGCCTTAATTAATCAAAAAATTCGATTCTTATAGGGGTATTCAGAAGGTTAGGCTAAAATATAATTTTTAATATATAGCCTAATCGAACCAAATATCTTCTCTATAATAAAACAAAAAACTCTACTAATTTAGTAGAGTTCTCGAATGGTAGCCCCAACGGGAATCGAACCCGTATTTTCTCATTGAAAGCGAGATGTCCTAACCATTAGACGATGGGGCCATGAGAGTGCGCTGCGAGAGACAGGGCACTCGGATGAAGGTGGGGGCGTCGTGAGACGCCAGCTAGCGTCCTGACCCTGGGCTCAGGCGTGCTTGTGGCGTCAGCGGCGTCACCCCCGTCCCGCTGTGCACTACCCCTTTCTCTCGCAGCGACCGATAATTTATACCATATTTTTTTAGAGTAGTCAACATTATTTGGTTATTAAAAAATCCCCCAGAGTATTACCTTGAGGGATTTTTCTGTTGCTTGAAATGGGTTTACTTTAAAGAATCCTTTAAAGCCTTGCCAGCCTTGAATTTTGGTACTTTTACAGCTGGGATCTGGATCTTTTGTGAAGGGTTTTGTGGGTTAACGCCAGTACGTGCAGCGCGCATTTTTACGCTGAAAGCACCGAAACCGGTCAAAACAACCTCGTCGCCTTTCTTTAGAGTAGAGGTGATTAAATCTACCAAAGTGTTCAACATGTCTTCTGCTTCACGTTTGGAGACGTTTAATTTCTCTGCTAAGGCTTGAGCTAATTCTGCTTTATTCATAGTGTCACCCCCTTTCTTGATTAAAGATAAGGTGCTATGGGCTTATCGCCCGTGTTAGCTACTCTAATTATACCACGTCAGCCTTTTTTTGGCTAGATTGACAAATAAGTTGTCCACACCCCGATTTGCGGGGTGTGAAAACAATTATTTTGCATATTCCACCACCCGGGTTTCGCGAATAACCGTGACACGTATTTCACCAGGGTATTGTAATTCTTGTTCAATCTTTCTGGCCACGTCTTTTGCTAATTGGAAGGCAGAATAATCGTCCACATCGTTTGGTCTAACGAAGATACGCACTTCACGACCGGCTTGAATGGC